>NZ_JBQHTP010000004.1:0-132353 GCF_052065655.1 Bittarella sp. HCP28S3_D9 | reverse complement strand
CCCCCCCCCCCCCCCCCCCCCCCCCCCCCCCCCCCCCCCCGCTCCTTTGACGTGTGCTTTTTTACAGGCCCTGCCGGACGCAGTCGCCGGTGACCCGGCCGATTTTGGCCGAGCGGTGGACCGAGAGGGTGCCGCTGCAGTCCACCTGTCCGATCTCGCAGCGGGGGCCGATGGTCACGTTCTGCCCGCTCACCGTGTCGGCTCGGACCCCCGAGAGGGAGACGGTGGTGGCCTCCACCATCCCCACGGTGGAGAGGGTGGGGAAGAGGAGAGCACCCAGCCCGCGGCTGTGGGAGATGATTTGGATCTGGTCGCCCACCACCTCCCGGGCGTTGATGGCGCCTTCGGCCTTGAGGAAGTCGGCGGAGATCTGCCCCCCCACCCGGATGTAGCCGGAACAGCGGACCTCCTGCGCCTCGAGGTTGCAGTCCTCGCCCAGGACCAGCCGCCCCGAGGCGGACAGGGACGCGGCGCTGATGTCGCCCCCGAAGTCGGCGGTGCCGCTGCAGGTGAGTTTGCCCACCTTCAGCTTGCCCTGGCAGGTGAACTTGCCCGAGACGGAGAGGGACTGGGCCGTCAGATCGCCGGTGCACTTGCCCATCCCCGAGACCTTGACGCTGCCGTACTCCCCCCCGGCAATGGTGCCCATCCCATCGATTCGCGTATCCTGCATCTCATTTCCTCCTGCTCTCATCTGTCGGGCCGCTCTCAAAGCGGGCGGTGTACTTCATCTTGATGCGGCCGGCCAGCTCGCTCATGGGGCGGCTGTCCAGCACCGAGACGGCCGGGCCGAAAAGGGGCGGCTGCTCCCCCCCGGTGACCGCCAGGGTCAGCTCCCCCCCGCAGCGAAAGAGGGTGCAGCCCCCCTCGGCGCAGCGCAGCGGCGGGGGGAGCGCCAGGGCCTGATAGACCAAGTCCTTGGCGCTTTCGGGCGGGAGGGAGAGGCGCTGTACCCCCTCCCACAGGGCGGCCAACAGCACCGCCTGGTCAAAGGAGAGGCCGGCGGGCGGGGCGGCGGCTTCGGCCGCAGCCAGCAGGTCGGGCCCGATCTCGCCCCACTCCCAGAGTTCCCGCGGGGCAAGGGGGACATCCACCGCCTCGGGGGAGAGGATCTTGGCCAGCTCTTCCAGGGAGTAGCGGTCTTTTGCCTCCAGAATGGCCTGCACCCGGGCGAGCATCTGCTCTTTGGGGAAAAAGGTCTCCTGCCCGGTGTAGGAGGACTGCTTGATAAACCACCCCTCCGGGATCAGCCGCTCCCGCTTCCAGCGGTAGAGCTGGCCGTAGGAGATGCCGGTCTCGGCCAACAGCTGTTTTTTGGAGATGAGTTCCAGGGAAATCGCCCCTTTCGTAACAATGTTCTGTCGATGGGCTTATCGTAACATAACATTGTTTTGTTGTCAACCAAAACTTTGGCGCAAAAAAGAGAGGGCCGCAGGGCCCCCTCTCAACGGGCGGGTAGAAGACCGCTATTCCCCTGCCGGGGGAAAGGCCACCTGCCGCCGGTAGACGGGGCCGGGGATGGTGGCGCGGTAGACGGCGTCCAGCAGGGCGGGGATCTCGCGGTCGGGGAAGTCCCGCGCCACCGGGAAGAAGAGGATGCGGTACTCCACCCCGAAAAGGCGGCAGCGGCAGCCGGTTTCCCGGGCCCCATTTTTCAGGTAAAAGCGGATGCGCCGGCGGCGGGTCTCCCGCTCCTGGGCGGTGGGGGCGGTGTCGGGGTCCTCCACCTCGATGAGCAGCCCCTGGCAGCCGTCTAGCTGGCCGGGCAGCTGCTGCCAAAAGGCGCTGCCCGCCCCCTGGCCCCTGCCCCCCTGGCAGACGGCGTAGTAGTCCAGCAGCCAGCAGGGGCCCTCGGGCACCCGGGTGAAAAAGGCGTAGGCGCGCAGTTCCTCCCCCGCAAAGCCGCCCAGGCAGAGGTAGCGCCCCCGCCGCAGCAGGGAGAGGATGGCCGCCAGAGGCTTGCGCTCGGCGGGGGGAAAGTCGCGGGCGAGGTGGCGGGCGTAGAGGGCGCGCACCTCTTTGGCGGTGAGGGGTCGGCAGTTCAAAGAAGATGCTCCTTTCTGAATGTGCCGCCGTCTCAAAGCGGCGGGGCAGGGGATGGGGGCGCCCCTATGCAAGGGGGCGGGTGTACTGGATCTCCTCCACCGGTTGGCCCCCGACCTCCCCTTCGAGGCGGGCGCCGGAGGGGGCAAAGCCCTGGCGGCGGTAAAAGGCCTGGGTCCGCAGGTTGCCCTTCAGCACCCACAGGTAGACAGAGGGGTAGCCCTGACCGGCCAGTTCGTCCAGCGCTGCACCCAGCAGCGGGGCACCCAGCCCCCGGCCCCAGTAGGCGGGTTTTAGGTAGAGGGAGATCACCTCCCCCCAGCCCGCCATCTCGGGGCTGCGGGCCGGGCAGCAGGAACAGGTGCCGGCGATGGCGTCCCCGTCCAGGAGAAGGAAGCTCGTTCGCTGGGGGGCGTCCAGCACCCCCAGCCAGTTGCGGGCGTCGAGACCGTCGAGATAGGCCTGGGGATGAGCCCCCGGTAGGCGGCCCGCCAACTGTCCACGTACACCTGGCCGATGGCGAGCCGGTCGTCGCCGTCTGTGGCGGGGCGGACGATCACCCCTCCGCCCCCCTTTCCGGGGGCGGGGTGGGTCCGGGCGGGTCCTTTTTCTTGATGGCGGTGCCGATGGCCAGCCCCAGGCAGAGGCCGACGGAGATGCCGATGGCCAGGTTGTGAAAGACGGCGCCAAAGGCCGTTCCCAGGCAGAGACCCAGGCCCAGCCCCAGGGACTGGTAGTTTTCTTCCCCCGGCTCGGGAGGAGGGGTGGGGTCGTCGCGCTTGGGCGCTTCGCCGGTGGACATAAAATCGCTTCCTTTCGCCGCTGTTTCTCCCAGTGTACTGTCTGTACAGGCCCGCTGTCAACGACTTTGCGGTTTGACAACAACTGGCATTGGGGGTAAACTGGCATCCAACCCACCAAAGGGCCCTGCCGCCCGCCGGGGCGAACGGGGGGGAACAGGGCCGCTCGGCAGAATGCCCCCGCCCGCCGCGGCCGGCATCCCTCCGCGCCGCGGGCCCGGCGGGAGAGAGGGCGTCCTGCCCAGGGGGGCGCCCAGGGCCCCCTCGGACCCCACCTTGAAAGGAGCGCGTTTTTATGTGTGAGGAGTGTTACAGCGAAGACAGCCGGGCCACCCCGCTGCGGGGGGCGCGGGCCTGCCTGGAAGGGCACACCCAGTACATCTGCGGCAGTTGCGGCCGCTGCATCTGCATCGAGAGGGAGGAGCGGCGCGGACTGCAGCGCTGGAACTTCCCTTTTCAGACCCTCGAGCAGGCCAAACTCTACCTGCGGGTCGCCGACCACACCTGCCAAAGGGCCTGCGGCATCTACCAGATCGAGGGGCCGGGCGGCCGGACCTTCTACAAGATTTTCCCCGGCCGGGAGGAACTGGCGGCCTTTCTGCGCAAAAACCCCGGCAAGCGCTGCCCCCAGGGCGCGCCCCTCTTTTCGGCTGGCCGGTACCGCGAATTCCCCGGCACCCAGGTGCGGCGGCTGCGCCCCCAGGAGGTGGAGGCGTACCTCGCCCAGCGGTGACGGGGGAAGCCGTCCTGCCGCCCCATCCCCCCTTCCATTTTGCCGCCGCCCCCTTTGCCAGAGCCACCTTTTTCTCTCGGCCGCAGCGTACCCGTCCCCTCGCACCGCCTTTCCCCCCTCCGCACCTCTGGAAGGCAGGGCCGCCCCCTCCCCGTCCGGTGGCGAAGGGGGCCGGCTCTGCCTTCCCTCCCCCCCAGTCGGCATTTGTCGAATTGCCTACAAAATGGCCACAGTTATGGGCATAGCCCACAAAACTGCGGCCATTCCTTTACAGTGAACTGGTATTTATACTATACTGATTCCATAGCCGAACGGCCGCCTCCCCTTTCTCTCCGTGGGGGAGGGGGGCGGGCCGCCCGGCCCCGGGGTGGGGGCGGACATCGGTTTTTGCAGACTATCGCGCCCCCTTTGCGCCTTCAAAAGGGGTGGGATACCCTGTAAAAGCGCGGTCCCGCCGGCCATCAATTTTGTGTGCGCAGGAGGAATGCGTGATGTTTGAGGAATTCAGAGTGTTTGAGACCCAGTTCGCGGGGAAGAAGCTGTCGGTGGAGACCGGGAAGATGTGCTGCCTGGCCAACGGCTCCTGCCTGGTGCGCTACGGCGAGACCACCGTGCTCTGCAACGCCACCATGTCCCAAAAACCCAGGGAGGGGATCGACTTCTTCCCCCTCTCGGTGGACTTTGAGGAAAAGCTCTACTCGGTGGGGCGGATCCCCGGCTCCTTTTTGAAGCGGGAGTCCCGCCCCTCCGAAAAGGCGGTGCTGGCCTGCCGGATGGTGGACCGCCCCATCCGCCCCCTCTTCCCCAAGGACATGCGCAACGACGTGGCGGTGGTGATGACGGTGATGTCGGTGGACCCCGCCTGCGCGCCCGAAATCGCCGGCCTCATCGGCACCTCCATCGCCCTGGCCATCTCCGACATCCCCTGGAAGGGGCCCATCGGCGGGGTGCAGGTGGGGCTTGTGGACGGCAAGGTGGTGCTCAACCCCAGCGAGGAGGAGGGCCACCGCTCCGACCTGCACCTGACCCTGGCCGGCTCCAAGGAAAAGATCGTCATGATCGAGTGCGCCGCCAACGAGGTGGACAACGACACCATGCTCGACTGCATCAAGGCCGGGCACGAGGAGATCCGCTCCATCATCGACTTCATCGAGAACATCCGCCTGGAGATCGGCAGGGAAAAGATCCCCTACACCTCGAAAGACGTGCCCTTTGAACTGCTGGACGCGGTGCGCGACTACGCCCTGGAGAAGATGCAGCACTGCATGGACACCGACGACAAGCGGGTGCGCGACGAGCGGCTGGCCCCCCTCTACGAGGAGGTGCACGACCACTTTGACGACCGCTGCCCCGACGACCCCGGCCTGATCGACGACTGCCTCTACAAGCTGCAAAAGCAGGTGGTCCGCCGCTGGCTGCTGGACGAGGGCAAGCGGGTCGACGGCCGCGGCATCGACGAGATCCGCCCCCTGGCGGCCGAGGTGGGGGTCCTCCCCCGGGTGCACGGCAGCGCCCTCTTCACCCGCGGGCAGACCCAGGTTTTGACGGTTGCCACCCTGGGCCCGGTCAGCGAGTCGCAGCGGCTCGACGGCATCGACCACGAGACCGGCAAGCGCTACATGCACCACTACAACTTCCCCTCCTACTCGGTGGGGGAGACCCGGCCCAGCCGCGGCCCCGGCCGCCGGGAGATCGGCCACGGCGCCCTGGCCGAAAAGGCCCTGGTGCCCGTCCTCCCCAGCGAGGAGGAGTTCCCCTACGCCATCCGCCTGGTGAGCGAGGTGCTCTCCTCCAACGGCTCCACCTCCCAGGGCTCCATCTGCGCCTCCACCCTGGCGCTGATGGACGCGGGCGTCCCCATCAAAGAGCCGGTGGCGGGCATCTCCTGCGGCCTGGTGACCGAGGGGGAGCGCTGGATGACCATGGTGGACATCCAGGGGGTCGAGGACTTCTTCGGCGACATGGACTTCAAAGTCGGCGGCACCAAAAACGGCATCACCGCCATCCAGGTGGACATCAAAAACGACGGCCTGACCTACGACATCATTGCCGAGGCCTTTGAAAAGACCTACAAGGCCCGGATGCACATCTTAAACGACATCATGCTCAAGGCCCTGCCCGCCCCCCGGCCCGAGGTGTCCCAGTACGCGCCCAAGATGCGGGGGATGCAGATCCACCCCGACAAGATCCGCGAGGTCATCGGCTCGGGCGGCAAGGTCATTCAAAAAATCTGCGCCGAGTGCGGCGTCAAGGTGGACGTGGAGGACGACGGCCGCGTCTTTGTCTCCGGCGTCGACCTGGCCGGGGTGGAGCGCGCCATCACCATCATCAAGACCATCGTGCAGGACCCCGAGGTGGGCGCCCTCTACAAGGGGGTCGTCACCCGGCTGATGAACTTCGGCGCCTTTGTGGAGATCGCCCCCGGCAAAGAGGGGCTGGTCCACATCTCCAAACTGGACAAAGAGCGGGTGGAGAAGGTGGAGGACGTGGTCAACGTGGGCGACGTGGTGGTGGTCAAGGTCACCGAAATCGACCGCCAGGGCCGCATCAACCTCTCCCGCAAGGACGCGCTGGAGGAGATGGAGCGGGCCAAAAAGAAGAGAGAAGAGCAGCAGGAGCAGGGGGAGTAAAGCCCCCCCTCTTCCCCGCCGCCAAAAAAGAGAGGGCCCACACAGCCGTGTGGGCCCTCTTTTGTCGCCTGTTCTATACGGTTTGTAATATACAATAAAACAATTACAGATTTTCCTCCCCCGGCAGGGGCTGCAAGGGGGATTTGCCGTCGGGGAGGGGGCATATCTGGTAGAGGCGGTCGCTCAACTGCACACAGGTGCGGTAGGCGGACCAGTAGCGCCCGCACAGCCGCTTCCAGCGCTTTGTCAGGAGGAAATCGGCGAGGGTGGCGGCCGCGCAGAGGCAGGTGCACCCCAAAAAGACGTACCGCCCCCAGCCGGGGAAGCGCAAAAACAGGAAAAAGCCTGCGCCGAGGCAGAGCAGAGGGGCGTATACAACAGGCGTCCAACGCCAAAAGTGGGGGCGCCGCTCCAGCCGGTCGCGGGCCTGTTCGGCCGCCAGCAGCCGGGGGTAGACCTCCTCCCACCGGCGGCAGATGGCGTCCAGTTCCTCCCGCTGCGCCTGGGAGAGCTGCGAGACGTCCGGCCACTGCGACATGGGGCGCACCCCCTTTCGGGCAGAAGGGGCGGCTAGTCCCGCGCCTTCATGATGGATTTGAGCAGTTCCTTGAACAGCCGCCGCTCGTGCGGGGTGAGGCGATCGACCAGGGGGCGGAGGTCCTCCCCCCCGTCGGGCAGGCAGAGGTCCCCCTGCAAAAGGTACTGGGGGGAGACCGTGAGGTTGTTGCAGATTTTCAGCAGCAGGTCCAGCCCCAGCCCCCGCTTGCCGCTGAGGATCTTTTGCATGTAGGCGGCGGAGACGTCGCACGCCTCGGCCAGCGCCTCCACCGTCACCCCTTTGGCCAGCCGCGCCTCGTTGAGCAGCTTGCCGAACTGTGTCCGGTCCACCCGGTCCCACCCCCTCTCTGCCCGTCTGGTATAAGACTGCATGGGCCCCTGACCGCGCGCCGCGCCGCCAGGGCCCTTTTTTAGTATAGGAAATATTTTCCCCGCGGAGAATCGACAGACCGGCCTTTTTGCGGACAGAAAGGCCGCGGCGGTACTTTTTTCAAAAAACTTTAAAATTTATAGAAAAAGGCAACACAACCAACGATTGTTGGTATATATCAACACGTACTCCTTCATACTGGCTATTACAAGAACAAACGTGGGTGTTGCATATGAAAAAAATTTTAGCTGCGCGATTAAGGCAGTGCAGAAAAGAAAAGGGCCTCACACAGCGTGAAGTGGCAATTTACTGCAATGTCGCCGAAAACACTTATCAGAATTATGAGCTGATGACGCGGGAGCCCAAGTTGGAGATTGTGCTTGAAATCGCAAAGTTTTTTGATGTGTCTTTGGATTATCTTGTTGGGAGAACAGATAACAGGAAAGTGAATAAATAGAGCCACTAGAATGCCATCAAAATGACAAGAAAAATTGAATTTATTTGGCCGCACCAACAAACGTTGGTACGGCCTTTATTTTATTCCTGCATACTGGTTATGTCAAGAACGATTGTAGGTGTTGAGGCGTGAAAAGAGTTTTAGCACAGCGCTTAAAACAGTGTAGAAAAGAAAAGGATTTCACCCAACAAGAAGTCGCCATTTATTGTGACATTACAGAGAAAGCCTATCAAAATTACGAATTGATGATGCGCATACCCAAATTGGAGATTTTGATTAGGATAGCAAATCTCTACGGGGTTTCGCTGGACTATCTTGTGGGGAGAACAGATAAGAAGGTGCTCTAAACTGCAAAGTGTGAGAGAGCCTTTCTTCGATATGCACAAAAATAGATGAAAAAGAGAGATGGGGAGGTCAAAGGGCCTCCCCACTTTTTTGCTATTTTGACTGTTATCCAGAGGGGCCTCTTTTTCTCATTGGAACGCGTTAGGCCGCTGTCCCCCGGTGGGATCCTCCCGGCCATCCTGGTTCCCTCCCATCCCCGTCCCCTCTGTGCGCGGAGGAAAAGTGGGGAGTGCCCTCCCTCACCACGGCCGCAAAGGCGCCCATCCCCGCCGCCCAAGGGGCCACAGAGCCCGCGGAGGGGGAAAATCAGAAGAAAAAATTCCCACAAAATGCTGCGCGGCAGCGGCCATTTTGCGGCAAATCGGCAAAAGCGAGGGGTGGGATGAAAAATTTGGGGAGAGGGGATTGACAGATGGAGTTAGCGGCGGTAAACTATGAACTGTTCAAATGAGTTAGTTAAAGCTAACCGAATGCATTGGCCCTCGGTCCCAAGTGGGCCGCCAAAGAGGAGGGGAGGGGACGTGATGCCCTTGACAATGGCAAAGGCGGGGGAGACGGTCACCATCCGCAAGATCACCGGCCGCGACGAGGTCCGCCAGCACCTGGCGGAGCTGGGCTTTGTGGTGGACACGTCGGTGACGGTGGTCAGCGAGTTGGCCGGCAACCTGATCTTGCAGGTGAAAGACAGCCGCATCGCCCTGGACAAGACCATGGCCATGCGGGTGATGATTTGAGAGGAGAGAGAGCCCGATGAAAACGCTGAGAGACGCCAAGGTGGGGGACACGGTCACGGTGGTCAAGCTCCACGGCGAGGGGGCGGTCAAGCGCCGCATCATGGACATGGGGATCACCAAGGGGGTGGACATCCACATCCGCAAGGTGGCCCCCCTGGGGGACCCGCTGGAACTCAATGTCCGCGGGTACGAGCTGTCCCTGCGCAAGGCGGACGCGCAGATGATCGAAATCAGCTAGGGCGGCGGGCGCCGCCTGTTTTTCGGCCAAGCGGTTAGCTTGTGCTAATTAAGAGAGGGGGAGTACAAGAAATGGAGATAAAAATCGCCCTGGCGGGCAATCCCAACTGCGGTAAAACCACCCTGTTCAACGCCCTGACCGGCTCCAACCAGTACGTCGGCAACTGGCCCGGCGTCACGGTGGAAAAGAAGGAGGGCCGCCTCAAAGGGCATGGGGACGCGGTCATTCAGGACCTGCCGGGCATCTACTCGCTGTCGCCCTACACCCTGGAAGAGGTGGTGGCCCGCAGCTACCTGGTGGGGGAGAAGCCCGACGCCATCCTCAACATCGTCGACGGCACCAACATCGAGCGCAACCTCTACCTGACCACCCAGCTCATCGAGCTGGGGCTGCCGGTGGTGGTGGCGGTCAACATGATCGACCTGGTGCGCAAAAACGGCGACCGCATCGACCTTGCCAAGCTGGGCGACGCCCTGGGCTGCCAGGTGCTGGAGATGAGCGCCCTCAAGGGGGAGGGCGGCATGGCCGCCGCCGAGGCCGCCCTGGCCCTGGCCAAGGGCCACCGGGCGGGGGAACTGCCCCACGTCTTTACCGGCAGCGTCGAGCACGCCATCGCCCACATCGAGGAGTCCATCGCCGGGAAGGTGGACGACCGCTTCCTGCGCTGGTACGCCATCAAGGTGTTCGAGCGCGACGAGCGGGTGATGGAGGAGCTGCGGCTCTCCGCCTCCCTGAAGGCGCACCTGGAACAGCACATCGCCGACTGCGAGCAGGAGCTGGACGACGATGCCGAGAGCATCATCACCAACCAGCGCTACGCCTACATCAGCGGGGTGATCGAGCGCTCGGTGAAAAAGAGGCGGGCCAAACACAGCCTCTCGATTTCCGACAAGATCGACCGCGTCGTCACCAACCGGGTGCTGGCCCTGCCCATCTTTGCGGCCGTGATGTTTTTGGTCTACTACATCTCCATCTCCACGGTGGGGGACGTCGTCACCGAGTGGACCAACGAGACCCTGTTTGGCAGCCTCATCTGCGGCAACCTGAGCGCCTGGATGGAGGGCATCGGCTGTGCGCCCTGGCTGGTGGGCCTGGTGGTCGACGGCATCGTCGGCGGCGTGGGCGCGGTCATCGGCTTTGTGCCCCAGATGCTCATCCTCTTCCTCATGCTCTCGGTGTTGGAGGACATCGGCTACATGGCCCGGGTCGCCTTTATCATGGACCGCATCTTCCGCCGCTTCGGCCTCTCCGGCAAGAGCTTCATCCCCATGCTCATCGCCTCGGGCTGCGGGGTGCCCGGCGTCATGGCCAGCCGCACCATTGAAAACGAGCGCGACCGCCGCATGACCATCATGACCACCTGCTTCATCCCCTGCGGGGCCAAAATGCCCATCATCGGCCTGTTCGCCGGGGCCCTCTTCGGCGGCTCCGGGCTGGTGGCCACCTCGGCCTACTTCATCGGGGTGGCGGCGGTGATTTTTTCAGGCATCGTCCTCAAAAAGACCAAGATGTTCTCCGGTGACCCGGCCCCCTTCGTCATGGAGCTGCCGGCCTACCACGTCCCCGCGGTGGGGAACGTGCTGCGGGCCACCTGGGAACGGGGCTGGTCCTTCATCAAGCGGGCCGGCACCGTCATCCTGGCCTCCTCGGTGGTGCTGTGGTTCTTGCAGTCCTTCGGCTTTGTGGATGGGGCCTTCGGGATGGTGGAGGACAACAACACCTCCCTGCTGGCCTCCATCGGCAGCGCCATCTCCTTCCTCTTTGCGCCCCTGGGCTTTGGCAGTTGGAAACCGGCCGTGGCCACCTTCACCGGCCTCATCGCCAAGGAGAACGTGGTGGGCACCTTCGGCGTCCTCTACGGCTTTGCCGAGGTGGCTGAGGACGGCGCCGAGATCTGGGGCAACATCGCCACCGACTTCACCCAGCTCTCCGCTTACAGCTTCATGATCTTCAACCTCCTCTGCGCCCCCTGCTTTGCGGCCATGGGCGCCATCAAGCGGGAGATGAACAGCGCCAAGTGGACCTTTGCCACCATCGGCTACATGTGCGGCCTGGCCTACCTCGCCTCGCTGGTGGTCTACCAGTTGGGCCTGCTCTTTACCGGCCACGGCTTTGGCGTCGGCACCGCCGCTGCTGTCCTGGCCCTGCTGGCCGCCGTCTACCTGCTGGTGCGCAAAAATCGGTATGGCGACAACACCCTGGCGGTGCGTTCGGTCACCGCCGCCTCGAAGAAAAAGGAGATGATTTCTTGAACGGACCCACCATCGTCGGCGCGCTGCTCGTCTTGGCGATCGTCGCCGCCATCGTCGGGCGGGGCATCTGGAACAGGAGACACCACCGGGGCGGCTGCAGCTGCGGCTGCGGCGACTGCCCCAGCCGGGGCCTCTGCCACCCCGACAAATAAACAAACAGGGGGACGCGGGCGGCAAAACCGCCGGCGCCCCTCTTTTTTAAAAGGAATATTTTCCCGGAAAACGCCGCCGCAATGGGGCTCCGGGAAAGGGAGTGGGGACAGACGAGATGATGATCGACAAGCGGCCGATCGGCGCTGTGCCGGACAGCAGGGGCCATGTGGCCCGAAACGTGATCTACCGGTGGGGCGAGCTGTTGGCGGGCGCGGCAGCGCCCCTTGCCTTTGCCCGGATGCTGGGCGGGCTGCTGCAGGGGGGCCACCGGCGCCGACCTGGCCGCCGCCTGCGGGGTGGGGCTTTTGGCTATGGCAGTGCGCTGGTTCTGCACCGCCATGGCCGGGCGGGAGAGCTTTCTCGCCTCCCGCTCGGTGAAAAAGGCGCTGCGCCGCCGCATCTGCGACAGGCTGCTGCGGCTGGGGTCCTCCTGCGCGCAGCGGGTCTCCCCCTCGGAGGTGGTGGAGCAGTTAAAGGCCTATTTTGGCGCTTGCCTGCCCCAGTTTTTTTACAGCCTGCTGGCGCCTTTGCCCCTCTTTGTCCTGCTCTTCCCCATCAGCTAAAAGGCGGCGGTGGCCCTCCTCCTCTGTGTGCCGCTGATCCCGGCGGCCATCGCCGCGGTGCAGACCGGTGCTACGGGGGATGTTGCTGGACATCCGCCCGGGCGCGCTCACTGCCGTTGTTGGGGAGAGCGGCTCACTCTTGCCGCCCTGCTCACCGGGCGCTGCCGGGACTGTGGGGGCGAGGTGCGCATCGGCGGGGTGGAATGGGGCCGGCTCTCCGCCGGAGAACTGGCCCGCACCGTCACCTATGGGGGCTTTGCGGGCCACCTGTTTTCGGGAACGGCGGCTGAAAACCTGCGCATGGGCTGCCCCGAAGCCGACGACGCGGTCCTCTGGCGGGCGCTGGAACGCACCCGGATGGCCGCCCTCCCGCGGGGGGAACAGGGGCTGGGAACCCCATCTGGGGCCCCAGGGGGCCAACCTCTCGGGAGGGCGGCGGCAGCGGCTGGCCCTGGCGCGGGCCCTGCTGCACGGCACCCCTATCTACATCTTTGACGAGGCCACCTCCAACAGCGACGTGGGGAGCGAGAACGACATCATAGCCGAAATCCACGCCCTGGCGGGGGAAAAGACGGTCCTCCTCGTCTCCCACCGGCCAGCCAATGTGGCCGCCGCCGACTGCATCTGCGTGCCGGGGCCCGGCCGGGGGCCCCCTCCCTTTTGGCCCGAATGCCAGGTCCGGGAAAGGGTGGCGTAGGGGGAAGGTGGGGGGCGGTCAAAGCTCTGTAAGGCCGGGTAAAAAGTGGGTCAAAAGCCTTGAGAGGGCCGCCGGAGCGGCGCTATAATGCAACCGTCACAGGAAATGTTTTGAAGAAGAGAGAGGAGAAAAAGACTGTGAGAGTTGCAAAGAGAGCCGCCGTTTTGGGGCTGGCCGCCGCCCTGGCCCTTTCCTCGGCCGCGCCGGCGTTTGCCAGTTTTGCCGGCGACACCCAGGGGGGCAGCGCCTACCAGAGCTGGAAAAGCGCCAACTGGACGGCTGAAAACGCCGCCGACTCCGGCCGGCTGGCCATCGCCCCCGGCAAGAGCGAGACCGACCTGAACTTCGCCTGGTACGCCCAGCAGAAGGGGGTGCCCGCGGTGAAGATCGCCACCAGCAGGGAGGGGTTGGCCGCCGCCACCCCCATCCGGGGGACGGCCACCGCCATCGACCGCCAGAATGTGGCCGGGGTGCGCTATCTGGCCTCCAACAAGGTGGAGGCCGAGGGGGTCATTGCCCCCAACACCCTCTACTACTACAGCTATACTGATGATGTGGAGGCCGTCGCCCCGGTGTGGAGCGAGCCCGCCACCTACCAGTCCCACGGCTTTGACAGCTTTGAGGTGCTCTATGTGGGCGACCCCCAGGTGGGGGCCTCGGGCAGCGCCGGGCAGGGGACAGCCGACGACACCAACATTGCAGTGGACACCTACAACTGGGACAAGACCCTTCGGTACGCCCGCGCAAACGAGGGCAAAAATGCCAGCTTTATGCTGGTGGCCGGCGACCAGATCGACTACTCCAGCGCCGACACCGCCGAGAAGCGGGCCATCCGCGAGAGCGAGTACGCCGGCTACCTCTACCCCGAGGCCCTCAAGGGGCTGCCCATGGCCACCACCATCGGCAACCACGAGAGCTATGGGGACGACTACTCCCTGCACTACAACACCCCCAACGCAGAAGACGGTCTGGGGGCCACCGCCTCGGGCAGCGACTACTACTTTAGTTATGGGGATGTCCTCTTCATCGTCCTCAACAGCAACAACCGCAACACCGCCGAGCACCGGCAGTTGATGCAGAAGGCCGTCGAGAGCCACCCCGAAGCCAAGTGGCGCATCGCCATGTTCCACCACGACATCTACGGCTCCGGCGAACCCCACGCCAGCGTGGACGGCGCCAACCTGCGCATCCTCTTCGCGCCGCTGATGGACCAGTTCAACATCGACGTCTGCCTCACCGGGCACGACCACTCCTACGCCCGCACCTACCAGATCCTCGACGGCAAGGTGGTGGACTACGACGAGAGCACCGGCTCCATCGCCGACCCCCAGGGCACCCTCTATATGTCCGCCGGCTCGGCCAGCGGCAGTAAGTTCTACAACCTGAACACCCCCAAGCAGTACTTTGTGGCCGAGCGCAACAACGAGAACAAGCCCACCTTCTCGGTCATCAAGATGGGGGGCGATCGCTTCTCCATCAGCACCTACGACTACGAGGGGAACCAGTACGCCCAGCCCTTCACCATCGTCAAAAACGCCGATGAGGAGTCCCTCACCAACCTGATCTCCCAGGCCCGGGAAAAGGAGGCGAGCGACTACACCGAGGGCAGCTATGCGGCCCTGCAACAGGCCGCCGACGAGGCCGCCGCCCTGCTGGACACCCGGGAGGACCCCGGCGCCGAGGCGCTGGCCCAGGCGTATGACAAGAACATTCAGGGCGACAACAGGGCCGACCCCCTCAACTACTACGGCTACGCCCAGGGGATGTACCAGGCCGCTGCCGACGGGGCCCTGAACATCAAGGCCACCACCCTAAAAGCCGGCTTCTCCACCCTGCTGGACAAGACCCTGCACCGCCAGCAGAACACCACCGTCTCGGCAGCTGATCTCTCCGCCCGCTATGTTGCCCTGGCCCAGGCGCTGGACGGCCTGGCCCTGCGCGCCGATGCCGACGCCCTGCAGGCGGAGATCGCCCGGGCCGAGGCGGCGCTGGAAGCCGCTGAAGAGGGCGAGCATGCCGGGCAGTATCCCGCCGGCTCCAAAGCGGCGTTGCAGGCAGCTGTCGAGGCGGCCCGGGCGGTGTTCGGCGACCAGTTGGCCAGCAGCGGGGAACTGACCGCCGCCACAGAGACCCTGCGGGCCGCGTTGCAGGCCTTTGCCGACGGGCAGCGCACCGAGGACGCCACCCCGCCCAGCCCCGACCAGGGCGGCGAGCAGACCCCCGATGCCGATCCCCCCGAGGCGGGCCAGCCCAACACCGGCGACCCCTCCGGTGTGGCCCTTCTCCCCCTGGCGGGTCTCGGCGTCCTGGCCCTGGCGGGCGCTGGCGCCTGTTTGGCCAAGCGCCGCCGGACCCGGTGACCCCCCTTTCCCCGCACAAGATGCAGAGGCGCTCCGGCGCCTCTGCATCTTGCCTCACCCCAAATTTTCTTGATGGAGGGATCTTTCATGTGCGACGCCAACCGCGCCCGCCTGCGCCGCAGGCTGCCCGACCTGGCCATGCTGGCCTTTTTGCTGCTCTTTGCCCTTGCCCTCATCCTCCTCAACCGCTCGGTGCAAAAGGCCCCTCTGCTGCCGGAGGACGGCAGCACCTTTGAAAAGGGGACGGTGACCGCCCTGGTGGAGGACGATCTGGCCGACGGCGGCGGACAGGTCGTCCAGGTGCTGCTGCGCAGCGGCGCCCACCGGGGGGAGACGGTCACGGCCGACAACTCGGCCAGCTATCTCTACGGGGCCGCCTGCCGGGTGGGCACCCGGGTGGTGGTGCAGCTGGGCGAGTACGGCGGCGCCCTCACCGCCAGCGTTTACAACTACGACCGGGGCGGGGTGCTCTGGGCCCTGGTCGGCCTCTTTTTGGCGGTGCTCTGTGCCATTGGGGGGAAGCGGGGCCTCAAGTCGGCGGTGGGGCTCATCTTTACCTTTCTCTGCGTCCTCTTTCTCTACCTGCCCCTGCTCTACTTGGGGGTCTCGCCCTTCTGGGCGGCGGTGGCGGTGGTGGCGCTCACCACCCTGGTCACCCTCTACCTCATCGGCGGCCCCACCCGCAAAAGCCTCTGCGCCATCCTTGGCACGGTGGCTGGGGTGGTGGCCGCCGGGGGGATCGCCGCCCTCTTTGGGGCCCTGGGCAGGATTTCCGGCTACAACGTCAGCGACATCGAGACCATGATCGTCATCGGCCATAACAGCCGCCTGCAGATTGGCGGGGTCCTCTTCTCCGGCATCCTCATCGCCTCGCTCGGGGCGGTGATGGACGTGGCCATGTCCATCTCCTCCACCGCCAGCGAGCTCATCGCCCAGACCCCCTCCCTCACCCGGCGGCAGCTCTTTCGCAGTGGCATCAACGTGGGGCGGGACATGATGGGCACCATGTCCAACACCCTGATCCTGGCTTTCACCGGCGGCTCGGTCAACACCCTGCTGGTGATCTACGCCTACGACATGCCCTACCTGCAGGTGATCAACATGTACGCCATCGGCATCGAGATCCTGCAGGGGCTTGCGGGCACCCTGGGGGTGATTTTGACAGTTCCGGTGGTCTCGGCCCTCTCGGCCTGCGCCTTCGGCCGGCGGGAGGCCGCTCCCGCTGCGCAAACCCCTAAAATGCGTATAAACAAATAGGTGTAATACTAACTGTAATAAAAATGGGCTGGCAATCACCGCCTTCCCTCCCCCCGTTCCCCCGGGCTACACTGGCAGAAACTTCCCCGCCCCCATTGTGACGAAATCGTCACCCGCAGGGGGGCGGGGTTTGCTATAATAGAGGCAAGTTTAGCCGCGGGGGCCCTGTCGCCCCGCGGGGAAGGGGGGAGCGCGTAAATGCGCATTTTGCTGGTGGAGGACGACCGCACCATCGCCGCCGGTCTCTGCTATTCGCTGCAGGCCGAGGGCTATCAGGTGGAGCACTGCGCCACCTGCGCCGGGGCCCTGGAACAGGTGGAGGCGGGGGGCTGGGACCTGTTGCTGCTGGATCTGACCCTGCCCGACGGCAGTGGCTACGACATCTGCCGCCGCGCCAAGGCCCTGGGGGACACCCCGGTGGTCTTTCTCACCGCCTGCGACGAGGAGGTCAGCGCGGTGATGGGGCTGGACATGGGGGCGGACGACTACGTGACCAAGCCCTTTCGCCTGCGGGAGCTGCTCAGCCGCATCAAGTCGGTGCTGCGCCGCAGCGGCCGGGGCGGGGGGGAGACCTTCCTCACCTTCGGCGCCCTCACCATCTGCCCCCAGCGCGCCCAGGTGCGCTTTGCCGGGCGGGAACTGGCCCTCACCGCCCTGGAGTACCGGCTGCTGTTGACCTTTGCCGCCCACCCCGGGCAGGTGCTCACCCGGGGCCAATTGTTGGAGGGGATCTGGGACGTGGCCGGCAACTTTGTCAACGACAACACCCTCACCGTCTACATCAAGCGTCTGCGGGAAAAGCTGGCCGCCGCCGGGGACGAGGGGCGGATATCCACCGTCCGCGGCCTGGGCTACCGAATGGAGGGGGAGTAATGCTGCGCGGCCGGGAGGGGAAGCTCGCCACCGTCCACTTTGCGGCCCTCTCCGCCGCGGGGACGGCCCTCTGCTTTGCCGTCGCCCCGGCGGCCGGGTGGATCTGCCTCTCCCTCTGCGCGCTGCTGGGGGCGATCTTCGCCGCCTTTACCCGGCGGCGCTACCGGGAGATCCGCCGCCTCTCCCAGTACCTGGCGTCGGTCTATTCGGGGGGCAAACCCCTGGACATCCGCGACAACCGGGAGGGGGAGCTGAGCATCCTCAAAAACGACCTCTACAAAATCACCTGCGTCCTCACCCGGCAGGCCGAGCAGCTCCACCGGGACAAGGACTACCTGGCCGAGGCCATGCAGAACATCTCCCACCAGCTCAAGACCCCCCTCACCAGCCTCTTCGTCATGACCGAACTGCTGCGCTCCCCCGACCTGCCGGCGGACAGGCGGGAGGAGTTCTGGCAGAGCACCGGCCAGTCGCTGGAGCGGATCCAGTGGCTGGTGGGCACCCTGCTGAAATTTTCCCGCTTGGACGCCGAGGCCGTCGCCTTTGCCAGGGAGGAGCTCTCCCTGGCCGACCTCCTGGCCCGGGCGGCGGCCCCCCTGCGCCCGCTTTTAGAGGGGCGGCGGCTCTCCCTCTCCATCGACTGTCCCCCCGCCCTCACCTGGCGGGGGGATGGGGAGTGGACGGCCGAGGCCCTGGGCAACCTCCTCAAAAACTGCGCCGAGCACACCCCGCCCGGAGGCTCTGTCTGGGTGCGCTGCAGCGAGAACCCGCTGCACACCGAGATCGCCATCTGCGACAGCGGCGAGGGGATCGACCCCGGCGACCTGCCCCACCTCTTCGAGCGCTTTTACAAGGGCAAAAACGCCGCCTCCGACGGGGTGGGCATCGGCCTGGCCATGGCCAAGACCATCCTGCAGAGCCAGAACGCCGACGTGAGCGCCCGCAACCGCCCCGAGGGCGGGGCCGAGTTCTCGGTCAAGCTCTACAAGCAGATCGTCTGAAGGTGACCAAATGGTCACCGCCCGGGTCACCCCCGCGTCACCTGCCAAAAGTAGAGTGGGGCCAGGCGGGGGAGAGCGCCCCCGCCGATCACCGGGCCCCGGCCCGCATGGGAGGAATGGTTTGATGGAACTGTTGCGCGTGGAAAACCTCTGCAAACACTACGGCGGCCGGGAGACCGGCACCGACGCCCTGAAGGGGGTCTCCTTCACCGTCGAAAAGGGGGAGTTCGTGGCCATTGTCGGCCCCTCTGGCTCGGGGAAGAGCACCCTCCTGCACATCCTCGGCGGGGTGGACCGCCCCACCTCCGGCCGGGTGCTGGTGGACGGGGCCGACGTCTACCAGATGGACGAAAACGCCCTGGCCATCTTCCGCCGCCGCCAAATCGGGCTGATCTACCAGTTTTACAACCTGATCCCCGTCCTCAATGTGGAGGAGAACATCACCCTCCCCCTGCTGCTGGACGGGCGGAAGGTCGACCCTTTCCGGCTGCAAAACCTGGTGGAAAAACTGGGTCTGGGCGAGCGGCTCGGCCACCTGCCCAGCCAGCTCTCGGGCGGGCAGCAGCAGCGCGTCAGCATCGGCCGGGCGCTGATCGCCAGCCCCGCCCTGGTGCTGGCCGACGAGCCCACCGGCAACCTGGACAGCAAAAACAGCGGCGAGATCATCGGCCTGCTGAAGGACTTTCACCGCACCCTGGACCAGACCCTGCTCATCATCACCCACGACGAGCGCATCGCCCTGCAGGCCGACCGCATCATCGCCATTGAGGACGGGCAGATCGCCCGGGACGAGGTGATCCGCCGATGAACATCATCCACCGCCTCACCCTCAAAAACATGGCCCAAAACCGGCGGCGCACCCTGGTCACCGTGCTGGGGGCCGCCGTGTCGGTGGCCATGCTCACCGCCGTCTCCCTCATCGCCGTCTCCTTTTTGGACATGATGCAGCGCACCGTGCTGGCCGACACCGGCGACTGGCACGTCCGCTTCGAGGGGGTCTCCGCGGCGGCCCCCGCCGCCGCGCGCGCCGACAGCCAGACCGGGTCGGTCACCACCCGGGGGCTGCTCTCCTACGCCAAACCGCCGGAGAGCCTGGACACCCAGCGCCCCTACCTGGCCCTCTGGGGCTACGACCCTGCCGACCAGTCGGCCGCCCGGGCCCCCCTCACCCTGGAGGAGGGGCGGCTGCCCGAGCGGGCGGGGGAACTGGTGGTCTCCCGCGCGTTTTTGGAGACCTCCGCCCTCGACTGGCAGGTGGGGCAGCAGGTGGTGCTGCCCACCGGCCGGCGGCTGGCCCCCGACGAACAGAGCGGCGAACTGTTGCCGGTCTCCCCCTCCTCCCCCGCGGTGGACGGGGAGCAGTGGCTGCCCGAGGGGAGCGAGCGCTACACCCTGGTGGGCATCGGCTCCTTCTCCACCGGCCTGGAGCCCAGTTGGAGCCGCAGCTACACCGGCATCACCTGTCTGCCCGGCGGGTACGGCGGCCAGCTGGAGGTGTCCGCGTCGATGGCCCACCCCGACCGGGGGGTCTACGACTGGGGCGACCGCCTCTGGGAACAGGTGGGCGGCGCCCGCACCTACAACAGCGAGCTGCTCTTTTACATGGGCATCACCGACGACAACACCCTTTACAGCACCCTCTTTGGGGCCCTGGCCATCGTCTGCGGGGTCATCCTCGTCGGCTCGGTCAGCCTCATCTACAACGCCTTCGCCATCTCCCTGGCCGAGCGGGGGCACACCTTCGGGATGCTCTCCAGCGTGGGGGCCACCCGCCGCCAGAAGCGGGGCAGCGTCTTTTTTGAGGCGGCTCTCATCGGGGCGGCGGCCATCCCCCTGGGTCTCTTCGCCGGCTGGCTGGGCATCAAGATCACCTTCGCCTGCATCGGCTCCATCGTCCAGGAGATGTTTCGCGCCGCCCAGCCCCTGCGGGTGGTCATCGCCCCGGCCGCCGTCGGGGCGGCGGTGCTCCTCTCGGCGGCGGTGCTCTTCCTCTCGGCCTGGGTGCCGGCCCAGCGGGCCTCCCGCATCCCCCCCATCGAGGCCATCCGCGGCAGCCGGCAGGTGCGCATCTCCCCCCGGCAGGTGCGCACCTCCCCCATCAGCCGCAAGCTGCTGGGGTTTGAAGGGGAGCTGGGGCTGAAAAACAGCAAGTGCAGCCGCAGCCGCTACCTGGCGACCCTCCTCTCCCTCTTTGTCAGCGTGGTGCTCTTTCTCACCGCCTCCACCTTTACCTATTACATGGGGCGCTCCTTCTCCATGACGGTGGAGGACGTGCAGTTTGACTACACCGTCAACTTCCCCTACACCGGCGACAGCCAGCGCGACCGGCTGGCCGCCGGCATCCAGGCCCTCCCCGGCATCGAGGAGAGCGCCTGCACCCAAAGCCTGTACGGCCAACTGACCCTGCGCCCCGAACAGCTCACCGCCGAGGCCCGGTCGGCCATCTGGCAGCGGGGAGACGGGCTCTACCCCATGGGGATCCAGGTCTACGCCCTGGACGAGGCATCCCTGCAGAATTACTGCCGGCGCGCGGGGCTTGAAGCCGCCCCCCTGCTGTCAGGCAGCGGCAAGGGCATCCTCCTCTCGCCCCAGCTCTACCGGGTCGGACACGAGTTCCGGGAGCTGCGCCACCTGGCCGACCCCCTGGGCAGCGAACTGACCTTTGTCGCCGGCGAGGTGGAGGGCCCCCAGCTGCGCCTGCAGATCGCCGGGGTCTCCTCCGAAGCCCCCATGCCGGTGGCCGGGGCCATGGGCAACAGCTCCACCCTGGCGGTGCTGGTCTCCCAGGACACCTTTGCCGGCTGGCTGGACCAGCTGGGGACCGACTCCCGCACCGCCTCCGTGATGGTGCGCGCCGCCGACCCCGACCTCTTTTACAGCCGCCTGCTCCAGTACCAGAAGGAGACCCGCAGCGAGTGGAGCGTCACCGACTTCACCCGCTACCGGGAGCAAAACAGCCAGCTCCTGCTGCTGGTGGAGGTCTTTGTCTACGGCTTTGTGGCCCTGGTGGCGGTGGTCTGCGGGGCCAACATCTGGAACACCGTCTCCACCGGGGTGGCCCTGCGCCGACGGGAGTTCGCCATGCTCCACTCGGTGGGCATCTCCCCCCGGGGCTTCCAGCGGATGATGCGCTGGGAGAGCCTCTCCTACGGGGTGAAGGCCCTGGCCCTGGGCCTGCCGGTGAGCGCCCTGCTGGCCCTGGGCATCTACAGGGTGCTGGAGCGAAACTTCGCCTTTGCCTTCTCCCTCCCCTGGGGGGCCTATCTGGCGGCGGTGCTGGGGGTGTTCCTGCTGGTGGGGCTGCCCATGGCCCTGTCGCTGCGCAAACTCCGCCGCGAGAACGTGATGGACGCCCTGAAAAACGAGAACCTCTAAGGGCGACCGGCATTTGCGCCCACCCCCTGCCGGTGGTATGATGGGGCTGTGACCGGGCGGACCCCGGAAGAGAGGGAGGTTTTTTGTATGGACGTGTTGGAAGCCATCTACACCCGCCGCAGCATCCGCAAGTACACCGGCCAGCCGGTGGGGGACGAGGCGGTCAAGGCCCTGCTCAAGGCGGGGATGATCGCCCCCACCGCGGTGGACAACCGCGACTGGGAATTCGTCGTCACCAGGGAGCGGGCGGTGCTCGAGCGCCTGTCGGGCTGCCTGGGCCACTCGGGGCTGATGCTGAGAGAGGCCCCCCTGGCCATCGCCCTCTGCGGCGACTGGGACCGGGCCTACCGCTGGGGCAGGGACTACTGGGTCGAGGACTGCGCCGCCGCGGCCGAGAACATCCTCCTGGCCGCCCACGGCATGGGGCTGGGCGCGGTCTGGCTGGGCACCTATCCCCAGACCGACAAGATGCGCCGGGTCGCCGAGACCCTGGAGCTGCCGGCGCACATCATCCCCTTCTGCGTCCTCTCCATCGGCTGGCCGGGGGAGACAAAGCCCGCCGCCGCGGACGAGCGGTACGACGAGGCGAAGATCCACATCGACCGCTGGTGACCTGCCGGCGGGAGGGCCGCTCCGGGCAATTGGCCCGGGGCGGCTTTTTGTATGTCAAAAACAGAGAATTTTTTTTGGTATTTTTAGAAATGCCTTCCGGCGGGAGGGCCGGCGTGGTATACTGGTGGAAATTGGGGGGGCGCCGCGGGTGTCCCCCTCCCCGCCGCGGGCGGGGCGAAGGGGGGCGCGCAGGGTGAAACAGGAGATCGGCCACAGGCGAAAAAACCTGCTTCTGCCCACCTGCGCCATTGCCTTGGCCCTGGTGCTGTCGGTGCTCTCCTTTGCCTACTACCAGCGGGAGCTGCGGGCCACCCTCCTGCAAAAGACCGAGGAGGAGATGGCCCGCTACACCCACCAGAGCGGGGCGATGGTCTCCGGCCTGGTGGAGGACTACTTTGCCCAGCTGGACGCGGTGGCCCTCTTCTGCGCCGGGAACGCCGACCGGGACAACGACAACATCGTCGAGCTGCTGCGCCGGCAAAACAGCCGGGATGAAAATTGCAGGCTGGGCCTCTCGGACTTGAGCGGCACCCTCTACACCGGCACCGGGGTGCCGGTGGACATCTCCGGGCGGGACTTTTTTCAGCGGGCCGCCGGCGGGGAGCGGGTGTTGAGCCAGGTGCACGGCAGCTGCCTGGACGGCCGCTCCTGCGTGGTGCTGGCCATCCCCATCTACGAGGGGGAGCAGGTGGCCGGGGTGGCCTATGCCGAGTACGCGGTGACCCACTTTACCGAACTGCTGGGCAGCGCCCAATTCGCCGGGCTGGGGGCCACCATGGTGATCCAGCCCGACGGGGCCATGATTTCGGGCTACGCCGGGACCGAGCGGTACGAGACCTTTTACGACGCCATCAGCCAGATGGACTTTCGGGGGGCGGACACCCTCGCCAGCCTGCGCGAGCGCGTCGGGGCGGGGGAGTCGGGGCTCTTCACCTACTACCGGGGCGGCAAGGCCCGCTACCTCTACTTTGAGCCCGCCGGGGTGGGGGACTGGACGGTCCTCTCCCTGGTCCTGGCCGAGTCGGTGGAGCGGCAGTTTTCCAGCATCAACGGCCGCTCGGTGGCCCTGATGGGGATCAACCTGCTGCTCTACAGCGTGGTCCTCCTCTGCATCTGGCTGATCTGGCGCAAAAATCAGGCGGTGCTGCGGGCCAACCGCTGCGACGGGCTCACCGGCATCTACAACCGCGGTGGGGTGCGCGCCGCCGTGGAGCCCATGTTGGCGCGGGTGCCGGAAGGGGGACGGGTGCACGCCTGCCTCTTCATCGACGTGGACGACTTCAAGGGGGTCAACGACCGGCTGGGCCACCAGGTGGGGGATCGGGTGCTCGTCCAGCTGGCGTCCCTGCTGCAGCGCACCTTCCGCCAGAGCGACGTGGTGGGCCGCTACGGCGGCGACGAGTTCCTGGTCTGGATGCGGGACGCCCCCTCGCCCCAACTGGTGGAGCACCGGGCCCAGCAGCTCTGCGAATCGGTGGCCGCCTGCGAAGACTTCCCCACCTCCATCAGCGTGGGGGTGGCCCTCTGGCCGCAGGACGGCAGCGATTACGACGAGCTGCTGCACGCCGCCGACCAGGCCCTCTACACCGCCAAAGGGGCGGGGAAAAACCGGGTCGCCTTTTCCCAAAACCTTGGCGAATCGGGGTAAAATAGTCTTGTTTTTTGAGAGAAAGCGCCGTATAATGAGACCATGTACATAGGACACGGCGGGCCGCTGTGTAAAACGCTTGCTCTGCCCCCGGGCGGAGCGCCGAGAAAAGAGGTCATTTAAATGAACAAATTGGCAACTCGTGCCAAAGCGCAGCTGCAAAAAAAGACCGGCAAAAAGGGCTTCACCCTGGTCGAGGTCATCGTGGTGCTGGTCATCCTGGCGATCCTGGCCGCCCTGCTGATCCCCTCCATGGTCAAGTGGATCGACAAGGCCCACGAGAAAGAGGCCATTGTCGAGGCGCGGACGATTGTCATGGCCGCCCAGACCATCGCGTCTGAGGCCTATGAAAAAAATCCCACTGCCTCCGCCCTGACCGGTGCGCAGGAGAGCGAAGTGCTGGCCCTGGCCGACATCGACGGCTCCTTCCCGGCGGGTTCCTCCATCACCATCGACGCGGGCAAGGTCACCGGTCTGACCTATGTGACCAAGAACGGCGCCTATCAGGTGGTTTACAGTTCGACAGGGGACACATATACCGTCACCAAGCTGGGATAATGACTTCTAGAGTTAGAAAACAGCGTTCTTACTAGGTAGCGAGGGCACCCTTGCGGGACTTTCCCGCAGGGGTGTTCTGAGATAAGGGCAAAAATGCCCGAGAGGGGAGGGTCCGCCAGTGCCAGCTTCGTACTACGTCGCCTGCACCGTGCTGGCCCTCCTCCTCTTTGCCTTTGGCAGCGTCATCGGCAGCTTTTTAAACGTGGTCATCTACCGGGTGCCCCAGGGCATCTCGGTGGCCAAAGGGCGCTCCTTCTGCCCCAGCTGCGGCAAGACCCTCCGCCCGCTGGACATGGTGCCGGTCTTCAGCTGGCTGGCCCTGCGGGGGCGCTGCCGGTCCTGCGGGGCCCCCATCTCCCCCCGCTACCCCCTTGTCGAGTGCGCCGGCGGGGTGTTGGCCCTTCTCTGTGTGGGGGCGCTGGGCCCCACCCCTCTGGCGGCGGTGGCCTTTGGCGCCCTCTGCGCGCTGCTGTGCGTCGCCTGCATCGACGCCACCACCATGGAGATCCCCAACGGGCTGGTGCTGGCCCTGGCGGCCTTTGCGCTGCTGGCGGTCCCCGCCGCGCCGGGGGTGGGGCTTCTCTCCCGCCTCCTCGGCGCGGCCGAGATCAGCCTGCCCCTGTTCCTCTGCACCCGGCTGGTACCCGAGAGCTTTGGCGGGGGCGATGTAAAGCTGATGGCGGCCGCCGGTTTCCTGCTGGGGTGGCGCGCCACCCTGGTGGCCGCCTTTTTGGCTCTGGTGGGCGGCGGGCTCTACGGGGTCTGGCTGCTGGCCACCCGCCGCGCCGGGCGGAAGAGCCACTTTGCCTTCGGCCCCTTCCTGGCCGGGGGGATCGGGGTGGCCCTCCTCTGGGGCGAGGGGCTCATCTCCGGCTATCTCTCCCTCTTTGGCCTGGCCTAGGGGGTTTATCAAATCGGAAAGGGGGCGGGGCAGGTGCCCGTCTACCAGTACCGCGCCGCCGACAAGGGCGGCAAGATCACCGAGGGGGAGATGAACGCCCCGGCCGAGGCCCAGCTGTCCGAGCGGCTGCGGGGCGACGGGCTCTTCCTCCTCTCCTGCAAGGAGAGGGAGGAGAAGACCGTCTCCTACCGGCTGCGGCCGCTGGAACTCTCCGAGTTCTGCCGCGACCTGGGCACCATGCTCGGCTCGGGCGTGCCGCTGCTGCGCTCGGTCTCCATCCTCATCCAGCGCGACCCCAAGGTGCGCATCAAGCGGGTCTACCAGCAGCTCTACCGCTCCCTCCAGCGGGGGCTCCCCCTGTCGGAGGCCATGGAGGAGCAGACCGGCGCCTTCCCCGAGCTGCTGATCCAAATGTACCGCGCGGGGGAGGCCAGCGGCCGGCTGGACCTGACCTCCCAAAAGATGGCCCTCCACTACCAAAAGGAGCACCGCCTCAACAGCAAGGTGCGGGGGGCGATGGTCTACCCCATCATCCTCCTGTGCCTGACGGTGGTCATCACCCTGGGCATCTTCCTCTTCGTCCTCCCCAACTTCTTCACCCTCTTCGAGGGGATGGAGCTGCCCTGGCCCACCCAGGTGGTGATGGCCATCAGCGGCGGGCTGGAGCGGTACTGGGTGTTCTGGCTCGTCGGCGCGCTGCTGGCGGTGCTGGCCCTGGGGTTTGTGCTGCGCCTGCCCAAGGTGCGGCTGGCGGTGGACCGTTGCAAGTTGCGCCTCCCCCTGGTGGGCAAACTGCTGCGCACCATCTACACCGCCCGCTTTGCCCGCACCCTCAGCTCCCTCTACGCCAGCGGGCTGCCCATCATCACCGCCCTGCAAAACGCCCGCGGCACCACCGGCAACCGCTACATCGGCGACCAGTTCGACGGGGTGGTGCGGCAGGTGCGCAGCGGCGGCGCCCTGTCCGACGCCATCGCCCAGGTGGACGGCTTTGACCCCAAGCTGGCCGCCACCATCCGGGTGGGGGAGGAGACCGGCAAACTCGACGAGATGCTCGAGTCCACCGCCGAGTCCTTCGACTACGAGGCGGAGAGCGCCACCGCCAAGCTCACCGCCATCCTCGAGCCGGTGCTCATCATCCTCATGGCGCTGGTCATCGGCTTCATCATGATCTCGGTGATGCTGCCCATCTACTCCCTCTACGACCAGATCGGCGCCGGCGCCGGCAGCTACGGCGGCTGATCGATCCCCGCTTTTTAAAGGAGAAAAAACACCATGGAATGTTCGGTATATATCGGCAACGAGGCCATCCACGCGGTGATGGGCCGGGCCGGGCGCAAGGGGGTGCAGATCGAGCGGGTCTGCTCTGAACCCCTGGCCCCGGGGGCGGTCATCGGCGGCGTGTTCATCGACGAGGCGGCCGTCAAGGCGGCCCTCTGCAGCCTCTGGGGCCGCAGCCACCTCCCCCAGCGGGGGGTGCGGCTGGTGGTTGGGGGGCGCTCGGTCTTCCTCAAGCGCTCGGTGGTCCCCACCCTCTCCCGCGGCAAACTGCAGCGGGTGTTGGTAGACGAGTTCCCCGAGGTGGAGGACCCCGCCGAGCTGCTCTACGACTACGCGGTCCTCACCCCCCGCCTCCCCGAAGGGGGCGGCGCGGTCCTCTGCACCGCCGCGCCCCGGGCCTTCATCCAGTCCTACCGGCAGCTGTTTGCGTCGGCGGGCGTCGGCCTGCGCTCGGCGGAGCTGAACATCGGCGGCCTCATCAAGGTGGCGCGGCTCTCGGCCGCCCTGCAGCGGGAGAGCTGCGTGGTGGTGGTGCTCGACGACCTGGGCGTCGACCTGACCCTGCTGGCCGCCGGCGACTACCGGTTTTGCAACCGCTCCCGCCTGTTGGAGGGGCGGGGCACCCCCCAGTCCGCCGCCGAGATCGGGCGGCTGCTCTCCTCCATGGTGCAGTTCAACGCTTCCGAAAAGGGGGAGCCGGTCGAGCACGTCTACCTGGCCGGCCTCAGGGAGGGGGAGGAGGGGCTCTATGCGGCCCTGGGCGAGAGCCTGGGCATCGCCGCCGACCCCTTCCCCGACTGCCCTGAAATCGCCGTCCTGCCCCGCCGCAGGGGGTGCCAATTCACCCTTGCCGAGCACCTGTACGCCGTGGGGGGACTGATTCGGACAGGGGGGATCTGGGGATGAAGGCGCTTCGCAAAAAGGACATCGACTATCTGGCCCGGCTGAAGGACGGGCGGCGCAGCGCCCGCCCCATCCTCCGCATCGCCCTGTTGGCGCTCCCCTTTGTGCTGGTGTTGGGGGCCTTCGCCGCCGCCTTTTTCTACTACACCGGCGCCACCTCCCGCCTGAAAAGGGAGGACGCGCCCCTGCAGGCCTACCTGCAAAACCCGCAAAACCTCCAGCGGCAGAGCAGGGCGGTGGAACTCTCCGACCAACTGGCCGGCTACACCGCCCGGCGGGACGCCCTCAAGAGCGACCTGGACGCCCTGGCCGGCTACCCCCGGCTCTACAAGGAGCTCTACCGGCAGGTCATCGGCCTCACCGGGGGTGCCGTGCAGGTGGAGAGCACCTCCTTCTCCGACGAGACCGGGCTGCTGACGCTGGAGCTGTCCTCCTCCGGGGTGAAGGACGCGCCGACCTACATCCAAAAGCTGCGGGAGTCCGGCCTCTTTCAGGACATCGCCTACCGGGGGTACGGCGTGGACGAACAGGACGGCCGCTACCACTTCACCGCCGACTGCCTGCTGGCAGCCTCGGCCCAATAGCCGCAAGGAGGGAACGCCATGACCAAACTGACCCGGCGGGAGCGAACGCTGCTCTACGCCATGTTTCTCATCCTCTTTGCAGCGGGGGCCTTTCTCCTGGCGCGGCCCCTGGCCGCGTCGCGGGATGCGGCCCAGGAACAGCTCGCCCAGGACAGGGAGGCCGCCCAGCTGATGGAGCGGCAGATCGCCCTGGCCCAGACCTATGAGAGCCAGATCAGCGCCTGCAAAGAGGAGATCACCGCCCTCTCCGGCAGCCTTCCGGCCCCCATGGTCTCCAACCGGGCCGACCAGATGGTGACCAACCTGGCCCTCCGCCACCGGCTGACCCCGGTGAAGGAGACCATCTCCGACCCGGTGAACACCCCCATCCCGGCCTACCTCTCCCAGCCCGCCGAGCAGGGGAGCGCCCCCCAGGGGGAGGAGGAGGCCGTCGGCGCCCTGACCACCACCGAGATCGAGCTGCAGGCCTACGGCACCCTGTCCAACCTGCAAAACCTCCTGGAGGAGATCAAGGACCTGCCCGAACTGCGGGTCACCCAGTACAAGACCACCGTGGAGCGGAGCAAGGACGAGGCGGGCAACGCCTCCAGCCGCACCCTGTTCACCATCCACTTTGCCATCTACCAATACCAGGAGGGCGAGTAGCCCCCAAACCGCCGCAGAAGGGAGGGATTTGCCGTGCGCGCCAAACCAAGAGAGCAGGGCTCCGCCATGCTCTGGTCGGTGCTGGTGCTGGCCATCATCGCCATCTTCGCCACCGGGGTGCTCACCCTGGCCCTCTCCTTCTCCCAGCGCAGCATCCAAAACGACAGCCGGCAACAGGCCTACCTCACCGCCCGCTCGGCGGTGGACGCCCTCTCCTCCCAACTGCACGCGCTGGAGGTGGGGCAGTCCTCGGAACTGGTCCCCACCACCCCTGAGGGCATCCGGGTGGAGATCCCCCAGACCGAGGGGATGGGCAGCTGCACCGCCGTCATCGCCCGGCCGGAGGAGGGGGTCATCACCATCACCGCCACCGCCCGCTACGGCGGCCAGGAGCAGACAGTGGTGGGCCGCCTCACCCGGGAGGGGGGCGGCGACGGCGACCTGCCGGTCACCGACCTCTCCGGCTTTGTGGGCTTTGTGGGCGGCCGGTGGGTCGTCAGCGGCCAGCTGGAACTGGAGGGCGACGTGGGGGACGAGGACGCCTCTACCATGTACGTGCTCGAGAGCATCGTTTCCGGCAGCCAGAAGGGCCACGTCCACGCCGACGTCCCCCCCGTCCTGACCCCCGGGTACAGCTGGCCCAAAGAGGTGGGCTATGACGGCCAGAACCGGGAGCCGGTCAACCAGGAGATCACCGCCACCCTCCCCCCAATCACCTTCCCTGACGAGGGGGTGCAGACCCTCCCCGCCGGGGCCTGGAGCGCCACCCTCGGGGGCGGCCAGCAGTGGTACCAGTTCGAGGGGAGCACCTCCCCCTCGGCGCTGACGATCACCGGGGACCGGGACATCTACATCCGGGTCCGCCAGGGGCAGAAGCTCTATCTGAGCAAGATCGCCCGGGACGAGGACGCCGCCGACGTGCAGATCTTCGTCCTGCTGGAGGAGGGGGAGTCCGGGCCGGGCGGCGTCTTTCAGACCGAATACGGCTTTGAAAACCCCGACAACGCCCCCCTCTACATCTGCGGCGGGGCGGACACCAAGGTCAGTCTGGGCGGGGCGACCGAGTTGACCGGCAGTATCTACTGTGCGGGCGAGGTGGCGACCGGCTCCAAGACCGAGCTGGAATACCGCCCGCCGGTCGCCGGCAGCGGGGGGGAGAGTTCCGGCGGCGGGACAGGGGAGAGCAGCATCTTCACCGGGATGGTGGCCAACCACTGGTGGCTGGGCAGCTACACCTACACCTTCGGCACCCCGGAGACCCCCTGCGACATGGTGGTGCTGCAGGACTTTCGGGAGGTCGGCTCCCAAAACCGGGTGGTGACCTACCGCGCCCCCATCGTCAAAGCGGGGGCCACCGGTGCGGGGGGCAACGCCGTCCGCTGGAGCGTGGAGCCCCAGTGGAGCGAGAGCCCCGCCGTCCCCCGCCCCCGCCTGCCCAGCGGCCCCGCCAACGGGGAGACGGCCCCCCTACGGCTGGAAACCGGCGGCACAGTGGAGATCGGCGGCGAGGGGGAGCACTGGTACCGCTGTGAGGGCGGCTGGCAACAAAATGCCACCGTCCGGGTGGTGGGGAGCGGCGACTGCTACCTCGTCGTCCCCACTGGGCAGAAGCTGCAGTGCAACTTTGTCCGCCCGGCCACCGAGGGGGACGCCCGGGTCTTCATCGTCCTTGAGGACGGCGCCTCCCCCTGGAACCAGACCACCTTTGAGACCGCCTACGGCACCGAGTGGAGCCAGCCGGACAACCTCAACCTCTACGTGTTGGGCGGGGCGGAGACCAACTTCACCCTCTGGGGGGAGTTTGCCGGCGCGGCCTATGTGGACCATCTGCAGTGCAACCGGGCCGACGTCCAATTCCACTCCCGCCCCACCGAGGTGGGAAAACCCGTCGCCCCGAGCAATGGCCGCTGGAAGCTGGTCCGCTACGAGGCGGCCTAGCGAAGAGAGAGGAGGGCGCGCAGTGGAGCGAAAAGAGCGAGCAAAAACCGCCGCCACCGGGGGGATGACCCTGGTGGAGGTGGTGGTTTCCCTGGCGCTGCTGGCCGTTGTCGCCCTCATCTTGGTGACCGGCTTCTCGGCGGCGGGCAAGCTGATCCGCCGGGGGACCGACACCAAAAACAGCACCGACAAGACCATCTCCGCCCTGGAGATGCTCGCCGGCGGCCTCTCCCCCGCCGACGAGGTGGACAGCACCGAGGAGGAGAGCACCCTCACCTACACCCTAAACGGCGCGACCCGCAGCGTGAAGGGCCGCACCATCACCGTCACCGACCCGGAGGACCCGGCCATCAGCCACCGGGTCTTTGTCCCCGATGCGCCGGCGCAGTAGGGGCCCGGCCGCCCGCCGCGGCTGGACCCTGGTGGAGGTGTCGGTGGTGCTCCTGCTGCTGGTGCTGGTGGTGGCCCTGGCGGGGGGGATGATCCTCTCCGGGGGCAACCTGCTGGGCCGCAGCGCCCAACTGGGGGAGGAAAAGCTCATCGGCGACACCGCTTGCCAGTGGCTCTCGGGCAAGCTGCGCTACGCCACCGAGCTGCGCCTCGCCGGGGGGGACGACCTCTCCGCCCCCGAGGCCGTCTGGCTGGAAGAGGGCCGCCTCTGGTACCGAAACAGCGGGGAGGGGGCCCCCCAGCCCGGCCAGGGGATCGACTACTACGGCGACGCCTTCTACCAGGGGCGCACCCTGTCCGTCACCGCCGCCCTGCACGACCAGTACTACCTGGATCTGACGGTGCGGGTCCACCGCGCCGACGGGGCGCTCTGCTACACCACCCGCACCACCGTCAAACTGCTCAATCTGCAAATCAGCGGCGCCCCGGCGGAGGGGCCGACTGGCGAGGTCGAGGACCCGGCCCTCCTCTTTGCCAGCGGGCAGGGGGCGGGCTGACCGGCCGCGACCGCAACACAGAGGAAAAGGGGAGTATCCATGAAAAACATACCCATCGGCGAGGTGCTCAAGGAGTACGGCTACATCACCGAGGAGCAGCTGCAGCAGGCCCTGGCGGCCCAGAAGCAAAACCGCAGCCGCCGCCTGGGCGAGATCCTCGAGGACATGGGCTTTGTCACCGAGCGCCAGAAGCTGGAGGCCCTGGGCCAGAGGATGGGGCTGCCGGTGGTGGACCTGGCCACCTACGAGGTGGACACCGACGCGGTGGCCAAGATCCCCAAGCAGTTGGCCCTGCGCCACGGGGTCATCGCCGTGGCCCAGCAGGGCGGGCACCTGGTGGTGGCCACCAGCGACCCCCTCAACTTCTACGGCACCGAGGAGGTGCGCCAGATCACCGGCATGCCGGTGGACTCCCTGCTGGCCGAAAAGGCCCCCATCGACGCGGCCATCGCCCACTACTACGCCGAAATCGGGGCCAAGCTGGCCGCCGAGCAGGCCAACAAGGACGTGGAGCCCCTGCCCATCTCCCCCATCGAGGTGGAGGAGGGGGAGGGCGACGCGCCGGTGGTCAAACTGCTGGCGAGCCTTCTGGATCGGGGCTATAACTCGGGGGCCAGCGACATCCACGTCGAGCCCTTTGAGCAGCAGACCTCGGTGCGGATGCGGCTGGACGGGGTGATCGTCGACTTCGTCACCCTCTCCCCGGCCATCCACCCCTCCCTCATCACCCGCATCAAGATCCTCGCCGGGCTGGACATCGCCGAGCGCCGCCAGCCCCAGGACGGCCACTTTCGCCAGAAGGTGGACGGCCAGGACGTCAACATCCGCGTCTCCATCATCCCCACCATCTACGGGGAGAAGGCGGTGCTCCGCTTCCTCAACCAGAACACCCCCATCGACCGGGCGGGCCAGTTCGGGATGGACGACGACAACTATCAAAAGTTTTCACAGATGCTCCGCTCCCCCCACGGCATCATCTACATGACCGGGCCCACCGGTTCGGGCAAGACCACCACCCTCTACATGATTTTGGAGCAGATGGCCCAGCGCACCCTCAACATCTCCACCATCGAGGACCCGGTGGAGAGGGACATCTTCCGCATCAACCAGATGCAGGTCAACACCGCCGCCGGCCTCACCTTCGACGCGGGGCTGCGGGCCCTCCTGCGGCAGGACCCCGACGTGATCATGGTGGGGGAGACCCGCGACAGCGAGACCGCCTCCATCTCGGTGCGGGCGGCCATCACCGGCCACCTGGTCTTCTCCACCCTCCACACCAACGACGCCCTCTCGGCCATCGTCCGCCTGCAGGACATGGGATTGCCGGCCTATATGGTGGCAAACTCCCTGGTGGGGATCGTGGCCCAGCGGCTGGTGCGCAAGGTCTGTCCCCACTGCGCCGAGGAGTACGCCCCCGACGAGACCGAGCGGGCCGCCCTGGGGGTCGATCTGCCCCTGCTGCGGCGGGGGAAGGGCTGCCACATCTGCGGCCACACCGGCTACAAGGGGCGCATCGCCATCCACGAGGTGGCGGTGGTGGACCGGCAGATCCGGCGGATGATCTCCGCCGGGGCCGCCATGGACGACATCACCCAGTACGCCCGCGAGAGCCAGGGGATGCGCACCCTGCGCGACAGCGCCCTGCAGCTGGTGAAAAACGGGGTCACCACGGTGGATGAATTCCTCAAGGTGACCTACTACGCCGACTGACACCGGCGCGAGACGAGAGAAACGAGGTTTTGCAAGATGACCATTCAGGAGCTGGTCGCCGCCGGGCGGCAAAACGGGTGTTCCGACATCCACCTCACCGTGGGGGCCCCGGTCCCCTGCGCCCTGCGCCGGGACGGCGCCCTCTTCCCCGCCCCCTTTTCCCTGGACAGCGGCGAGGCGGAGGCGCTCATCCGCGCCCTGGCCGAGGGCGAGCGGCCCGAGGGCCTCTGCCGGGGGGAGGACATGGACTTTGCCTTCGCATTGCCGCAGGGGCGGCAGCGGGTCAACATCTTCTGGCAGCAGGGCCATCCGGCGGCGGCCATCCGCCTGCTGTCCGACCACATCCCCACCCTGGAAGAGCTCTCGCTGCCCCCGGTGTTGGGGCAGCTGGCCGACAGCCCTCGGGGGCTGATTTTGGTCACCGGCCCCACCGGCAGCGGCAAGTCCACCACCCTGGCGGCCATGATCCAGCGCATCAACCGCAGCCGCCCCGCCCACATCCTCACGGTGGAGGACCCGGTGGAGTACCTCTACACCCCCGAGCTGGCCACCGTCCACCAGCGCGAAGTGGGGCGGGATGTGCCCTCCTTCGCCGCGGCCCTGCGCTCGGCCCTGCGGGAGGACCCGGACGTGATCCTGGTGGGGGAGATGCGCGACTACGAGACCATCTCCGCCGCTGTCACCGCCGCCGAGACGGGGCACCTGGTCCTCTCCACCCTCCACACCACCGGCGCGGCCCAGACCATCGACCGCATTGTCGACGTCTGCCCGCCCCAGGCCCAGTCCCAGATGCGCTCCCAGCTCTCGGCCATCCTGCGGGGGGTCGTCACCCAGCAGCTGCTCCCCCGGGTGGGGGGCGGGCGGATCGCCGCCACCGAGGTGCTGGTGGGCACCGACGCGGTGCTCAACCTGATCCGCGAGAACAAGTGCCATCAGCTGGACACCCCCATGCAGGCGGGGGCCGCCCAGGGGATGCACACCCTGAACGCCGACCTGGCCAACCTGGCCCGCCGGGGCGTCATCGACCGGCAGACGGCGCTGCAGGCCTCCACCTCTCCCGCCAATCTGCGGGAATACCTGTGAGAGGGGGGCGCGCGGTGAAGGCGAAAAAACAGGCCGCCCGCAGGGGGCGGCAGGGCTTCACCCTGGTGGAGGTCATTGTGGTGCTGGTGATCTTGGCGGTGCTGGCCGCCCTCCTCATCCCCTCCATGGTGAAGTGGATCGACAAGTCCCACGAGAAGATCTGCCAGGTCAACCGCAGCGACATCGCCCGCTTCTACCAGGCGGCCCTCCCCCTGGAGCCGGAACTGCAGCGGGACAGCCAGAACGGCCAGGCGGACAAGGTGCTGCCCTTCCTGCGGGAGACGGGCTACGTGGAGGAGGGGATGAAGTGCCCCGACGGCGGGACCTACCTCTCCCTCTACGACAATGTGAACGGCGGGGTCATCTTCGTCTGCTCCAAACACCTGGGGGATGTGAGCGAGGCGGTGAAAAACCAGGTCAACACCGGCACCGTCTACGAATACGGCTCCAGCGCCCTGAAAAACTACATCGACATCATGGGGGACGACACCCTCAGCAAGGACGAAAAGCAGAAGCGGCTCAAGGAGCTGGGGATCGAGAGCGTCTTTACCAACAAAGACCCCTCCCTCATCAACAACGAGAGCTTTCGCAACGCCGTCTACAAGAAAAACGGCGGCTGGGGCGAGTTGAAGGTGGACGGCCAGACCTTTTACGTCCAGCCCTACTACAACACGGTCAAGCAGGACAAGACGGAAAACTCCCTGGTGATTTTCGCCAACACCAACCCAAACAACAGCGGCAACTGGACGGCCAACTACATCTACAACCGCGACGACGGCAGCTGGTACCAGTGCGCCACCGGCTCCAAATCCATCAACGGCAAGAGCTGGAGCGACATCAAATATGACCTGGAGAATGAAAAGACCTATAGCGGCTCTCCCCAGTGGGTCAAAGTAGACAAGATCTTTGGCCTCCCCGACGGGGCGGAGGGGGCCTGAAGGGCGGCCGAGAGGCAGCGCCGCAGAGGAGAGGGGGGAGCGTCCCCTCTCTTTTTGTTTTCCTGCAAAAAAGGGCATCACCGCGCGGCCGCAACCGCGGTTGCGCCATTTGGATCGCCGATGCGGTTGCGCGGTTTCCCCGCTCTCCCGCATACTGAGAGACAGACAGTGCCCTGTCATTGCAAAAGCGGGAAAGGATGAGTGACAATGAAAAATCGGCAATTGGCAGACCAGTTGACCGCCCTCCGCCGGGACGCCGGCCTCTCGCAGGAGGAGCTGGCCGCCCGCCTGGGGGTCAGCCGCCCCGCCGTCAGCCGGTGGGAGCGGGGGGCGGCCCTGCCGGGGGTGGAGAATTTGACCGCCCTGGCGGCCCTCTACGGCGTGGGGGCGGAGGAGCTGCTGGCAGCCCCCGGCCCTGCCGCCCCGGCGCAGCCCTCGCCCCGCCGGCGGCAGAGTGCAAAGGGGCCGGTGTACGGGCTGCTCGGCCTCTCGCTGGCCCTCTTGACAGCATACCTGATTTGGGCAGCCGTTTACCTGATCTTTCAGATGCCCCTGAGCGATGCGGCCAACCACTGGTCAAACTTGGGACCCTATTACGCCTGGACCTTCGCCATTCCGCCCCACCTTGTCGCTGTTTTCGGCGGGGCCTGGGCCCTCTGTGCGGGTCTCTGGTTCGCCGTTTGGAGGCGGGTGCGCCGGAATCTCCCTGTCGGCCGCCCCCTTGTCGGGGCAATTGCCGCCTCTCTCTCCCTGGTGGGGGCGGGGAGTGTGGCCTATCTCCTCTATCAGATCTACGCCGGGGCGGCCAAGGAGGACAGCGGCATGCTCATCTACCTCTACGGCCGCTTCCGCGCCTTCCTGCCGGTCTGGGTGCTGGGGCTCTCCCTGCTGCTGGCCGCCGCCCTGTCCTGGCAGGCCGAACAGACGGCCGCCGCCCCTCCTGCGCCCCCGGCTGGAAAGGGAGCGCAACTGCCCCAGCGGCTGCTGGCGCTGCGCAGAGAGACCGCCCTCTCTCAAGAGGAGGTGGCCCGGGCCCTGGGGGTCAGCCGCCAGGCAGTCAGCAAGTGGGAGCGGGGGAGCGCCCTCCCCGAGCCGGAGAAACGGGCCCCCCTGGCCGCCCTCTACGGCCTGCGGTCCGGCGATCTCTTCCCCGACAGCGGGCGTCGCGCCCCCCTGATGGGCAATCGGGCCCGGCCGCCGCTGCTGCCAGTCTCCTTGGCCTTTTCGGGCAGCGCCCTCCTGCTGTTGGCGCTGGTGCTCCTCTTTCAGCGGCCGCTGCTCGTCGCCCTGCACGGCGGGGCTGAGTACTGGAATAGCTTTCAGTACAGCGGCTGCCTGGTACCGCCCTTCACCCTCCCCTACCTGCTGTCGACAGCGGCAATACAGGTCTGCCTCTGCTGGCTGGCGGGTCGCCGGCAGGGCGGCCTTGGGCAGCGCAGCGGCACAGCGGTGTTGAGCGTGGCCCTCTTTGCCGCGGTGGGGTGGCTAAACAACACCCTTCCCCCCTGGGAGAACCGCTTTCTCACCCGCCAGATCAGCGGAAACCCGGCGGTCAACGACGATCCCCAGCTCTACCGCGCCATTGCCAACATCGCCTTGGGCAGGTACTACTCGCTGGCAGAGGCCCTGGCGCTGGTGGGGATCGGCTTTCTGGTGGCGGCCGCCCTGGTGGGCTGGTGCCGCAGCGCACGGCCCCTGCCGCACGCCGAAAGAGAGGGGGGCGGCGCCCGTGATTGAACCGCTGGCGAGCCGCCTTCGCACCGCCCGCACCGAGCGGGGCCTCTCCCAGGAGGAAGTGGCCCGGGCCCTGGGGGTCAGCCGGCAGTCGGTGAGCAAGTGGGAGCGGGGCGAGGCCCTGCCCAGCCGGGCAAACCGCCAGGCCCTGGCCGCCCTTTACGGGCTTCCCCCGCCCCGGCGAAAAGGGGGCGGGGAGGGAGGAGGCCCGACTGGGGACAGCGGGGCGGTGTGCAGTCGCTTCCTCCGGCTGTCCACCGCCCTCTGGCTGGCCTACTTCCTGCTGCTCGGGCTCTTTTTCCTCCTCTCCCCCCAGATGCAGAGCCCCTTTGGCGGTCGCATTTTGCCCTGGAAAACCGCCCTTTTGAGCGCCGCCCTCTTTGCGCTTCACCTGGTGCTGGCCCGGCAGATCAGGCGGGAAGCGCGGGGGAAAGCCGGCGGCAGGGGGTGGTCCCCCTGGGTCTGCTGCACCCTGGCGGCGGGGGCCCTGTTGGCGGGGCAGGGGATGTTGGGGGAACAGGTGCGCCAGCTCGACGACAGCGGGCTGGCCTCGGCCCTCAACTACGCCCAGTTGGGGCAGGAGCAGTTCCCCTTTTTGCTGCTCCGCCTTCTTCTCTGCCTGTTGCAGTCGGCGCTCTTTTTGCTGGCCGCCGCCGCTGTCTCCGGTGCTCCTGCCCGCCCGCCGGCCGCCAAGGGGATGGCCAGTGATTTCCCGGTCCGCCTGGCGGCGCTGCGGCGGGCGCGCCGCCTCTCGCAGGAAGGGCTGGCCGAGGGGGTGGGGGTCACCCGCCAGGCGGTCTCCCGCTGGGAGCGGGGGACTGCCCGCCCCGACACCGCCAACCTGGCCCGGCTGGCCAGGTGCTGGGGGTCGCGCTGGGGGATTTTCTCAGCAGCGCGGGGCATCCCTCGCCACCCTGTCCGGGGTCGCGCCTGTTTTCCGTCGGCCTTTGCGCGCAGGTGCTCCACCTGTTGGCGAGCGCGCTGACGACGGCCCTCCAGCGGCCGCTGGCCGGTTGGCTCGGCCTGCAGGCCGAGCCGTCCCCCTTTTGCATCCCCTGGATTTGGCTGGGGTACTTGGCCGCCGCTCTGGCCCTCTCCTATCTCCTCCGCCGGGCCGTTTGGGCAGGCCGCCGCCCCTTCTGGCTCGCCGCGGGGCTGATTGGCTGCACTGCCGCGCCGCTGCTGGGCACGCTGGCGCTCCTTGTCCAGGCCAGCGCCCTCAGCCCCTTTTCCGCCAGCCTCTGGCAAAATCCCCCTCTTTACCGCAGCTACCTGGTCCAGCAGCCGGTCCACTGGTGGCTGCTCTCCCTCTTTGGCCTGGCCATGCTCGCCCAGCTTCTGGGGCTGGCCCTCGCCGCCGCGCGCTGTCGCTGGCCCTCCGCCTAGCCGCTGTCGTCTGGAAGAGCCTGGAAAACCGCGAGGTGTCTTTCTGGAAATGCCCCCAAATCTGCCACTTTTCACGGTTTGTTCAAACAATCGGTTTGATTTCACCTGCGCGGATTGGTATAATGATGACGATCATATTGGGTTGACTTTTGGGTGCAAAGTGCAAAGGCTGCCCTTGCGCGGACCGGCCAAACAGGGCCGGCCGTTTTCCGCACGGGCGGTGAAAGGGGGGGACAAGCAGGTGTACAGCGACGGCAGCGAGCGAGACTGCGCGCAGCAGACCTTTGAGGGCTTTCCCCCGCCGGAAGAGGGGGAGGGCTATTCCTATTCCGCCGGCTTTGGCTACCTGGGCGGCCCCCAGGAGGGAAAAGGCAGGGGAAAGAGCGAACTGCAGATCCAGGAGATCCACCGCCAGGCCAACATCCTGGGGTTCGCCATCCTCCTCTCCATCTTCCTCTCCAACGCCTCCTTCTTCCTGCTGACCCGGCTCTTCGCCCTCCTCTCCTCCGGGGTGGTCATCATGAAAAACGGCCAGGTGCTGACCAACCAATTCCTCCACTACTTCATCCGCCTGCTGGTCTACCTGGCGCAGATCGTCATCCCCTACTGGGTGGTCTCCTGTCTCAACGGCTTCCGCCTCAAAAAAGACCTTCCCCGCGGCCCGGTCAAAGGGCGCACCCTGGTGCCCTGCACCTTCATCCTGCTGGCCATCGGCATTGTCGGCATCGCCTCGGCCAACGTCCTCGGCGGCCTGGCCTCCCAGCTGAACATCCGCTTTGTCAGCAGCGCCGAACCGGCCATCACCTCGGCGCCCGCCTACCTGCTCTACTTCCTCTCCCTCTCGGCGGTCCCCGCCGTGGTGGAGGAGGTGGTCTTTCGCGGGGTGGTGCTGCAGCCCCTGCGCCGCTTTGGCGATCGCTTTGCGGTGGTGGTCAGCGCCATCGTCTTTGCCATGGCCCACCAGAGCTTTGTCAAGGCCCCCAACATGTTCTTCGTGGGCCTCTTTTTGGGGTATGTGGCCATCAAGAGCGGCTCCATTCTCACCACGGTCGTCCTCCACTTTGTCAACAACGCCCTCAGCCTGGTGCTCGCCACCCTGCAGACGGCGGTGAGCGCCTCCACCTACGCGCTGGTGCAAAACAGTCTCTTTGCCCTGCTGCTCCTGCTGGGGGTCTTCTCCGTCGCCTATCTCTCGCGGCAGGACAGCGCCATCTTCGCCATTGAGGACTACGAGGACACCAACACCCTCACCACCAAGATGGTGGCCTTCATCGGCTCGGGCGGCTTTGTCATCAGTCTCTGCATGGTGGCTTTCCTCATGGCCTCCCAGGCCCGCATCCTCTGATGGACAGGCAGTACATGCGCCTCGCCCTCGATCTGGCCCGCTGTGCGGCGGCCCAGGGCGAGGTGCCGGTGGGGGCGGTGGTGGTGCACCGCGGCCAGGTGGTGGGCTGGGGCTACAACACCAGGGAGCAGAGCAAAAACGCCCTGGACCACGCCGAGATCAAGGCCATCGACATGGCCTGCCGCAACCTGGGCGGCTGGCGGCTGCCCGACTGCGCCCTCTACGTCACCCTGGAGCCCTGCGCCATGTGCGCCGGGGCCATCATCAACGCCCGCATCGACCGGGTCTGCTTTGGCGCGAGGGACGAGAAGTTCGGCGCCTGTGGCAGCGTGGTCGACCTCTTTTCCCAGCCCTTCACCTACTGCCCCAAAGAGGTGATCCAGCTGATGGAGGAGGAATCCCGCCAGCTCCTGCGGGAATTCTTTGCCGATTTGCGGGCCTGCAAGCGGGCCGAAAGGGAGAAGGGGCGGGAGGGGTAGCCCCCTCTGCTCTGCACAAAAAAAGACCGCCGGTCGGCCCTGTTCGGGTCGGCCGGCGGTCTCTCTCTGCCGCGAAAGTTGTCCCCCCTTGACCGCCAGGCGGCAGAGAGGGGGAGCGGGACAGCTACAGCCCGCCAAAATTGTGGGGAAAAAGCCGCACTTCCACCCCGGTCCTGTAGGGCATATCCACCCCCTGCAGCTGGTGCCAGACGATGACCTGGTAGAGCAGGGCGGTGTAGGTCGCGGTCCCCCCGTCCTTGTAGAGGGTGCGCTTGGGGAAGAGAAGGAGGAGCGCTGCCAGCACAATGATTACAGTTCGTATAATTCGCTTTCTTTTCAACTAAATATCCCCCGCACAAAGGCCTTTTTCAGGAGTTCCTGGTGGAGGTGGGGCGCCCCGCTGAGATGGCGAAAGATCACCGCGGCCGAGATGAGGGTGCAGCCCGCGGCGATGCACTTGTTGGGGCAGAGGAGGAAGCTCCCCCCGGCGAAGAGGGAGAAGGTGGCCAGGGTGCGCAGCCGGTGGTCGGGGATCACCGCGATCAGGGAGAAAAAGAGGTAGAGGGCCGCCAGCCAAAAGACCACCAGACTGCCCGGCAGCAGCCCCAGCAGGGCCCCAAAGCTGGCGGTGATGGCCTTGCCGCCCCGCCCCTGCCGCCAGGGGGAGAAGGCGTGCCCCAGCACCGGCGCCGCCAGCACCAGGGAGAAGAGGAGCCGCTCCTGGGTGGGCAGCCGCGAGGCCGCCCAAAAGACGGGGAGAAACCCCTTGGCCAGGTCGCAGAGGACGCAGAGCACCCCCACCCGCGGCCCGGCCAGCAAAAAGGCGTTGGCCGCGCCGGGGTTGTGGTCGTCGCTGTCGGCGACGATGTCGATCCCCCGCAGCCAGCGGGGCAGCAGGGCGCTGTAGAGGATGCTGCCGGACAGAAAGCCCAGCAGGGCGTAAAAGAGATAGGGCAGCACAGCCGGTTTCCTCCTCTCTAAAAAGGGTCGTCTAAAGGTCGTCTTCCGCCATCCGGCGGACGATCTCCTCCGCCGCCCGCGGGTTGCAGTTGGCCGCCTGGGCCGCGGCCATCGCCTCCCGGCGGATGGGGTCGCCCAGCAGCAGCTCCGCGGCCTCGGCGGTCTCTTCCGGGCCGTCGGGGCAGAGGGACATCCCCCGGCCGCGGAAAAAGGCGGCGTTCTGGGTCTCGCACCCGGGGATGGGGGCGGTGTGGATGAGGGGGATGCGGTGCACCGCCGCCTCGGTGCTGGTCAGGCCGCCGGGCTTGGTGAGGAGCAGGTCGCAGCCGTCCATGTAGAGGGGGACCTGGTCGGTGTAGTCGAGGACCACGGCCCGCGGCTCCCCGGCAAAGCGCTCCCTCAACTCGGCCTTCAGCCGCTCGTTCCGGCCGCCGAAGAGGTAGACGCGGCGGCGGTCGCCGCCCCGCTCCAGCAGGGCCTGGGCGTACTCGCCCGCCCGGCCAAAGCCCATGCTGCCGGTCATCACCAGGCAGACCTGGCTGTCGGGGCCGATGCCCAGGGCGGCGCGGGCGGCCCCCCGGTCGCCCGGGTGGGAAAACCGCCGGCTCACCGGGATGCCGGTGGCCGCCAGTTTTTCCCGGGGAAGCCCCTTCTGGGCAAACTCCTCCGCCAGGTCCCGGTGGGGGATGAAGTAGGCGTCCAGCTCGGTCTCCTCCCAAAAGGGGATGCAGGTGTAGTCGGTGGCGATCCCGTAGCAGCGCGCCGCCAGCTTCCCCCGCCGCCGCAGGCTGGTGAGGGCCTCGGCCGCGAAGAGGTGGGGGGTCAGCACCCGGTCAAACCCCTGCTCCTCGATGTAGCGTAGCAGGTTGTCGGCGTAGAGGGTGTTGGCGAAATAGACCGGCGAGCGCAGCCGGTCTGAGCGAATGGCCTCGCCCGCCCGGTAGAGCCACTGAAACACCAGGGGGGAGCGGGTGGTGATCTTGACGTAGGCGTTCGACACCACCCGCGAGGTGCGCCGCCCGGCAAAGAGGAGCACATCCTTCATCTCGCAGGGGACCCCCTGCCGCCGCAGCTCCTCGAGCACCGCCCGCCCGGCGGTGTTGTGCCCCTGCCCGGTGTTGCAGGACAAAATCAGTACCTTCACCCAATCCCTCCTCATCTGGTGGCCTTTTCTGTGCCTTTAGTATAGAAGCTGTGCCCCCGCTTGTCAATCGGTGGCGAAAAAAGGGGAGGGCCCGCCGGTTTTCCGTCCGGCGGGCCCTCCCGCAATCGACTTGTCTATTTTCCGAACCAGGAGAAGGGGGCGCGCCCCTTCCAGCGGCCCCAGGCCGTCTTCTTCACCGGCGGCGCCGGCTTGGCGGCCGCGGCCACCGCCTCCTCCATGAACAGCTCCTGCGAGCCCACCGGCCAGTCGGCGGGCGGGGTGCGCTGTAAATAGGTGCCGTCGGCCTGCTGCTCCCTGCCCTTGACGTTGTCGCCCAGCATCACGTGCACCATCTGCAGGATGCGGGCCTTGAGCTCCTTGTCCTGAATGGGGCAGGCGATCTCCACCCGGTGCTCGGTATTGCGGGTCATCATGTCCCCCGAGCCGATGTAGACCCGGGTGAACTCCCCTGTGCCAAAACAGTAGATGCGCGAGTGTTCCAAAAACCGGCCCACAATGCTCACCACGCTCACGTTGTCGGTGAGGCCGGGCACCTTGGGGGTCAGGCAGCAGATGCCCCGCACAATCAGCTGCACCTTCACCCCCGCCTGGGAGGCCTCCACCAGTTTGGCCATGATCTCGGTGTCGGTGAGGGAGTTGCACTTGATGGTGATGCCGCAGGGCTCCCCGGCGCGGCAGTTGGCGATCTCCTCGTCCATCCGCGCGAGGATGCTCTGCTTAAAGCTCACCGGCGCCACCCAGAGCCGGTTGTAGTGGCCGAAGAGGTTGCCCATGGCCATGTTCTTGAAAAACTCCACCGCGTCCTCGCCGATGGAGAGGTCGGGGGTGATGATGGACAGGTCGGTGTAGAGCCGGGCGGTCTTCTCGTTGTAGTTTCCGGTGCCGATTTGGGTGATGGTGCGGATGCGCCCCCGGTCCCGCAGGGTGATGAGGCAGATCTTCGAGTGCACCTTGTAGCCGTCGGTGCCGTAGATGACGTGGCAGCCCGCCTCCTCCAGCCGCTGGGCCCACTCGATGTTGTTCTGCTCGTCAAAGCGGGCGCGCAGCTCCATCAGCACCGTCACGTCCTTGCCGTTCTCCGCCGCGGCGATCAGGTATTCTGCCAGCTTGGACTGGCGGGCGATCCGGTAGAGGGTGATCTTGATGGAGAGGACCGAGGGGTGATAGCTGGCCTCTTTGATGAGGTTGAGAAAGGGGTTCATGCTCTCAAACGGGTAGGAGAGGAGGATGTCCCGCGCCAGGGCCTGGCGCAGCATGCTCTCGCCGGGGTCCACCAGGGCCGAGCGCTGGGGGGTGAAGGGCGTGTCCAAGAGTTCCAGCTTCTGGGCCGGGCTCAGCTTCCCCTCCAGCGCAAAGCAGTAGGAGAGGTCCAGCGGCGCCCGGGAGAGAAAGACCTGGTCGCGGCCGATGTGCAGCTTGCCGCAGAGGTACTTGACGAACTGGTCCCCCACCTGGCTCTGCAGTTCCAGCCGCACCGGGGCCAGCCGCAGCCGCTTGCGGATCACCCGCTTCATGTGCTGGCGGTAGTCGATGTCCTCGTCCAAAAGGCCGGCCTCGGTGTCGATGTCGGCGTTGCGGGTGACGCAGAGCACCGTTCGCTCCACCACCTCGTACATGTCAAAGACCAGGTGGGCAAAGTGGCAGAGCAGGTCCTCGGTGAGGACAAAGCGCAGGGCCTTGCCCTCCGCCGGCTCCAAAAAGGTGATGCGCTCCACCATGGGCGGCAGGGGGATGATGCCAAAACAGATTTTTTCCTTGTGGCGCAGGGTCACCGCCACATTTAGCTGCTTGTTGCCGATGTGGGGAAAGGGGTGCCGGTTGTCGATGATCTGGGGGGAGAGCAGGGGAAGGGTGTTCTTGAGAAACTGCTTCTCCAGGTGCCGCTGCTCCTTCTCGGGCAGGTCCGCCACCCGGCAGCGGGCGATCCCCTTTTTGGACAGGGCCTTGGCCACTGCCTCAAAGGACTGGTCGCGCAGCTGGTAGAGGGGCCCCACCGCCGCAAAGATGGCGGCCAGCTGCTGGGCTGGGGTCATCCCGGTCTTGGTGTCCCTGCTGTCCGGCGCGGCCAGCAGGTAGTCGGTGATGCTGCCCACCCGCACCATGAAAAACTCGTCCAAGTTGCTGGTGAAGATGGAGAGGAACTTGAACCGCTCCAGCAGGGGGGTGGCCTCGCAGTTGGCCTCCTCCAGCACCCGCTCGTTGAACTTTAGCCAGGACAGCTCCCGGTTTTGCATACAGGGGGCCAGCTCGCTTCCCTTCATCCCTCTTCACACCCTTTTTTGGTCTGCAGCATCCGGTCGATGAGGTAGCCCTCCCGCACGCCGCTCTGGCTGATGGCGATCTGCTGGCAGCCGAAGGCGTCCACCACCTCCCGCAAGATCATCAGCCCCGGCTGGATGCTGAAGATCCGCTCGGGGACGATGCGGTAGACGGTCTGGTAGAAAAACTCCTTGTCCCGGATCATCTTGCACAGCTTCTTCACGTTTTTGGCGGGCACCTCCCGGGCGTCGGCGGGCAGGCCCAACAGCTCACAGCTGAGCTTGTGCAGCGCCCGCAGGGTGCCGCCCACCCCGCACATCTGGGGCAGGGTGTCCCTCCCGACCCAGTCCACCTTGCCCATGGCCTTGCGGATGACGCCGCGCACCTGGTGGCGCTCCTTGTCGCTCATCAAGAGGCCGTCCACGTACTTGGCGTGCAGTCCCAGCGACCCCACCGGCAGGGAGCAGAGGTGCTCGATGGCCCCCTCCTTGCTCACCACCAGCTCGGTGGAGCCGCCGCCGATGTCGCAGAGCAGGCCGGTCCCCATGGGCATGGCGTGGTTGACCCCGATGTAGTCCAGCCGGGCCTCCTCCTCGCCGGTGAGCACCTCGGGCGAAAGGCCGGTCTCCCGCCGAATGGCCTCCAGGGCCTTGTCCCGGTTGCCCGCCCCCCGCAGGGAGGCGGTAGCAAAGACCCCGTACTCCTCGATGCCGAAGCCGGCGAACACCTCTTTGTACCCGGCGAGGATGGCGCAGGCCTTGCGGATGCCCGCCTCGGCCAGCATCCCGTCTTTTTTCACGTATCCCGCCAGGCCGGCCATCTCCCGCTTGTTGATGAGCTGGGTGATCTCGCTGCCCTCGCACTCGTAGATGGAGAGGCGGATGGAGTTGGAACCGATGTCGATGACGCCGTACTGCAAAGTGGTATCCCCCTTTAAATGACAAACCCTGTTTGCCCCATTTTATCATATTATGGGCTGGTTTAGGTAAACTTCTTGTAATATTTTCAGGGGGCTGCCCGGGTCTCCACCGCCTGGGGGGCCCTGTCCATCCAGCGCCGCGCCTCCTCCAGAGTGCAGATGCCGCCCCGGGCCCCCAGCACGGTGCAGGCGCGGGCGGCCATCCCGTTTGCAAAGCGGGCGCAGTCGCCCAGCGCCCAGCCGTTGACCCGCGCCCATAGGAAGGCGGCGCCCCAGGTGTCCCCGGCGCCGGTGGTGTCCACCGGCGCCACCGGCAGCCCGGGGCAGGCGATGGTCCGCCCCGGGGTGTGCACCCGGCAGCCGCCGGGCCCCAGGGTGACGGCCACGAACTCCACCCCGCCGGCAAAGAGGTCTTTCAGGCAGGCCCCCTCGCTGCGGTCCCCCCGAAAGGCGGCAAACCCCTGCTCGTTGAAGGTGAGCCCGTCGGCCCGGCGGAGGAAGCGGGGGTCGTTGTCCTCGGCCACCACCCCCTCCACGTCCAGGTAGAGCTTGGCCCCGGCGGCCCGGGCCCGGTCCAGCACCGCCTCGGCGTCCTCCACCTGCTGCAGGGTGCGCACAATGGTGTAGATCCAGGCCGCCCCGTCCAGCAGTCGCTGGTGGCGGGGGGTGATGCGGCGGGGGGCGCGGGCGGTGTCCACCACGCAGACCACCCGCTCGCCCCCCTGGGTGACGATGATGCACTTGGGGTCGGCCATGCCCGGGTCGTGCAGGGTGTAGGAGGTGTCGATGCCCTCGGCCTCCATCGCCGCGCGCAGCTGGCGGCAGACCGGGCTGTCGCTGAGGGAGTCCACCAGGTAGCACTTCTGTCCCAGCCCGGCGGCCACCCCGGCGGCGTTGGCCACCATCCCCCCAACCAGGTTTTCCACCGGGCGCAGCATCATCTTGTCCCCCATCTCCCCCCAGCGGTCAGTCTCGTAGTACTCGTCGATGCAGGCCTCCCCCAAAAAGACCAGGTAGGGCGCGTCTTGGCGCTCCATGGCGATCCCCCTTTTCTCGCTGTGCGACAGGGGGCGCCGGCCCTCCAGACAGCCGGCGCTCCCTCTCTTGTTTCCGTCTTACCGCTCGGCGGCGACCTCCGCCAGCCGGTCGGCCAGCCCGCGCAGGTCGTAGCCGTTGACCCGGTCGATGACCTCCAGGTAGTGCCCCGGCAGGGCCCCGATGCCGCTGTGGGCCCCGGCGATGCTGCCCACAATGGTGGCCACCGTGTCGGTGTCGCTGCCGATGTTGACCCCGGCCAGGGTCGCCTCCACCGGGTCGCCCCGGCCCGCCACCAGCAGGCCGAAGGCGGCGGGCACCGCCTCGGCCGCCGCCAGCCCGGTGCCGATGATGTCGGAGATGTCCCGCATGGCGGTCTCGATGTCCGGCGCGCGCATCCCCAGCTCGGCGGCGATCCAGATACGCCGCTCCACCGAGGGCCCAGCCAGCCGGGCGCCCACCCGGCCGCCCTTCTCATACCCCTTTTGGGCCCCGTAGGCCCCCGCCTTGACGATGGAGAAGAGGTCGGCCCCCTCCCGCACCGCCTCGGCGCAGGCCGCCGCCACCGCGCAGGCCCCCGAGAGGGCGATGTCGTAGGGGTGGGTCGGCAGGCAGATGGTGATGGCGTCCTCCACCGCCCGGTCCCAGTCGCCGGGGTTGACATAGCCCACCGCCTCGATCTTCATGGCCCCGCCGTTGGAGGCCTTGGAGTTGTCGCAGGCCAGAAAGGAGAGGGGGGCCTCCATGGGGGTGCCCAGCATGGCCATCACCGCGGCGCGGGTGGTGGGGCCGGCGTACCGCTCGAAGTAGTCCCCCAGGCCGTGCCAGCGCACCAGGGCGTCCTTGGCGCAGGCCTCGTCGATGACCCCTCCGCGCTCGGCAATGGCCATGGCGGTGCACCAGGCCAGGGAGAAGTCGTCGGTGACAGTGCCGGCCTTGGCCCCGCGGGCAAAGGTGTCCTCGGGCGCGTCGATAAAGTCCCGCACCGGGCCGCCAAAGCGCTCCTCGATCAGGGCTGTGGAGCGGGTCTCGGTGGCGGCGCCGATGGCGTCTCCGGCGGCGGCCAATACCAGGCCGCCCAAAATGCGTTCGTTCAGGGTCATCTGCAATGTCCTCCTCGCTTTTGGTTCCCCTCCCCGCTCGGTGGGGCAGGGGGTCAATATCCGATGTAGAGCCGGTACCGCCCGCCCGTCAGCTTCTGGGCGTAGACCCAGTAGGAGGTGTTTCCCTCCCGCTTGATGTGCTGGCAGTACCCCTCGATGTCCTGCTTCTTGTAGTCCACCTTCCACTGCTCGGTGATGGGGAAGGTGGCGGTGATGGGGGTGTCCCAGGAGCGGTTGTCCGGATTCCCGTCCGGGTCCAGCTCCAGCCCGATGCGCTGGCCGTACTCCTTGGCGTAGGCCACAAAGTAGTCGATGTCGTAGGACTTGACCGGCTCGGGTGCGGGTTCGGGCTCGGGCGCAGGCTCCGGGACGGGCGCGGGCTCCGGGGCGGGGGTGGGTCCCGGCCCCGGCTGGGGCGCGGGCGTCGGCTGGCCGGCGGAACTCCCCCCCTGGGAGGGGGCCTTTTGCGCCTGGGAGGGGGCGTCGGTCCCCTGCGGGGCCTTCTCCCAAGCGCCGCCGGTCTGCGCTGGGGCGCTCGGGCCCGCAGCGGCGCTCTCCCCCTCCGGGGCAGGGGGTTCCTCCGGGGCGGTCCCCCCTCCGTCGGGGGGCCTCTCCCTCTCGATTCCCGCCACCGCCGCGGGGGCGGTCGGGCAGGCGGCCGTCTCCGCCTCCCTTTCGGCGGAGCAGCCGCCCAGGAGAAGGGCCGCCGCCAGGAGGAGGGGGAGGGCGGCCCCCCGCCTCGCCCGGTTTGTCGCCGCTATCCCCCTTGCCGCGGCGCGGCCGTCACCGCTGGGGCGGCAGCGGGTGCTCCTTGACAAAGGCCTCCACCTCCTCCAGGGTGGCGATGCCGCTGCGGCTGCCCACCATGGTGACGCAGCGGGCGGCGGCCGCGGTGGCGAAGGCGGTCACCTTGGGCAGGCACCAGCCCTGGGTCAGCCCGTAGACAAAGGAGGAGTTGAAGGTGTCCCCGGCGCCGGTGGTGTCCACCGGCTTGACCGGGCAGGCGGGCTGGTTGACGATCATCTCCTTGGAGTAGACCGAGCAGCCCTCGCCCCCCTTGGTGATGACCACCATCTTGGCCCCATTTTCCAGCAGGGTCTTGCAGTAGACCGCCTCCTCCTTGCCGTGGGCCATATGGGCAAAGTCGTGGTCGTTGACGAAGATGATGTCGCAGAGCCCCAGGTATTTCTGGTGGCGCTCGTCGTCCTCATAGCTCTCCAGGTCATAGGTCACCAGGGCCCCGTGTTCGCGGGCCTCGGCAATGGCCTCGTAGCCGTTTTCGTAGAGCTCGATCTTGTTCATGGTGGTGTAGATAAAGGCAGCCCCGTTGAGCAGCTTCTGCTGCTCGGGGGTGAAGCGGAAGGTGCAGCCCTCGTCTAGCCCCACGAAGATGGTCCGCTCCCCGCTGCTAGTCAGGTAGATGTTGCAGACCACGATGGTGTAGTCGTCGTCGTAGTTGTGGTGGCTCAGGTCCACCCCCGCCTCCCCCAGGGTCTTGAGGATGAAATCCCCCTCGGGCGAGTGGGTGGTGGTGCCGATGAGGTAGGTGTGGCGGCCGTATCCGGCCAGGGTGGAGCTGGCGTTGGAGATCATCCCCCCCACATAGTCCCCCATGGGCCGGCAGAGGATCTGCTCCCCCAGGTCGGGCCAGCGGGAGAGGGCATAGTAGTGGTCCACGCCGCCGTCCCCCACGGCGACCACATAGCGCTCGGGATTGGCGATTGCCTCGTTCATGGTTTGGTTCCCCTTTCCGTTATCCGTTGTGATGGGCCGGGCGCTCACCGCTCCCCGGCCAGGCAGCGGGCGACTTTTTGGGCCAGCCCCCGCAGGTCGAATTGGTTTTGCCTCTCGATGAGGTCGATGTGCGCCGGGGGGATCTCCCCGGCCCCGGCAAAGGCGCCCGCCATGGCCCCGGCGATGGTGGCGATGGTGTCGGTGTCCCCGCCGATGTTCACCCCGCCGTAGACCGTCTCCATCACCCGGCCCTGGGCGGCTGCCAGCAGGCCGAAGGCGGCGGGCACCGCCTCCACCGTGGCCAGCCCGTTGCCGATGAGATCGCGGATCTCCGCCATCCCCGCCCGCCAGTCGCCGGCGTGCCGCCGGCCGATCTCCCAGGCCAGGGCGATCCGCCGCTCCACCGAGGGCCCGGCCAGCCGGTGCCCGCGCAGGGCGCCCAGCCGCATCCCCTCCCGGGCGCCGTGGAGGCCGGCGTCCCGCAGGTCGTCCAGGGCCGCGCCCGGCTGCATCGCCCTGGCCACCGCCGCCGCCACCGCGCAGGCCCCCGCCAGGGGGATGTCGTAGGGGTGGGTGGGCAGGCAGGCCTCCACCGCGTCGGCGATGGCCCGGTCCACATCTCCCCCCGAGAGCAGGGCCACCGGCCCGATCTTCATGGCCGCCCCGTTGGAGGCGCGCCCGTTCTCGCAGACCACCTGCACCGGGATGTCCCGCGGGGGGACCGGCTCGCCCCGCAGGGCCCGCACCGCCGCCTTGGTGGTGGGGCCCACGTTGTAGTCGAAGTAGGCCGGGTACTGGGCCCACTTGAGCAGGGCCTGTTCGGCCACCGCCCGGGTGACCTGTCCCCCCGCCTCCACCGCGGCCTCCAGGGTGAAATAGGCCAGGGAGAAGTCGTCGGTCACCATCCCCGCCCTGGCCCCGTAGGCCCAGGTGTCCAGGGGGGCATCACGAAAATCGGTCACGTAGCCGCCGAAGTCCTCCAAAATCATCTCGGTGCTCCGCTCCTCGGTGGGGCCGCCCATGCTGTCGCCGATGGCGGCTCCGGCCAGGCAGCCCAGCAGTTTGTCCTCCCGCTGCATCGCCTGCATCCTCCTCTCCGCCCCGACGCCCTTTCAAAAGGGCTGTCCGGGGGTGGTTGCACATACAATGGTAGTATACCATAGGCCCCCTCCTCCGGCATAGAATCAAAATCGCCACAAATGAACGGCCGTCCGTCGGCGAAATGCCCAAAGGCGGGGCAAAAAAATCAGCCCCTTTGCAGGGGGAAAAGCTGGGTTGGGCGGTGTGCGACTGTCGAAATTTGTGGTATAATAGCCACAAAGTGGCGAGGATACCGGGGATGGCCGGGCAGATGCGCAAACGCCGTTTGCTCCCTGTCCCACGGCCAAATCCCACTGCGCGCTCGGCGCTTGCGGTACAATGGCCGCAAGCGGCGGTCGTGCCGCGGCGACCGGGGCCGTCCGGGTGTTTGGCCCGCGCTCTGCCCGCGCTGCGCAACGGCTCGTAGGTTCACTTGCAGATCAGGCGTCCCGCCGCAGGCGGACCGCCGAAAACAATAAGCGGAGGGATTTGAATATGGGTCTTATCAAAGCGGCAACCGGCGCCATCAGCGGCGCCCTGGCAGACCAGTGGCTGGAGGCGTTTGAGGCCGGCGACATGGGCGACACCACGGTCATGGCCCCCGGCATCAAACTCCGCCGGGGCGACCGGCGGGACAGCAACTACAAGGGCACCGCCCAGGTGGTCTCCAACGGCTCGAAGATCATCGTCAACGAAAACCAGTGCATGCTCCTCGTCGACGGCGGCAAGATCGTCAGCTACACCGCCGAGCCAGGCTATTACACCGTCGACAACTCCACGGCCCCGTCGGTCTTCAACGGCCAGTTGGGCGACTCGGTCAAGGAGACCTGGGAGCGCTTCAAGTTCTCCGGCTCCACCCCCCTGCAGCAGAAGATCTACTTCATCAACATGCAGGAGATCAAGAACATCGCCTTTGGTACCGTCAACCCGGTCAACTACTTTGACGAATTCTACAACGCCGAGCTCTATCTGCGGGCCCACGGCTACTTCTCCATCCGCATCACCGACCCCATCAAGTTCTACCGCGAGGCCATCCCCCGCGACGCCCAGCACGTCAATGTGGAGGACATCCACAAGCTCTACCTGTCCGAGTTCCTCACCGCCTTCCAGGCGGCCATCAACCAGATGTCGGCCGACCACGAGCGCATCTCCTACGTCGCCTCCCAGAGCCAGAAGCTGGCCCAGTACATGTCCACCGTCCTCGACGACGACTGGAACGACCGCCGCGGCATGGTGATCGAGTCGGTGGGGATCAACAGCATCTCTTACGACGAGGACTCCAAGAACCTCATCAACCTGCGCAACAAGGGCGCCATGCTCTCGGACGCCACCGTCCGCGAGGGCTACGTCCAGGGCTCGGTGGCCGAGGGCATCAAGGCCGCCGGCTCCAACTCGGCCGGGGCCGCCCAGGCCTTTATGGGGATGGGCATCGGCATGCAGGCCTCCGGCGGGCCCATGGGCGCCTTTAGCGCCACCAACCAAAACCAGATGCAGCAGCAGGTGGCCGAAAAGCAGGCCGCCAAGGAGGAGGCGGCGGCCCAGGCCGCGGCCGCTGCGGCTGCCGGCGCCTGGACCTGCGAGTGCGGGCAGCAAAACACCGGAAAGTTCTGCCAAAACTGCGGCAAGCCCCAGCCCGCCCCGGCGGAGACCTGGACCTGTGAGTGCGGCCAGGAAAACGGCGGGAACTTCTGCTCAAACTGCGGCAAGCCCCGCCCGGCAGCCCCCTCCGTCTGCCCCAAGTGCGGCAAAGAGGCGGAGCCCGGCGCCAACTTCTGCCCGTCCTGCGGCGAAAAACTCAAGTAATTGCCCCCTGATTTTCCCCCCTGCCGCCCCGGCAGAGGGGGGAGGGGGATATTGGGCCCCTGCGGACGCATCTCGCTCCGCGGGGGCCCGGCCCTGTGGCCACCACTCAAATGGAGAAAGGGATGACATACGCCATGCCAGAGACCCAGACCACCCTCACCTACGACTGCCCCCGCTGCGGCGCCGCCCTCTCGTTTAACAGCGACAGCCAGAAGTGGGACTGCGCCTTCTGTGGCGGCTCCTTCACCGCCGAGGAGATGGAGGAGATCTTGCGGCAGCAGCAGGCCGCCCAGGTCGACGACCCCCTGGAGCAGTGCGAGGGGGCAGGGGAGGACCACGCCCAAGAGGTCACCGTCTACACCTGCCCCAGCTGCGGCGCCCAGATCCTCACCGACCAGAACACCACCGCCACCTTCTGCGTCTTCTGCCACAACCCCGCCGTCATCGCCGGCCGGTTGGAGGGCGCGTTTCGCCCGGCCTACGTGCTCCCCTTTGTGCTCAAAAAGGAGCACGCCCTCCAGGCGCTGGAGAAGCTGTGCAAGAAAAAGCCGCTGCTGCCCCGGGATTTCACCTCCACCCACCACATCGAAAAGCTCAGCGGCCTCTACGCCCCCTTCTGGCTCTTTGACTGCCAGGTGGACGCCTCCCTCTCGGCCCGGGCCGAGAGGATCACCAGCTGGAGCGACTCCAGCTATCGCTACACCAAGACCGATGTCTACCAGATCGAGCGGGCGGGGGAGATCTCCTTTGGCCACCTGCCGGCCGACGGCTCCAAGGGGTTGGACGACAGCATGATGCAGGCGCTGGAACCCTTCAATTTTGGCCAGATCAAGCCCTTCTCCATGGCCTACCTCTCGGGCTATTTGGCCGAGCGCTACGACGAGAGCGCCCGCGACCTGGCCGCCCGGGTCCACCAGCGCATCGAGAGCACCAGCCGGATGTTGCTGCGGGACACGGTGGCCGGCTACACCAACGTCAGCCCGGGCAGCTGCTCGGTGTCGGTGCGCAGCGAGCGGGCCGACTACGCCATGCTGCCGGTCTGGCTCCTCAACACCAAGTACAAGGGGGAGACCTACCACCTGGCCATGAACGGCCAGACCGGCAAGATGGTGGGCCGCCTGCCCATGAGCAAAGGGCGGCTGGCCGCCTGGTTTGGCGGGGTGAGCGGCGTCCTCTTTGCCGTGTCGATGTTGATCGGAGGGCTGATCAAGTGAGCAAAATTGCAAAAAGAAACCGAAAAAAGGGGTGGGCCGCCCTGGTATTGGCCGCCCTTCTGCTGTGCGCCGCCCCCCTCTGCGCCCTGGCGGGCACCGCCACCGGCAGCCTGACCAAGGTGTTTGACCAGGCGGGCCTCTTCACCCAGCAGGAGCGGGACACCCTCACCAAAAAGGCCACCGAGACCGCCACCACCTACCACATGGACATCGCCGTGGTCACCACCGACGACGCCGGGGGCAAGTCGGCCATGTCCTATGCCGACGACTTCTACGACTACAACGGCATCGGCTGCGGGGAGAAAAACGACGGCCTGCTGCTGCTCATCGACATGGACAACCGCAAGGTCTGGATCACCACCACCGGCAGGGCCATCGACCTCTTTACCGACGACCACATCGACACCCTCCTCGACGACGAGGTCATGCCCCACATGAAAAAGGGCGACTACTACGGCGCCGCCCAGGCCTTCCTCGACCGCGCCTCCCGCTACATCAAGTACGACGGGGGAGAGGGGCCCTTCCTCGGCCACCCGGTCCTCTACACCGCCATCGCCCTGGGCGGTTCCCTCCTGGTGGGGGGGATCGTGGCGGGCTGCTTGGCGGGCAGCCACAACAAGCTGCCCAACCCCGCCCAGCTGGCCCGGGCCTACACCGGCACCAACGGGGTGCGCCTCTCCCGCAAGGAGGACAACTTTGTCACCACCCACACCTCCCGCACCGCCATCCCCAAGAGTTCCAGCAGCAGCGGCGGGGGCGGCGGCTCCTCCACCCACTCGGGCTCCAGCGGGGTATCCCACGGGGGCGGCGGCCGCAGCTTCTAAAGGAAGGGGAGTGAGGGGATGACCATCGAGGAGATGAAGTGTCCCAATTGCAGCGCACCCCTCAGCCGCAGGGGGGCGGACTGGTACTGTCCCTTCTGCGGCGGGGCCTACCGCGAAAATGGGGCGGAAAAACCGCCGTCACCGCCCGCTGACCGGCAGGGGGACCCGCCCCCCGACAGCCGGGCCGAGGCGCCCTATCGGGGGGCGGAGATCCTCGCCTGCGCGCAGGGGAAGGATGTCCCTCTGCGAGCGGGCAATACGGCGGTGCGTGCTGTGCCGATGCGCTTTGACCGCTCACAGGCCATCTCCATCCTCCGGCAGGCAGCCCCAAAGGGCGCGATCAAAGCCTGCTTTTCTATCTCTGCCCTCCAGGCGGTGAGAGAGGTGCGCCTGCCCCTGTGGCGAATTGCCTGCCGGGGAATTGCCGCCATGGAGGGGATTTGGGCGGAGAGACCGCATCTTCCCCCCGCCGCTGGGTGCCGGGTGGCCCAGAGCTGTCTCTTCACTGCCGAGGAGCTGCTCTATTCCCCTCTGGCCTCCCCCGTCTTTTTGCGCAGTGACCTGCAACAAGCGGCTGTCTGTGATTTGGAAGAGCAGGGCAGGTGGGAGATTTTGGGGGACACCGCCCTCCCCGGAGATGAGCGCTGGCGGGAACAGGCCAAATGGCAGCTGCAAAAATGCCTTCCCCGCCCGCTCGGTGGGGGGTGTTTTGAAAGTGGCGTTTGGTACAGCATCGCCCTCTCCATCGCCGAAGCGGTGGCCCATCTCTACCTCGCCCCCTATTGGTGCCTGGAAGGGGCGTGGGAGGGGAAATCCTACCGGCTGCTGGTCAATGGCTGTACCGGCTGGGTAGATGGCAATCCTCCCCTTGGGCCGCAGGCAGAGGAGGGGCGGTGGCGGCAAAGCCGTCTCTGTGAGATGACGATGCGGGAAGGACCCCTCTGCACGGCGGCGTTTGAATGGACGTTTCAGCAGAGCGACCGCCAGCCGGCCGAGAAGAGATGAGTCCACTTGACCCGGCAAAGAGGAGAGAGAGATTGTGAGAGAGCTAAAAAAGCGCAATTGCCCCAGCTGCGGGGCACCGCTGACCCCCATGCCGGGCGGCGGGGGATACACCTGTCCCTTTTGCGACACCGTTTTGCACTGGGAGGAGACGGAGCCCCCCGTCCAGGATGCCAAAAAGCGGCCGCCGGCGCCCTTTGTGCCGCCCAAACCGACGGTGGACCCACGCAAGGACTGGCTGGCCGACTTTCAGCGAGCGGACAGAGAGGTGACCATCTTCCCGCCCACCGATCCCCTGCGGGTGAGCAAGAGGGTCCCCTGCGCCCTCACCCAGGGAGAGGCGGCCCAGGCTGTTTGCGACTATTGCAAGCGCGTCGAAGGCGCTCCCTTCTGGACGCGCAGGCCGCAGAGGATTCTCTCCCACCTGGAGCAGGTCTGGTTCCCCGTCTGGTGCGCCGACGCCACCGCCGAGGGGGCGATTGCCGCCGTCTCTTCCACTGATCTCAGCGCGGAGATCCACCGGGGGGAACTGACCCTCTTGGGAAAACAGTTCGCCGACCTGCAGGGGATGGAGGAGCGGCTGCTCTGGCAGCGGTTTGCCCCCTTTTCCCTCGACCGGGCAAAGGAGGGGGACCCGGTCAAGGTGGAGCGCTGCCCCTCTGATTTGAAGCGGTCGGCCCTCCTCGCCGGCAGCGAGGCAAAAGACCGGCTGTACAGCGCCCTCTTTCAGGAAAATCACTGCAAAGAGGAGCAAAAGGTGCAATACAAGGCCTCCCTTCTCAGCTGCAGCGCCGACTGTGTCCTCTATCCCATCTGGAAGTGCAGCCTGTCCGGCAGGGGAAAGGGCAGCGTCGTCTGGGTGGACGGGGTCAGTGGCAGGACCGCCGGCTCCGTGGAAGCGGGCTTTTTTTCCAGTATACTCGCCCCTGCTCCCTGGGTAGTGGGGCTGATCGCCGGCGGGCTGGCGACCTTTTTGGGGGTGTTGATATGGTAAAGAACCGCTGGAGACGGATGGTCGCCCTGTTGGTCTGCTGCCTGGTTCCCCTTGTGGGCACCAGCGCTTCGGCATTTGGCGCCGACCCCTGGGAAGACACCAAAGGGGGAGTCCACGTGTTCGATTCGGCCCAGTGCCTTGAGGATCCCTCGGCGCTGGAGAAGCGCTGTGCCGCCCTGTTTGACGAGTTCGAGTTCGACCTGATAATCATCAGCCAATATGACAACGGCACCTACGCCCCTCCTGATTTGAACCACCGCTTGGAGGAGGTGTTGAGGCAGCGCTACGGATACGCTTCCTACAAGCGCATCGACGCCGCGGTGATGTTCATCAATGCCAGGAAGGGCACCTGTGAATTGGGGGTCTGGGGGCAGTTTGACTCCTTTTCCCCCGGCGACGGGACCGCCTTTACCTATGACGAGCTGGCGTTTGCGATGATCGACGATTTGACGGCCCAACTGCAGTTGGCAAGTGATAAGGGCCGCTACCACCCCATTTCGTGGCGTCACCGCCGTCACGTCCTTTACAGCGCCATCTTCGGGGCGGCGGTCTTTGCCGCCACCGTCTGCCTGCTGGCCCGCCGCCGGCAAAAGGAACAAAATGCCGAGCTCCGGCAGAGCGTCTCTTATGCCACCTCTCCTCTGAAGGGAGGGGAGCTACTCTACCGCTCCAAAGGGCACAGCCATAAGGGGGCGGGCTGATTTTTCCCTGCGGCTTTTGGATAGAGCCCCCCGCCACAATCTGCCGCCCAATGAAAGAGCGCCCCTTGCAAAACTGCAAGGGGCGCTCTTTTCTGGTGGCTACTTTAAAGGGGGAATCACTGCGCTCTCTTGCGCAATGTCAGGACTGCCGCCCCGCCCAGCAGGGCCAGGGCCGCCACCCCGATGATCCCGGCGTCGCCGGTGTTGGGGGAATCCCCATGGCTGGAGTCGGGAGAAGGGGCAGGATCAGGCGCGGACGGCGTAACCTGATCGGGAACGGGAGGTTCCTCAGAGGAGCTGTCATCAAAGTTGACGATGACATAGTAGCTGAGGTGCTCGGTGAGAAAGGAGAGGGTCCCGTCTTCGTTGTCGATGCTGTCCAGCAGGGTGAAGGTGCCGTCTTCCTCCAGGCGGAAGACGCCCAACAGGCCATCAAATCCGTCGGGGACGGGCAGGGTCACCACAATAGAGCCGTCCGGCTGAACGGTCTGGTCGCCGTCCAGCAGGCAGATGTCCAGCAGCTGGAACTGGTCTGACACGGTGTTGACCGAGGCTTTGACTGCATCGTAGAGTTCGCCCTCTGTCAGCTCGTCGGCCGCCACAGTGCAGCCTGCAGGGATGGGGCCGGTGGCGGAGACACCGCTGTCGGGGTTGGTCACAGTGGTGATGGGGGTCTCTTTGGTCACCTCGATCTCGATGATCTTCTCTGCGGTGTAGGGGTTGCTGTAGCAGTCGCAATATTCAGGGATGTTCTGGGGCAGAATGGTGGCGTACTGGACTTTCAGCTTGACGGTCCCCAGCCCAGTGAAGCTCCAGGTCTCACTGCTCGAGAGGGTGTTGCTGTAATCTCCACCCGAGCGGGTCACCAGTTCAGCCCCTTCGAGGATCTCGACCTTGGGCGCAAAGGCGAGGGGATGGCTGTCAACAAAGTCGTCAGGGCTATAGGCTTCCCTTTTTTTAGCATCCTCTACTTTCTCATTGGAGAGAGCGGTATTTTTTAAGCTGGTGGTGAGATGGAAGACGCTTCCCAACTTAATTTTTTGAGGGGCGTTGGTCTCGATAACAGGCTCCTCCACTGTTACGGTGTAGGGGGCGCCCAACTTATCTCCACCGGGTGTTTTGGCCTGGAAAACAGCCGTTCCGGGACGGAGTGTGCGGGTGATGGACTCAAGAATGTAGGAGGTATGCCCTTTCCCACTGCCCCCACCCCAATCGTGATGGTAGGAAAATATTCCTGTCTGGGCAATTTCGTCGGCGTTGTATCCATAGGCCTGGTAGGTGTAGGGCGTGTTCTGAATTTTTGCAATTTCAAATTTTGAGTCGGATACAGGGGCTTGCCCTATTTTTAAATGACTGGGAATGGTATATTCCACGGTCGGTTCCCCCGCCGACGCGGTCACATTGAGCCCGGTCTTCTCGTACACCTTCTCGGTGGCAAGCCCCTTGTCGGCGACGATCCTAAAATAGGAATTCGTCCCTGCAGCCTTGAAATCGACGGTGATCGTCTCCTCCAGGCGATATCTCCCCCCGGCAGAAAAAACTTGATCCTGCGCGGCGAGGATGATGTTGTCGGAACTCTCGAGGACGGGCCGCTCCGAGATTTCCTGGCTGTCCTCGATGGCGACGGTGACCGTCACCCTGTCCCCCACCCAAAAGCCGTCGGTCGGGCCGTCCGGGTCGGGGCCGTCAAGGTCTCTCGAAGAAATCTGCACTGTCCGGTCGCTCGAGGCGGCCCAAGCAGTGGGAACAGCCGCTGAAAATACCAGCGAGACCGACAGCAGCGCTGCCAGCCATCTTCCCTTTTTCATCTTGTCTCCTCCAATCCTGCCAATTAACAGTTATAATGCCTCCATTATAGGCCCCTTTTTGGGGGCGAACAATGCGTTTGGAGGAAGATTGGACGATTCGACAAAATCCGACAACTCTTTTGTGCGCTTCTGCCCTTACTCTCGAACCGCCTCCACCGCCCGCCCGAGCTGGACGTCCAGCTCGCTCTGCTGGGTGTACCATTTCAGCGTCACCGCCTGGGTGAGGGCGCGGCAGAGGCCCTGGTCGATCGCCTCCCCCTCGGGCAGCCCCGCGTCGGCCCGAAAGGCCCGCACGGCGGCGGCGGAGTCCGGGGCGTAGTAGCCGTCCTGGCGGGCGACCGGGTAGCCCAAAAAGGCCAGGTAGGTCTGCACCGGGCCGGCCGCCTCTCCCACCTGGTCGGGAGAGATGGTCTCCCCCTCCGCCATCTGCGGGGCGGGGGTGTCCAGCGCGCCGGGCTGCGAGACCTCCAGGTCGGGGGCGATCCCCTGGCCGTTGACCCACCCGCCGCCGGGGGTCAACCAGCGGTAGCGGGTGTACTTGAGCCCGCTCCCATCGCCGAAGAGGAGGGTGGACTGCACCGTCCCCTTGCCGTAGGTGGCGGTCCCCACCACCGTCGCCCCCAACTGCTCCTTCAGGGCGGCGGTGAGGATCTCAGAGGCGCTGGCCGTGTCCCCGTCCACCAGCACGGCGATCCGCTCAAAGGAGCGGCGCCCGGTCTCGCGGTCGGCGGTGATTTCGCGCACCTTGCCGGCCTTGTTCTCCTCCTTGTAGACCACCGCCCCCTCGGGCAGAAAGTAGCTGGCCACCTCCACCGCGGCGTCCACATAGCCGCCGCCGTTGCCCCGCAGGTCGATGACCAGCTCAGTGCAGCCGGCCTCCTGCAACTGGGTCAACACCTCGCCGGTGCGCGCGCCCAGGGTGCTGGTGAAGGAGCGGATGGTCAGCACCCCCACCCCGTCGACCACCCGCCCGCTGGCCGAGTTGTCCACTGTTCGCCGCTCCAGGGCGTACTCGGTCTCCACCCCGTTTCGCGCCGCGGTCACCCGCACGGCGGTGCCCTCCTCCCCGGCGATCTCTGCCGCCGGGTCCTCCAGCTGGGAGAAGGGGACGCCGTTCACCGCCACCAACAGGTCTCCGGGCAGGATGCCCGCCTCGGCGGCCGGTGAGCCGTCCACCACCTGCACCACCAAAAAGCCGCCGTCCGCCTGCTGGTAGACCACGCCGATCCCCACCGACGCCCCGGCCAGGCTCTTTTCGCTCTGGGTGCGCAGGGCGGGGGGCAGGTAGCCGGTGTGGCTGTCCAGCTCGCTCTGTGCCATCCCCGCCAGGGCCTGGTCGGTCAGCCGGCTGGACAGGTCCTCCACCTCGCCGCCAAAGTACCACCGGTCCCGCAGGGCCCGGTAGCTGGCGGTGAGTTTGCGGTACCCCTGCGCGCCGAAGGGGGAGCAGAGGCCCAGCGCCCCTTCCAGCGCTGCCCCTCCGCCAAAGGCGAGGAGAAGGGCGAGGGCGAGGGCGACGACCCTTTTCCAGCGTCCGGGGCTGCGGCCGAGCTGTCGGGGCTGTGGGCCGCGGGGAGAGAGCGAAAACATGGCAAGCATCCTTTCCGGTGGGAAGCTGGGCCGGCTTCCCACCGGCCCGCAGTAAGATAATAGTATATCGCTTTTTTGTGACAGACAGATGAACGGTTTCCCTCTGACGGGACCCTTCCTCGCCGGAGCTCCCTCCCCGCCAGGGCTTTTTCCTCATCAGAACTTCTCTCTTCACCAAGTCCTCTCTTCTTTGGAACATCCTCCTCACCGGGGCTCCCTCCCCACCGGGGCTCCCTCCTCACCGGGGCCCCCTCCTCACCGAGACCCCCTCCTCACCGAGACCCCCTTCCTTGCCAAGGCCCCTCTCCGCCAGACCACCTTTTCTTGCCGAAGCCCCTGTCTCACTGGAGACCTCCTTTCCGGCCGAGCCCTCTCCTCGCTGGGGGCTCCTTTTTACCAGAACCCTTCATCACCGAGCCTTCCCTCACTCTGGGCCCTCTCTCTGGAGGCCCCTCCCAGTCAAGACTCCTCTCCGCCGGATTCCTCTTCTTGCAGAAAGCCCCTTCCCCCCACCAAACAACTCCCCTCTCTCCCCAAAAAGGCCAAAAAGAGAGCCCCGCCGGGCGCTTTCGCGCCTCGACGGGGCTCTCATCAGCTCTCAAATGGCTTATTTGTCTTTCAGAGCGGCCTGCGCAGCAGCCAGCCGGGCGATGGGCACCCGGAAGGGGGAGCAGGAGACATAGTCCAGGCCGACGCGGTGGCAGAACTCGACCGAGGTCGGGTCGCCGCCGTGCTCGCCGCAGATGCCCAGGTGGATGTCGGGTCTGGTCTGGCGGCCCAGCTTGGCGGCCATCTCAACCAGCTTGCCAACACCCTTCTGGTCCAGGTGGGCGAAGGGATCGGACTCGTAGATCTTGTTGTCGTAGTAGTAATCGAGGAACTTCCCGGCGTCGTCGCGGCTGAACCCAAAGGTCATCTGGGTCAGGTCGTTGGTGCCGAAGCTGAAGAACTCGGCCTCGGTGGCGATCTCGTCGGCGGTCAGGGCTGCGCGGGGTATCTCGATCATGGTGCCGACTTCATACTCCAGGTCGATGCCGGACTCGGCGATCAGCTTGTCGGCGGTGGCGACCACCACGTCCTTGACAAACTTCAGCTCTTTGACTTCGCCGACCAGCGGGATCATGATCTGGGGCTTCACAGCGAAGTTGCCCTTCTTGGTCACGTTGATGGCGGCCTGGATGACGGCGGTGGTCTGCATCTCGGCGATCTCCGGGTAGGAGACGGCCAGACGGCAGCCGCGGTGACCCATCATCGGGTTGAACTCGTGCAGGGAGGCGATGACCTCTTTGAGTTTGGCAACGGTGATGCCCAGCTCGTCGGCGATCTCCTTGATGTCCTCTTCCTTGGTGGGGAGGAACTCGTGCAGCGGCGGGTCGAGGAAGCGGATGGTGACAGGGTCGCCCTCCATGGCCTCGTACAGGGCCTCAAAGTCGCCCTGCTGATAGGGCTCGATCTTGGCCAGGGCCTTTTTGCGGTCCTCGGTGGTCTCGGCCACGATCATCTCCCGCATGGCTTTGATGCGGCTCTCCTCGAAGAACATGTGCTCGGTGCGGCACAGGCCGATGCCCTGGGCGCCGAACTCGCGGCCCTGTTTGGCGTCGCGGGGGGTGTCGGCGTTGGTCAGGACCTTCAGCTTGCGGACCTTGTCGGCCCAGCCCATGAACCGGCCGAAGTCGCCGGAGATGGCGGCGGGGCTGGTGGGGATGGCGCCGTAGTAGATGTTGCCGGTGGAGCCGTCGATGGAGAGGAAGTCGCCCTCGTGCAGGGCCTTGCCGCCCAGAGAGAACTCTTTGGCCTCTTCGTCGATGACGATCTCGCCGCAGCCGGAGACACAGCAGGTGCCCATGCCGCGGGCCACGACGGCCGCGTGGGAGGTCATGCCGCCGCGCACGGTCAGGATGCCCTCGGCCACGTTCATCCCCTCGATGTCCTCAGGGGAGGTCTCGCGGCGGACCAGGACGATCTTCTCGCCCTTCTCGGCCCACTCCTTGGCGTCCTCGGCGGTGAAGACCACCTTGCCGCAGGCGGCGCCGGGGGAGGCGGCCAGGCCCTTGCCGATGCACTCGGCCTTCTTCATCTCGTCGGCGTTGAACTGGGGGTGCAGCAGGGAGTCCAGCTGCTTGGGCTCGACGCGCAGAACGGCCTCGTCCTCGGTGATCATCCCCTCGTCGACCAGGTCGACGGCGATCTTCAGGGCGGCGGCGGCGGTGCGCTTGCCGTTGCGGGTCTGCAGCATGAAGAGTTTGCCGTTTTCAATGGTGAACTCCATGTCCTGCATGTCGCGGTAGTGCTGCTCCAACCGGTTGGCGATCTCGGCGAACTGGTTGTAGACCTCGGGCATGTCCTCCTGCAGGTGGGAGATGGGGGAGGGGGTGCGCACGCCGGCCACCACGTCCTCGCCCTGGGCGTTGATCAGGTACTCGCCGAAGAGGGCCTTCTCGCCAGTGGCGGGGTTGCGGGTGAAGGCAACGCCGGTGCCGGAGCGGTCGCCCGAGTTGCCAAAGACCATCATCTGCACGTTGACGGCGGTGCCCCAGTCGTAGGGGATCTCGTTCATGCGGCGGTAGACGTTGGCGCGGGGGTTGTCCCAAGAGCGGAACACGGCCTTGACGGCCTCCATCAGCTGGACCTTCGGGTCAGCGGGGAAGTCGGTGCCCTTTTTCTCTTTGTAGAAAGCCTTGAAGCGGACCACCAGGTCCTTCATGTCGTCGGCGTCCAGCTCCACGTCCTGGGTCACGCCGCGCTCTTCCTTCTTGGCGTCGATGATCTTCTCAAACTCGGGTTTGGGCAGCTCCATCACCACGTCGGAGAACATCTGGATGAACCGGCGGTAGGAGTCGTAGGCAAACCGGGGGTTGTTGGTGAATTTGGCAAAGCCCTCCACCACTTCGTCGTTGAGGCCCAGGTTGAGGATGGTGTCCATCATGCCGGGCATAGAGGCGCGGGCGCCGGAGCGGACCGACACCAGCAGCGGGTTCTCGGGGTCGCCGAACTTTTTGCCGACCAGCTTCTCGAACTCGGCCAGATTCTCAAAGATTTCCTTCTGGATGTCCTCGTTGATCTGCTTGCCGTCCTCGTAGTACTTGGTGCAGGCCTCGGTGGTAACGGTGAAGCCCTGGGGAACCGGCATGCCGAGGTTGGTCATCTCGGCCAGGTTGGCGCCTTTGCCGCCCAACAGCTCCCGCATGGTTCCGTTGCCTTCGGAAAACTTGTACACGTATTTCGTGCTCACGGGTATCTACCTCCTGTTTTTTGTAAACAGATTTGGACACCACAAAGACTATGCACGCTCCCCCTCGCCGGAAAGAGCCCACATAGTCCTCTCATCCCCAATCTGTTCAGACGCACCGTCTATGCGCTCATTATAGCAAATCGAGACTGTATTTGCTATACCCAATTTGCTTTTTTTGTGTTTTATTGGTGATTTTCAATAGATTTTCCCCAGAGCCGGAAAAAGGGCTTGCAAAAGGGACGGGAAGTTGTAATAATTATATAAAGAGCAGTGCGCCGATTCGTCAAAAAGACCCCGCTTCCCCCATGGGAAAAGGGGCTTTCTTGCGCCTGGAGGGCACTGTGCAAAAACGAGGTAGCTTATATGCCGGGGCGGGGCCGCGCGCCTTCCCCCATGCCGAACACAACTGGAAACAGGAGGCAAGTACATGGAAGCAGCCATCAACGCCGTCGTCCTGGCGGCGGGCGAGGGGACCCGCATGCGCTCGCGCAAGCCCAAGGTGCTCTGCGAGGTCCTCTTCAAGCCGATGATCTCCTGGGTGACCGACGCGCTGGAGCGCGCGGGCATCGAGGACATCTGTGTCGTGGTGGGCCACGGCAGCGAAGAGGTATGCCAGGTCCTGGGGGATCGGTTTGCCGTCGCCATGCAGACCAAACGGCTGGGAACGGGCCACGCCGTGCTGCAGGGGGAGGCATTTCTCAACTCCCACCGGGACGGGCATACCCTTATTTTATGCGGCGACGCCCCCTTTGTCGACGAGGACACCATCCGCCGCTCGCTGGAGAGCCACCTCCAGTCGGGCAACGCCGTCACCGTCATCACCGCCGAGCTCGACGACCCCACCGGCTACGGCCGCATCGTCAAGGACGGCGGGCAGATCGCCAAGATCGTCGAGCAGAAAGACGCCACCGAGGCCGAGCGGGCCATCCGCGAGGTCAACTCCGGCGCCTACTGGTTTGAGACCGCCGCCCTGCTGGAGGTGCTCCACCAGCTGCAAAACGACAACGCCCAGGGCGAGTACTACCTGACCGACACCGTCTCCCTCCTGCTGCGCGCCGGCAGGGGCGCCGGCACCTACACCGCCCAGAGCGAGGACGTGGTGCTGGGGGCCAACGACCGCCTCTCCCTCTACAAGCTGGGGGAGATCGCCCGCCGCCGGGTCATTGAAAAGCAGATGCGCCAAGGGGTCGAGTTCGTCACCCTCGACGGCATCGTCCTCTCCCCCGACTGCGAGATCGGGGCGGACACCACCATCCTCCCGGGCACCATCATCAAGGGGCACACCGTGGTGGGCTGCGGCTGCACCATCGGCCCCAACTCCCTGCTCACCGACGCAGTGGTGGGCGACGGCACTGTGCTCAACGCCTCCCAGGTGACCGATTCGGAGATCGGCTCCGGGGTGCGGATGGGGCCCTTCGTCCAGGTGCGGCCCGGCTCCCGGGTGCAAGACGGCGCCAAGGTGGGCAACTTCGTCGAGATCAAAAACTCCACTGTGGGGGAGGGCACCAGCGTCGCCCACCTCACCTACGTGGGGGACAGCGACGTGGGCTCGGGGGTCAACTTCGGCTGCGGCTGCGTCACCGTCAACTACGACGGCAGCCAGAAGTACCGCACCGTCATCGGCGACAACGCCTTCATCGGCTGCAACACCAACCTGGTGGCCCCGGTCACCGTGGGGGAGGGGGCCTACACCGCCGCCGGCTCCACCATCACCGAGGACGTGCCCGCCGGCGCCCTGGCCATCGAGCGCGGGTACCAAAAGACCGTCGAAAACTGGGCCGGCAAGAAGTTGGCCGGCCGCATCGCCAAGGCCAAGAAGAAAAAAGAAGAGGAACGGTAGCGCCGCAGGGTGCAAAACGCTGCCGTCGCACCGGTGCGGGGCAGCCAGATAAATAGGGGAGTTAAAAAGCTATGAACGTACACGGCAAGGACATTAAGATTTTTTCCGCCAACTCCAACAAGAAGGTGGCCGAGGAGATCGCCGAATACCTGGGCCTGCCTCTGGGCAAATCGGACGTGGGGATGTTCTCCGACGGGGAGATCTCGGTCTCCATCCACGAGACCGTCCGCGGTTCCGACGTCTTCGTGGTCCAGTCCACCTGCGCGCCGGTCAACCGGCACCTGATGGAGCTGCTCATCATGATCGACGCCTTCAAGCGCGCCTCGGCCGGCCGCATCACCGCCGTCATCCCGTATTACGGCTATGCCCGCCAGGACCGCAAGAGCAAGGCCCGCGACCCCATCTCCGCCAAGCTGGTGGCCGACCTGATCACTGCCGCCGGGGCTGACCGGGTCCTGACCATGGACCTGCACGCCGCCCAGCTCACCGGCTTCTTCGACATCCCGGTGGACCACCTGCTGGGCGTCCCCCTGCTGGAGCCCTACTACGAGAAGAAGTTCGCCGGCAAGAAGGAGAACCTGGTGGTGGTCTCCCCCGATTTGGGGTCGGTCACCCGGGTGCGCTCCTTCGCCCAAAAGCTCGACGTGCCCATCGCCATCGTCGACAAGCGCCGCCAGAAGGCCAATGTCTCCGAGGTGATGAACATCATCGGCGACGTGAAGGACAAGACCGTCATCCTCGCCGACGACATGATCGACACCGCCGGCACCCTCTGCAACGCCGCCAAGGCCCTCATGGGCAAGGGCGCCAAAGAGGTCTACGCCTGCGCCACCCACGCGGTCCTCTCCGGCCCCGCCATCGAGCGCATCAAGGAGTCCCCCATCAAAGAGCTGGTCTTCCTCGACACCATCCCCATCCCCCCCGAGAAGATGCTCGACAAGTTCCGCATCCTCCCGGTGGCCCCCGTCTTTGCCGAGGCCATCGCCCGCATCTACTCCGACAAGTCGGTCTCCACTCTCTTTGTCTGATTCCTGCCCGCAAAATCAAGCGGGGCGGCATACAGCCGCCCCGCTTTTTCTTTTTTCCCGCCTGTGCGATGATGGGAAAAACTGCCGCAACGGGGGAGAAGAGAGATGTATCTGAACCTCGATCGGGTCGAATTCACCATGACCTACCACTGCACCGGCCGCTGTGCCCACTGCTCCCAGGGGGAGATGTCCGAGCACCCGCCCGGCCACCTCCCCTACGCCCTCTGCGAGGGGGCGCTCACCCGGCTGGCACAGCGCTTCCCCCTGCGCTCGGCGATGTGTTTTGGGGGCGAGCCCCTCCTCTGGCCGGGGGACACCGTCGCCCTCCTGCGGGAGGCCAAGACCGCCGGCATCCCCCGGCGGCAGGTCATCACCAACGGCTACTTCTCCCGCGATCCCGTCCGGGTGGCCCAGGTGGCCGGCTGGCTGGGGGAGGTGGGGGCCGAGGTGCTCCTCTCGGCCGACGCCTTCCACCAGCGGCGCATCCCCCTCCCCGCGGCGCTGGACTTTGCCTGCTCCCCGGTCGCCGGCATCGGTATCCGTCTTCCAAACACAGGGCGCGCCCGAAAAAAGAGCTGGGTCAGCCCTTTGGGGCTGGGGCGCGCCCCAGGGCCAGCCAGGCCACCGCGCCGCCCAGGGCGGTGATCCCCACCCCGAACAGCAGCGTGGCGGGGATGCCCACCCGGTCGATGAGCCAGCCCCCCAGCAGCGAGCCGAAGACCCCGCCCAGGGTGTTGGTCACCGCCAGCATGGCCTGCCCCTTCACCCGGTCGGCCCCGGCGATGACGGCGTTGGCGTAGTGGACGGCCGCCGGGGTGAAGAGGGCGAAGCCCCCCACCTGAAAGACCTGGCTCAGGTAGACGCCCCCTGGGTCGCGGGCCAAAAACAGCAGCGCCGCCTTGACGAGGAAGAACCCCAGCGAGATCTTCAGCAGGGCCTCGCAGCGGACCCTGCGCACCAGCCGGGAGAAGAGGGCCATGGTGGGCAGTTCCAGGGCCGAGGCCACCGTGAGGGCAGCCCCGAAGTCGGCGCTCTGCCCCCCGGCGTGCACCACGATCTGCATCAGGAAGTTGTTGAGCATGGTGTGAAAGACAAAGACGCAGGTCGCCCCCGCCAGAAAGAGGGTGAAGCGGGGGTTTTGCCGGAAGAACTCCAGCAGGGAGGAGGGGCGCTCCCCCTCTCCCTCCCCCTCTTCACCGGCTTTGGCGGCGGGGGCGTCGGTCAGCCCCTTGGCGCGAAAGGTCAAGGCCAGCAGGGCGATGAGGAGGTAGAGCAGCACAAACCCCACCGGCAGCACGTCGGCCCCCCACCGCTCCAACAGCAGCCCCAGCAAAAACGAGACCGCCGCATAGCAGAGGGAGCCGATCCCCCGCGCCAGGCCGAAGTCGATGGACAGCCCCCACCGCTCGTAGACAAACCCCAGGGCGTTGATCAGGGGCTGAACGGTGAGCATGGCGGTGGCTACCAGGCAGAAGAGGACGGCCGTCAGCCAGAAGGAGTGGGGGATGAGCAGCAGCACCCCCGACAGGGCGGCCGCCGCAAAGGCGATGGTGGCGGCGATCTGCCGCAGGGAGAACCGGCGCGCCCGGTCGGCCAGGGAGGCGGCCGCGGGCTGGAGCAGCGCCCCGAACACGTTGGAGAGGGCCAGCACCACCCCGATCTGGGTGTTGTCAAAATCGCGGGAGAGCAAAAAGGCCGAGGCAAAGCTCATGACGGCGCAGAAGACCATCCAGTAAGCGCCCTGTAAGCTGGCGTACTGGGCGGTCATCCGCCGGGCGAGCGAGGGGTTTGACTGCAAGGGTTCATCCTCCTTTTTTGGCGGGTCCCGCCGCGGGACGATATGGTCCAAAACGGTCCAAAAACGGTCGAAACCCGCCGATCTCTGCCCATTTTAGCACGATTTTGGACCGGGTGCCATCCCGTGTTTTCCCCGACGGAGGGCCGGTTCCGGCAAAATGCCGGGATTTTGCCCCTTTCTTCTGTGCTTTTGCCGGTATCACCCGGCAAAGCGGCTGTGATACAATGCAGCTATCGGCCACTGGCAGCTCCCTGCGCGCGGGTGGCGGACAATAGAGAGGGGACGATTTTTTTGCACAGACAGAACAAGCGGCCGGGCGGCCGGGGCGCGGCCACCATGGCGGTCTTTTTTTTCGGGCTGTTGGCGGTCAACTACGCCCAGTACCAACTCTCCCCCCTGGGGCCGGAGATCACCGCCGCCCTGGGGCTGAACGCCGCCCAGTTTTCCAGCGCCTTCTCGGCGCCGATGATCCCGGCCTTCCTCCTCTCCTTCTTCGCCGGGGCCCTCTCCGACCGCTGGGGGGTGCGCCGGGTGGCGGGGGTGGGGCTGGCCGTCAGCGCCCTGGGCACCGCCCTGCGCCCCCTCTGCGGCAGCTACCTGGGGCTGATGGGGAGCATGGTGCTGCTGGGGGTGGGGATGGCCTTTTTGAACGCCAACACCGCCAAGGTGGTGGGGAACTGGTACCCCCCGCAGCGGGCGGGAACGGTGGCGGGGGCGGTGCTCACCTCCTCTCCGGTGGGGATGACGGCGGCCCTGGCCACCACCGCCCTGCTGCCCAGCGCCAAGGCGGCCTACTGGGTGGCCTTCGCCGTCTGCGCGGCCGCCGCCCTGCTCTGGCTGCTGCTGATGCGCGAGCGGCCTGAGGGGGCGCCGGACGCGCCCGTCAAAGAGGAGGCCGCGCCCCCCTCGGCGGGGGAGAGCATAGCAGTGGCCGCCCGCAGCCGCTCGGTCTGGCTGGCGGGGGGCTGCATGGCCTGCCTGATGGGGGCCTGCATCCTCCTCAACGCCTTTTTGCCCAGCGCCCTGCAACAGGTGCGGGGGATGGCGGCGGCGGCCGCCGGGGTGGCCGCCTCGGCGGTGACGGTCGGCAACATCTTCGGGGCCCTGCTGGGGCCAGTTTTGCTGCAAAAGACTGGCAGTCTCAAGGGTTGCCTGATCGGGGCCGGGGCGGTCTTCGGCCTGGGGGCGGCCTTTGGCTGGCTGTTGCCCCAGGGCCTTGTCATGGGGGCGGTCCTCTTTGTCACCGGGGTGGCCCTGGGGATGTTTTTCCCCCTGCTGCTCTCCCTGCCCGCCACCCTGCCCGAAATCGGCCCCCGCTACGCCGGGGCGGCGGGGGGGATCATCGCCACCCTGCAGATGCTGGGAGGTTTTTTGCTGCCCACCTACCTGGTGGCCCCCCTGGCCGGGGGCAGCTACCCGGTGCTCTTTGGGGCCGCCGGCGGGCTGATGGCGCTGCTCTGCCTGTTGGCCCTGGCCTTCCCCCGCGCGGCCCGGGGCAGATCCGCCGCCTAGAAATTTTGAAAAAGCACTTTTTATTGCAATCGGAAAAAGCGATTGTTCAGCGGCCTGACTGCGTGGTATAATACAGTTGACTGTACAAGACTTGCTCTGCAAAAAGGGAATAAAAAGAGAGACTTTCAGCACCCGCTTGAAAGGGCGCCAGGATCTCTGGCGAGGAGGCCACCAATGGAGACTCCGCACATCAGCTCCCACGCGCTCCAGTCGTTTCCAATCGACGCGCAGGTACTCTACAAGGCGATCGTCAACAGCACGGGGGACTATGTCTACATTGTAGACATGGCCGCCGATCTCGCCCTCGTCTCGGAAAACATGGCGCAGGACTTCGCGCTGCCGGGGCGGCTTGTGAAGGGGCTGGTGTCCCGCTGGGGGGAGCTGGTCCACCCCCGGGACCAAAGGCGCTACTTTGCCTCCATCGACGAGATGCTGGCGGGCCGCACCGACGAGCACAACGTGGAATACCAGGTCAAAAACCGCGGGGGCGAATACGTCTGGGTGGTCTGCCGGGGCCTGCTCAACCGGGACGAAGGGGGCCGGCCGCTCACCTTTGCGGGGGTGGTGGCCCCCATCGCCAACAAGGGGAAGATCGACCCCACCACCGGCCTCTTCACCCAGGGCGAGTGCCGCAAGCGCGTCGAGCGCCTGCTGGAGCGGGCGGAGGCGCCGGGGGGCATCCTGCTGCTGGGGCTGGACGACTTCAAGCGGATCAACAACCTGAAAAACCACATCTTCGGCGACTCGGTGCTGCGCCAGATCGCCCAGAACCTGCAGCGGCTGCTCCCCCCGCGGGCAGAGGTCTTTCGCTTTGACGGGGACGAGTTCGCCGTCGTCTGCCCGGGGGCCTCGCCGGAGGAGATGGAGCGGCTCTACCGGACCATCCACCTCTGTGCCAACCGGGAACAGGAGGTGGACGGCACCCCCTATTTCTGCACCATCTCCGGCGGCACCGCCCAGATCGGGCGGGACGCGGACAACTACCTGGACCTGCTCAAATACGCCGAGAGCGCCCTCGAGGCCTCGAAGGACGGCGGCAAGAACCGCTGTACCGCCTTCACCCCCGACCTGCTGAAGCAGCGCATCCGCAAGATGGAGCTGACCAGCTGCCTGCAGCAGAGCGCCCGCAGCGGGATGGAGCACTTCTCGCTGGTCTACCAGCCCTTTGTCCGCTTTGAAGAGGGGGGCGGTCTGCAGCTCGTCGGCGCCGAGGCCCTGCTGCGCTGGTCCTGCGAGCCCTTTGGCCCGGTGTCGCCGGTGGAATTTATCCCCCTGCTGGAATCCAGCGGCCTCATCACCCAGCTGGGGCGGTGGGTGCTAGAGGAGGCGGTGACCACCTGCAAGCGCTGGCTGGATTTCTGCCCCGACTTTGTCATGAACGTCAACGTCTCCTATCTGCAGCTGGCGGACAAGGCCTTTGTCCCCTTTGTGCTGGACCTGCTCCAGCGGCGTGAACTGGATCCCCGGCACCTGGTGCTGGAATTGACCGAGAGCTGTTTTGTCACCGACATGCCCGCCCTGCGAGAGGCCTTTCAGGGGCTGCGGAGCGCGCGCATTCAAATCGCCATGGACGATTTCGGGACAGGCTACTCCTCCCTGGGGATGCTCACCCAGATGCCGGCGGACATCGTGAAGATCGACCGGCTCTTCATCTCCCTCATCAACGACCAGACGCACGAGTTCAACCGCGCCTTCATCGCCGCGGTGATCCAGCTCTGCCACAGCGTGGGCATCTCGGTCTGTGTCGAGGGGGTCGAACAGCTCGACGAACTGAAGACGGTGCAGACCTTGAACGCCGACAGTGTACAGGGGTACTACGTGTCCCGCCCCATCACCAGAGAGGCCTTTGAGGAGAAGTACTGGCCCGGCGCCGAGGGGTAAGAGGGGCGACTGCCGATAAGGCGGTGGGGTTGGCCAGCCGCCCCCCGAGCGCGCCGCCGGCAGGGAGACAGTTTGCGCCGTCGGCGCGGGCCCGATCGGCCGCCGGGGCCGCAGCGGCAGCCGATCGGGGCCTGCGGGGAAACGTCTGCCACCGCCGGGGCCCCGGCCGACTCCGGCGTGTGCGCAGGGCCTTTCGGACGGGGCGGCGGGGGAAGACCGGGCGGCGCCTCCCGTGGGGGCGTGAGGGCGCCCAATTGCAACAAAAATGGAGGGGCAGCCATCTCGGCGCCCCTTTTTTGTGCGGGCATCCCTTTTCGCGGAAACGAGCCCCCCTTTTTCCTGTGCCAAATGTCGAAGCGGGCCGAAGGGGGGAAAACCGCCCCGAAGGTGTTGAACCGGGCGGCGCGATGGGCTATAATGAAAGGCGCTTGCAGTGCGCGGGCGGCAGTTTGAGCGGGGCGGTGGCTGACACCGGTCCGCCCCGACCTGTTGCGCCCATTTTGCAAAAAAAGGGGGACGGGCCCCGGGCCTGTCCCAGACCAGGAGAGAGAACATGCTGTTTTCCAAACCCAATATCGACCTCTGCGTGGTGGGGCTGGGCAACCCCGGCAAGAAGTACGAGCGCACCCGCCACAACGTGGGCTTTGTGCTCGTCGACGACATCGCCCGGGAGCTGGGGGTGTCGGTCAGCCGGCTCAAACACCAGGGGACCTGCGGGCAGGGGCTCGTGGACGGCAAAAAGGTGCTGTTTGTCAAACCCCAGACCTTTATGAACCGCTCGGGCCTCTGCGTGCACGAGGTGGCCAGCTACTACCGCCTCCCCCCCGAGCGGGTGCTGGTGATCTGCGACGATGTCTCCCTGGACGTGGGGAAGATGCGCATCCGCCGCAAGGGCTCCCACGGGGGGCACAACGGCCTGCGGGACATCGCCCTCTCGCTGGACAGCGAGAACTACCCCCGCATCAAGATCGGGGTGGGGAAGAAGCCCCACCCCGACTACGACCTGGCCGACTGGGTGCTGGGCGCCCTCTCCCCCAAGGAGTGGGAGGCGGTGCGGGCCTTGGCCGGCCCCTGCCTGGACACCCTGCGGCTGCTGCTGGAGGACAACCTGAACGAGGCCATGAACCGCTACAACTAGAGCCCCCCTGCGCCGGGGGCAGAGGAGTGTGTGAGGATGGAGTTTTTTACCCGCATCTGGCAGGGGGTGCCCGCCTTCGAGACCCTGCGCCGCAGCCTGGAAGAGGGCCGCGTCCCCCTGGCCTGCTACGGTCTCTCCACCGTGCACAAAGCCAACTTGATCGCCGCCCTCTACGCCGAGACCGGCCGCCAGATGCTGGTGCTGGTGCCCGACGAGCGGGCCGGGGAGCGGATGGTGCGCAACCTCAACACCATGATCGGCGGGGAGGCCGCCGCCCTCTACCGGCAGAAGGACTACGTCTTCCACCCGGTGGAGGGGGCCTCCCGCGAGTTTGAGTACGGGCGGCTGTCGGTGCTGGGGCGGGTGCTCGACGGCAGCTGTCCCATCGCCGTGGCCACCGCCCCCGCCGCCTGCCAGTACACCCTGCCCCCCCAGCGCTACCGGGAGGCCACCTTTGTGCTGCGCCCGGGGGACGCCTGCCCCACCGACCAGCTGGCCCGCCGGCTGGTGGAGGCCGGGTATGTCCGCCGCCCCCAGGTGGACGGGCCGGGCCAGTTCTCGGTGCGGGGGGGGATCGTCGACCTCTACCCACCCCAGGCGGCCGCCCCCTTGCGTCTGGAATTCTGGGGGGACGAGGTGGACACCATCGCCGCCTTCGACCTGCTCACCCAGCGCCGGGGCGACGGGGTGGAGGCGGTGGAGATCACCCCGGCCAGGGAGGTGCTGGTGGCCGACCCGGCGGCCCTGGCCGCCAAGCTGCGCAAACTGGGGAAAAACGGGCCCGAGGCCCTGCTGGCTGACGCCGAGCGGCTGGAGACCGGGGCCGAGGTGGCGGGGCTCGACCGCTACCTGAGCCTCTGCCTGCCCGAGCGGGCCACCCTCTTTGACTACCTGGAGGACGCCTTTGTCTTCACCAGCGAGCTGCAGGAGATGACCCAGGAGCTGGAGGGCTTTCACTGGCAGCTGGGGGAGGATGTAAAGGAGCTGTTGGAGCAAAAGCTCCTCTCGGGGAAGGCGACCGCCTTTGCCGACGAGAAGGGGGCCTTTTTGGCCCGCCTGGGCAGGGGCCGCACCGCCTTTTTGGAGACCTTTTCCCGCCAGTTGGAGTTCCCCTTAAAGGAGCTGCTGGACTTCACCGCCGTCTCCACCGCCAGCTGGAGCGGGCAGATGAACCTGCTGCTGGAGGAGCTTGCCAGCCAGCAGGAGCAAAACTACTGCACCCTGATTTTGGCGGGGACCGAGAAGGCGGCCAAGACCCTGGCCTACGACCTGCAGAGGGACGGCTACAACGCCCAGTACACCGATTCGGGCAAGACCCTCTCCCCCAAGAAGGTCTATGTGGCGGCCGGCACCCTCACCGCCGGGTTCGAGTACCCCGAACTGCGGGTGGGGGTCATCTCCTACACCCTGCAGGAGGGCAAAGGCAAGGGCAAGCGGCGGACGGCCAAGAAGAAGCGGGGGAAGGACGCCATCACCACCCTGGAGGACGTGACCCCCGGGGACTACGTGGTGCACGTGACCCACGGCATCGGCCAGTTCACCGGCATCACCCAGTTGGATCTGCAGGGGGTGAAGAAGGACTACCTGAAGATCCAGTACGCGGGTAAGGACGTCCTCTTTGTGCCGGTGACCCAGCTGGACCTGGTGAGCAAGTACATCGGCCCCCGGGAGGACCGGAAGATCAAGCTCAACAAGCTCCACTCCACCGAGTGGCAGCGGACCAAGCAGCGGGTCTACTCCTCGGTCAAGGACATGGCCGACGAGCTCATCAAACTCTACGCCGAGCGGGCGGCGGCCAAGGGCTTTGCCTTTTCGGAGGACAGCGAGTGGCAGCGGGAATTCGAGGAGCGTTTTGAGTACACCGAGACCGACGACCAGCTGCGCTGCATCGAGGAGATCAAGGCCGACATGCAGTCCCCCCGGCCGATGGACCGGGTGCTCTGCGGGGACGTGGGCTACGGCAAGACCGAGGTGGCCCTGCGGGCGGCCTTCAAGTGCGTGCTCGACTCCAAGCAGTGCGCCATCCTGGTGCCCACCACCATCCTCGCCTGGCAGCACTACCAGACCATCCTCAAGCGGATGGGCAACTTCCCGGTGAACGTGGAGCTGCTCTCCCGCTTTCGCACCCCGGCCCAGCAGGCCGAGTCGATCCGCCGGCTCAGGAGCGGGCAGGCCGACATCGTGGTGGGCACCCACCGGCTGCTGCAAAAGGACGTGAAGTTCAAAGACCTGGGGCTGGTGGTCATCGACGAGGAGCAGCGCTTCGGGGTGGCTCACAAGGAGAAGTTCAAAGAGGCCTTCAAGGGCATCGACGTACTCACCCTCTCGGCCACCCCCATCCCCCGCACCCTGAACATGGCGATGAGCGGGATCCGCGACATCTCCATCATCGATGAGCCGCCCCAGGACCGCCACCCCATCCAGACCTATGTGCTCGAGCACAGCGACCTGGTGGTGGGGGACGCCATCCGCAAGGAGCTGCGCCGGGGCGGGCAGGTCTACTACCTCTACAACCGGGTGGAGTCCATCGAGGCCTGCGCTTCCCGGGTGCGGCAGATGGCCCCCGACGCCAACGTGGCGGTGGCCCACGGCAAGATGAGCGAGCGGGAGCTCTCCTCGGTCTGGGCCCAGCTGCTGGAGGGCAGCATCGACGTGCTGGTGTGCACCACCATCATCGAGACCGGGGTGGACGTGGCCAACTGCAACACCCTCATCATCGAGGACGCCGACCGGCTGGGCCTTTCCCAGCTCTACCAGATCCGGGGGCGGGTGGGGCGCAGCGCCAAGCGGGCCTTCGCCTACTTCACCTTCAAGCGGGGCAAGGCCCTGTCGGAGGTGGCCTCCAAGCGGCTGACGGCCATCCGGGAGTTCACCAGCTTTGGCTCGGGCTTCAAGATCGCCATGCGGGACCTGGAGATCCGGGGGGCGGGGAACATCCTCGGCGCCCAGCAGCACGGCCACATGGAAGCGGTGGGCTACGACATGTACCTGCGCCTGCTCTCCGAGGCGGTGAGCGAGAAGAAGGGCGAGGAGAAGCCCTACAAGAACGAGGAGTGTTTGGTGGACATCCAGCTGGACGCCTACATCCCCAAGGCCTATATCGAGGACATGGCCAGCCGGATCGACACCTACAAAAAGATCGCCGCCATCCAGTCCCGGGAGGAGGCCGACGACCTCCTCGACGAGCTCATCGACCGCTTCTCCGACCCGCCGGCGCCGGTGGTGGGGCTGGTGGACGTGGCCCTGCTGCGCAACCAGGCCGCCAACTTGGGGGTGGGGGAGATCACCCAGCGGGAGGACACCGTCGCCATCCGCTTTGTCCACCTGGAAATGGAGCGGGTCGCCCGGGCGGTGGGCTGCAAGAAGGGGGTCAAAAACGTCCTCTTCAACGCCGGGGAGAAGCCCTTTTTGCAGGCGGTGCTGGAAAATCCCCACCGCCCCATCGACGGGATCCGGGCGGTGCTCGACGCCATGTCCCACGCCTAGGGGACGCGCCGCGCCCAGCGCCCCTTCCAGGGGGAATTGACTTTTGACAGCCCCCCAAAAAATTGCTATAATCGTAGCTAGTTGTATGCGCTGTAGCGCGAAAAGAAAATGGGAGGAAAGACGATGTCTTTTAAACATAAGCTGGCGGCCGGCCTGGCCGCTTTGGGGCTGCTGGCCTCGCTGACCGGCTGCACCCTGGGCAAGAGCTTTGACTACGCCGCCAAGGTGGGCGAGGTGGAGATCTCCAGCGGCCTCTACCTCTACTACCAGTACGCCAGCTACCTGGACGCGGCCGAACAGTCGCAGAAAAACCCCAAAGAGGTCAAGACCGTCTTGAAAGAGCAGATCGGCGAGCAGAGCGCCACCGACTACATCAAAGACCAGACCAAGGCCCGCTGCATCAGCTACGCGGCCATGGAAAACCTCTTTGACAAAGAGGGGCTGGAGGTCACCGAGGAGGACGAGGCCCAGATCGAGGCCAACGTCAACCAGAACTGGGACAGCCAGAAGAAGGCCCTCGAGAAAAACGGCATCGGCAAAGACACCTACCGCACCCTGGTGCGCTCGGCCCTCAAGTCCAGCAAGCTCTTCGACCACTACTACGGCGCCGACGGGCTGACCCCGGTGGGGGACGACGAGCTCAAGGCCTACTTTGAGAGCCAGTACCTGCACATCTCCTTCCTGGCCCTGCCCAAGCTCAACAGCGAATCAAACGCCATCTCCTCCGACGGGATCGCCACCATCAACGACCTGTCCGAGCAGATGCTCGCCAAGTTGAAAGGCGGCGCCACCATGAAAGAGGTGGCCGACGAGTTCATACCCCAGGTGCTGGAGGTGGGCGGTCACTCCTTTGCCGAGGGGACCGACTTCGTGCAGCAGGACTTCATCAATAAGGACACCGAGAATTACAGCACCTATCCCATGAATATGATCAACCAGATCAAGGCCGACGGGGTGGGGGACTACAACCGCTACGAGGCGGCCCAGTACACCTTTGTCTACCAGCGTCAGAGCGCCCTCGCCAACGAGGCGGACTTCGCCTCCGCCCGCACCTCGCTGCTGGTGGAGATGAAGGAGGGCGAGTTCTCCGAAAAGAGCAAGGCCGCGGAAGAGGGGCTGGAGATCGTCTACAACGATGCGGCGGTCAAGGAGTTCAGCCCCAAAAAGATCAAGTACGTGGCGTCGTAACATATGGGGGGAGGGGCGCGGTCTGCCCCACCCGCTGAAAAAACGGGCGGAAGTCCCGTTTTTTCTTTTTTGGGCCGGCTTGAAAAGACAGCCGCCCGCGCCTTTGGGCCCCCGTCGGGCCCAGACCAGAGAGAGGAGATCGCCTGTGCAAATCCACCGCCTATTTCGCCGCGGGGCCGCCCTGGCCCTGGGGGCCGGGTTGACCCTGTCCCTTCTTTGCGGCTGCTCGCTGTTGGACGAGCTGCGCACCGGCAGCAACGACCTGTTCCGGGGGGAGCCGGTCACCCGGCAGCAGGTGGAGCTGGAGGGAAAATACGGCCGCTCCCAGCTCGACGGGCTGCAGCGGGAGCTCTACGACGACCTGTACAGCGCCGTCTCCCGGGCCGAGGACAGCATCCAGGTGGACAGCCGCATCACGGTAGAGGAGCTGGAGACGGTCTACCGCTACTACTTCTCCGACAGCCCCGAACACTTTTGGGTGGACGGGTACAGCTATGTCACCGGACCCGGCGGCCGGGTGCAGAAGGTGCTGCTGCGCTACATCGGCACCCGGGAGGAGATCGCCCGGATGGACGGGGAGCTGGAACAGAAAGTGGAGGAGCTGACCGCCCAGGGCGCTGCCTTGCCCGGCGACTTTGAAAAGAGCGTCTGGGTCAGCGACGAGCTGGCCCGGCGGGTGCGCTACGACACCGACTTGAGCGGGAAGAGCCCATACACCGCCTACGGCGCCCTGGTGGACGGGCGGGCGGTCTGCCAGGGGTATGCCAAGGCCGCCCAACTGCTCTACCAGAGGCTGGGTTACCCCTGCCTCTACGTGCGGGGGGAGAGCCGGGGCGAGCGCCACGGCTGGGTGATGGTGAAGCTGGGGGAGAGCTACTACCACGTGGACCCCACCTGGAACGACCTCTATATGGAGGGGATGGGAGAGGATGAGGTGATCCTCAACCACAGCTACCAAAACATCACCACCGCCGCCATCTCCCGCGACCACCAGATCAGCGGGGATGAAAACTACCCCCTGCCCCCGGCCGACTCCACCGAGATGGACTACTACCGGGTGAAGGGGCTGCAGGGGGCCGACTTCGGGGGGATCGCCGAGCGGGTGATCGCCGCGGCGGCGGAAAACATCGGCCGGGGCGACTACTCGGTGGAGATGCAGCTGGGGGACGCCCAGGCCATCCAGTCGGCGGCCGAGAGCACCGGGGGGATGCGGCGGCTGATCTCCGGGGTCAACGAGGCCCTGGGGAGGGAGGCGGTGGCCTACCGCTACTCCTACTACCAAAACCCCGACCAGTTCACCCTGCAAATCTACTTTGAGAAGGTCGCCTCCTGACGGGCGGCTGGGAAGGAGGGGCCCGGCGTGGAGGTCTATACCGTCAACCTAGAAGAGGGGATGCCCTATGTGGACGAGGCCCTGGAGCACCTGGAAAAGTCGCTGCGGCGGGCCAAGAATGGCGGCTGCAAGGTGGTGAAGTTCATCCACGGCTACGGCTCCTCCGGCAAGGGGGGAAAGATCCGCCGGGCGGTGCGGTTGGAGCTGGAGCGAAAGTGGGAGCGGGGGGAGCTGGCCCTGGTGGTGCCGGGGGAGCGCTTCTCCCTCTTTGATCCGGACACCCAGCGGATGATGCGCCGCCACTTCTTCGTCACCCGGGACAGCGACATGGGGCGAAACAACCTGGGGGTCACCCTGGTGATGCTGAAATAGAGGCGTGCTCCCCGGCAGAGCCGGAGGACGACGCGGCCATAAAGGCTTGGTGCCCGCGGGCGGCCAAAAGCGCGGCGAAATTCGGTCTGCCTTGTTACGGCCCGGCCTGAAAGCGGGCAAATTTGTCTGTTTAAGACACCCCCTTAGACTGTCCCCCTGCCGTTGACGGCCCGCCTTTGCCCGGTGCCTGCAGCGAGCGCTTTTTGTGGGACGGAATTACCGGCAGGGCCGGTGGTTTTTGCTGGCAATAAGAGAGGGGCCCTTCACCGCGGGGCAGGGCCCCCTCTCTTATTGTCTGTCACTGGGGCAGCTCGACCCAGAAGGGGCCGCTGCCCCGGTTGCCCAGCCGGTCGCAGACCGAGAGGGTGTAGCGCCCGGCCGGGGCGTCGAACCAGGCCACTCCGGCCGCCCCGTCCACTCGGCGGGGGGAGAGGGAGGTCCCGTCCTCCCCGGTGAGGGAGAGGGTCGGCCAGTCGACCCCGCTGGGGTCCTGCAGCCGCAGGGCCACCAGCCCGTTTTCGCCCCAGCTCTCGACCAGCACAGGGGAGGAGAGGTCGCCGTCCCCCACCAAAAAGTCCACCCGGACGGTGTGGCCGTTGGCCCCGGCCGCCACCGCCGTGCAGGGGCCGGGGGCCACGGGGGAGAGGGTGAAGACGCCCTCCTCCCCGGGCTGACAGGGGAGGGAGCGGCCGCCCTGTTCCAGCCAGACCTGGCTGGCCCCCTCCGCCTGGACCGACACCTGGGCGCCGCCCCCTGCGGGGATGCTCTGCACGCTGCCTATTTGCGGGGTGGGCAGCAGCGCCAGGGCCGCGCTCCCCCCCACCGCGGCAATGCCCGCCAGGGCCGCCGCGGGAAGGGGAACGGTGTGCGGGGGCGGCGGGCGAAACCCGGCTCGCCGCCCCGCCGCAGAGAGGGCCAGCCCGGCGGGGAGGAAGGCGGGGAGGAACCCGTCCATCTCCCGCCGCAGCTGGGCCCGGGCCAACTGCAAATCCCGCTTGACGGTGCCGGGGGAGCAGTGGAGGAGGGCGGCGATCTCCCCCACCTTGCGGCCCTGAAAATAGTGCAGGACGACCGCCTGCCGGCGGCGCTCCGGCAGGGCGGCGACGGCGCGGTGAAGGGCGGCCTCCCGCTCCTCGCGCAGGGCGCGGCGCTCGGGCTGGCCCGTCTGGTCCCGGTCGGGAAGCCCGGGCAGCAGCTCGTCCCCGCTCCCTGCGCGGCGGCCCTCCACCCGGCGGAGATTTTGACAGGCGAGAAAGGTGGATCTGTTGAGAAAGGCCACCAGGGAGCGGGGGTCGCGGATGTCGCCCATCTTTCGGTAGAGGGTGAGGTAGCTCTCCTGCACCGCCTCCTCGGCGAGGGCGGCGCTTTTTAAGAGCAGCTTTGCCTGGGCCAGCTGGGCCGGGGCAGTGGCGCGGTAGAGCTGGGCGAAGGCCTCCTCATCCCCCTGCCGGGCCGCCCGGAGAAGGGCTTCCAGCTGCCGGTGCGTCCGTTTTTCCTCCATTTTCCACCCCTCCAAATCTTGCCGCATCCTGTCGAAAAGTGTACACTATCTTTGCCTGAAAAACAACGCATTTGGGGAGTTGGGAATTTTTTTCGATTTTTGGCAATTTTGAATTGGCCGTTTTGAAAATGGCGTACACCTATTTAGAAACAGATTGAGGCGCAGGGGCAGATGCGCCCTTGACGAAGGGGAGGAAAACGCCATGAAACACGGTAAGCGGCGGGAACTGGGGGCGCGGTTGACAGCCCTGGGACTGGCGGCCGCCCTGGTGGTGGGGGGTGCGAGCGCCCTTCGCCGGCCGGTCCACGCCGGGCAGTCGGCAGGGAGCTTTGTAGAGGAAAAAAACCTGAACGCAATTTTTGCCATGCGCTCCACCACCGCAGGTGTCGGCGTCGTCGACGGCAACTGGGTCCACTTTGCGGATGAGGACCACTGGGTGGACAGCGTGAGCAACACGTCGCTTTTTTCCAAGGGGAAGATCTCGCTGAAAGCCAACTGGAAGCTCGAGGCAAATTTCACCATTGTCGGGAGTGGACACTGCCATTACGGGGAGGTGGCCCTTTACGACAGCACCACCAACTATCGGTTTTCCGTCGGTCGGGTGGGCGGCATCGAGCGGATCACCGTCGTCCAGGGGAACGACTACAAGCAGCCGCAGCAGCCGCTGACGGAGGCGGACTTTGGGGAGAATAAGCCCTACTGCCTCTCCTTTGATACGGTGGCCAATGCCTTTACCCTGTCCTACAACGGCAAGAGCATCACCTACCCCAACCCCTTTACCGAAGATGTGGTCACCGTGCGCATCGGGGGGCTGATGGACTACAAGGGCGACGTCCCCGCTGTGGGGCGGGTGGAAGGAACATTTCTAAAAATGGCCTACACCGATTACAGCCCCGCCTTTCTTGAGACCAAACTGCTCGACGAGAGCGGGCAGACCATCCCTGCGGGGACGCCGATCGCCGACGGCAGCATCGTCACCGTGCAGGCAAAAATCAAAAACAACTGGGAAAATGGGGGCACCGTTCCCAGCCACCTGAAGCTCTCGGACAGCGAGGAGTACCCCACCGCCGGGCTGCATTTTGACCCCGCCACCTGGGGGGAGAGCAAAGGCAAGAGCCAAAAGATCACCGTGAACGGGGTGGACGTGACTGCCCAGGGGGGCAATGTGGCGACAGGGGGCATCCCCTTTGACTGCTCCCCTGCCGAGACGGTCATCACCTACCGGGCCAAGGTGGCAAATCCCGAGGGCAAGGCGGTCACCATTGGCCAGATGATGGTGGACGACTTCTTTCAGTCCAAGCAGTATTCGGGGGACGAACTGATCCCCGCCAAGCCCCTGGTGCCCTACGACCCGGAGAAACCGGCGGAGGAGCAGGGGACGGCGGGGAAGGACTACCACTTTACCCGCACCCCAGCCAACGAAAATGGCTGGAACGCCGGCCCGGTGGAGATCGCCTTCTACCCCGACCAGTTCAACCAGTTCCTCATCAAAGAGGGGGAGGTGGTCACCGCCACCCTCGACCAGGGCAACCGCAAGACCAGCTACAGCCAGGAGACCGGGGGGCGGAAAACCGCCTACCAGGCCAAGAACACCCAGACGGGGGAACTGTCCACCACGGTGGAGGACGCGGTGAAGATCGACGCCACCAAGCCCACCCTCTCCGCCTCGGGGAAGACTGTCACCCTGTCGGACAGCCTCTCGGGCGTCTGGAAGGTCGAGCGCTACGACGCCAAGATCGGCCGCTGGGTCGGCGCCAAGACGTTCCCCCTCACCGGCGGCAACGGCGCCGCCAGCCAGACTTTTGTTGTCGCCCAAAACAGCAAGTATCGGGCGGTGGACGCGGCGGGGAATATCTCCGACCCCCTGCCCGTCACCGTCAACGACCCGCCCTCGGCCGACCCCAGCGACCCCAGCGTCACCCCCTCCGACCCGGAGAAGGAGGTGGACGAAAACGGACTGGCCCACACCGTTATCCACGACAGCATGCAGGAGGTCATCGACCGGGAGGCCCCCCTCTACGGCGGGCGGTTCACGGCAGAGGACGCGAAGGACCTCTTTGACAGCCGCTACGGCTTTGCCTCCAACGTGCCGGGCAACAGCGACCTGACCTATGTTTACACCATCGCCCAGGGGGGCAAGGACGTCACCGGGGAAGGGGTGGACGCCACCCAGCCCGGCAGCTTCACCGTCACCTGCGTGGTCACCGACGCGGACGGCAACACCACCACGGTGCTCCTCACCGACACCCTCATCGACCGCTCGGCCCCGCCGGTGGTGGACTGGGGGGAGGACCCCGACCCGCCGGTGGGCCCCTCCTTCGACCCCCTGAAGCCCCTCCCCAAGCCGGTGATCAAAGACGACCCGGAAACGGGGAGAAAGCACGCCCACCTCTACGACAGCATCACCGAGGTGGTGGGCACGCCCCCCGCCTACAGCGGCAGGCTGACGGCCCAGGTGGTGGCGGAGATACTGAAGGGCCGCTACCAGTTCGGCAGTGCCCAGGGGGACGGTGTCCTCACCCACGGCCCGGTCACCGTGACGGTGGACGGGAGGGAGGCGGCCCTCGACACCGCCAAGCCCGGCAGCTGCGCCATCACCCAGACGGTGACCGACAGCCAGGGCAACCGGACCACCGTTCACCTGACCTATACCTTTGTGGGCCAGGGAGTCCCGCCGGTGGTGGAGTACGACCCCAGCGACCCCACGGTGGAGCCGGGGAGCCGACCCGATGACCCGGAGGTGGTGGAGGACTGGCAGAGCGGCACCAAGTACGCCACCGTGAAGGACAGGCTGGTGCAGGCGATTTCCGACCCGCCCCTGTCGGGCGGCTGGCTGGACGAGGCAGAAATTCGCGACTTGATTGCCGGCCGATATAAGTTCACCTCGGCCCAGCCGGACGGGGCCCTCAAGGAGATCCGCTTCGCCGTGACCCGGGATGGAAAGGCGGTGGAGGGGATCGACACCACCCGGCCCGGGAAATACATCATTGCCTACACCCTGGAGGACTCCTCCGGCAATCGCACCTCCCTCTTTTTGCAGTACGAGCTGGCGGAGAAGACTGCCGGCGGGTCGTTGGACGGGGAGACTGCTGCGCCTGCCGGCGGGCAGCCCAATACCGGGGATGCGGACGTCGGACTGCTGGGCGGCGGGCTGGGCCGGGAGGGCGGTTCCTGCGGCGTCCACTGGGGGCTGTTGGCGCTGGCGGTGCTGGTTGCCGGCTACACCCTTTTTCGCAAGGGACAGTTGGACCGGGAGGAGGGAGAAGACCGTGAAACTCTGTGATTTTCTCTTTTTCACCCTGGTGGCGGGCGGGGGCGCGGCCCTCTTTGTCTTTGCCGGCTGCCGGTTAGACCTTCCGGCGCTGTTGATCCTCGTCGGGGCGGTGCTGCTGGGCAGCGGCTACCTGATCCGCCGCACCCGCCGCCGCGACCGGGGAGAGCTGTGACGCGGGGGCAGCGCCCCTCCCTCAAATAAAAAAACAGACACCCTTTTCAGATGTGAAAAGGGTGTCTGTTTTTGTCGAAAATATATGCTTTTCAACAATTTTTTGAAATGGTAAAATAAGGATAGAAAAGGGCAGCTACCACTCGAGGGAGGGAAAGTAGGAATCCCTGTCGGGAAAGGCGGCGGCGCAGAACATATCCCGCACCACATCGCAGAGATGGGCGGGGTCCAAATCCTCCCGCTCAAAGAGGGAGGCCAGCCGGGCCACCTGTAAGGGGTCGGGGGAGAAGAGGGGCGTCTCGATCCCGCCCTCCGCCTGTATGCCAAAACGACTTTTCTCCGGGTTGGAAATGACCGCAAAGCAGTGGTTCTTACTCATCGCAATGTCTCCTTTTGTTCCTTCTTGTAGCAGCGCCCACACGCCGCGCATTCCATGCTACCAGGATGGGAGACAAAGTCAATAAAGGGAGGGGATTTTTACAGAAAATGGGTGAAAATTTACCGAACGCGGATATTTGGGAAGAGGGCGGCGGCAAGGACCTTTCGGAAAAGCTGCGGCTGCTGAAGGAGCGGGAGGGCTTTACCACCCAGATGCTGGCGGACTACTCGGGCATTCCCCTGGGGACCCTCAACAAGATCCTCAGCGGGGCGACCAAAGACCCCTCCCTCAAGACGGTGGAGCGGCTGGCCCAGCTCTTCGGGCTGCCGATGCGCTACTTCTGCGACGTCTACCCCAGCGGGCAGAGCTGTGCCGCCCTGTTGGAGCAGGAGGTGGAACAGCCCCTCCTCCTCACCCAGGAGGAGTACCGGCTGATTTGGAGCCTGCGTCGGTTTACCGGCAGGGAGCGGCGAATCCTCCTGACCATGGTAAAGACCTTTGACGCCCTCCACCGCCCCGGCGACCCGGCAAAACTGGTGCTGCCCTGCTATCTCCCCACCCGGGCGGAGGGCGGGCAGACAGCGGTGGACTCCATCGCCATCCGCCACATCTCGGTAAAAGACAGCGAAACGGCTCAGGCCGCCGACTTTGCGGTGGTGCTCTACGGCAGCGCCATGGAGCCCGCCTACCACGCCGGGGAGGTGCTGGCGCTCTCCCGCCGCCCGGCCGGACAGGACGAGATCGGCCTTTTCAACCTAAATGGGGAGGGGTATATCCGGCTCTACCAGCGGGTGCGCGGAAAGGTGCGGCTGGCGGCGCTCAACCGGGCTTTCCCCAACGTCGCCGTGGAGGAGGGCAGCCAGTTTTGCTGCCTGGGAACGGTGGTGGGCAGCCTCGACCTGCTGTGAGGGGACAACAGGGAAAAAGGACCCGGACAGACATCTGTCCGGGCCCTTCTCTTTGCCGCCTAGCGGAAGTAGTTTTTCAGCAGCATCCTGTCCTGGGTGGGGTCGTAGTCCCGCCCGCCGCTGTAAAAGATCTGGGGGGCGGTGATGGTCTTGGGCTGGCCCGAGAGGGCCTCGGTCAGCTCCTTTTGCAGTTGCAGGCAGGCCACCGAGGTGATGTTGGTCTTGCACTGGCCCGACCAGCGGGCAAACCACTGGGACATCCCCGCCACCGACTGGGCGGTGAGATAGCGGTCCAGGTAGGCCTTGAAGAGGTTCAGGCGCAGGGTCTCCTTCTCGTCCCCCTCCAGCTTGGTGTAGCGCAGGTAGCCGGTGAGCTTGTCGCCGCTGAGATCTTGGGGGCCGTAGGGCAGCTTGAAGGTGAGCAGGCCGCTTGTCTCGTCGTAGCGGTAGATGTCTTCGGCCACGCTGTAGGGCAGCTCTCCGACCTCGTCGAGGATGGCGGCCAGGGTCTGGTCGGTCAAGTCGGCGTAGTAGTCGATGCGCAGCCCGGTGAGGGCCTGCAGGGAGGAGATGCACTCCATGGCGCCGCCGTAGCCGTAACACTGCTGCAGGCTGTCCTCCCGGTTGGCAAAGGACACCTTCCAGCAGGGGGGGAGGACGGTCAAGGCCAGCTGCCGCTTGGTCCCATTGATCCCCACCAGCAAAAACGCGTCGGGCAGGCTGCGCTCCTCGGGCCGCAGGCAGAGCAGCAGATTGGTGCCCGAGGCGTAGTTTGCCTCCACCACCTGGGCCTGCCGCTCCCGCTCCTCCAGGGCGGGCTTTTGCACCAGCTGCCCAAAGGCCAGGGCAAAGACCGCGATGAGGGCGAGGAAGGTGAGGCTGAAACTCTGCCAGAAAAGACGGGTGCTGCGTTTCACGGGCCATTTCCCCCTTTTGCTCATTTACAGGGAGAGTATGGCCCGCCCACAGAGGAGATATGCGGGCGGCGCAGCTGCCCCAAATCGACAAAAGAGGGGGAGCGCCTTTGTGCAAATGAGACCTTGCTTTTCTTGTAAAAACGTTTTATCATAGAGGCAAATCAATACAAAACCACCGGGTGATTTCACCGAAGCAGCGGCAGATGTGCGAGACCTGTGCCCCAGGAGGCGGGGCTTTTAGAGGGACAGATGCGGCTGCTCGTTTGATTTTGCCGGGGGCGGCGAGGAGGAGTACGCTTTGAAGATGGATTTTTTGGGGGACTGCAAGGTCGTCATCCTGGACATGGACGGCACCCTGTACCAGGACGAGGGCTTTATCGCCCGCAACGTGGCCTATTTGGCCGAGGGGACCCGCTGGCAGGGGCGGGAGGACGACATCACCGCCAAGTGCTTTGAACTGATCCGGGGGCAGCTGCCCCTGAAACTGGGACACTTTTACGAGACCGACGCCAACCTGCACTGCGAGACGGTGGAGGAGCTGTTTGCTGTGACTCCGGTGGAAAACCGGCGCAGCGACGGCTTTGAGGAGCGGTTTTTCGACCACAACAAGCACTTTACCTACATGGGCGACGCCTGGAGCGTGACCTTCTTCATCGGCGAGCGGATGGGGATCCCCCGCGCCCGGGGGACCGAGTGCTTTTTGAAGGTGCGCGAGGAGATGCTGGAGGGCCCCTTTGCCATGCATCTGCACGAGGACATCAAAGAGGCGGTGGGCCAGGTGACCGCCAGCGGCAAAAAGACCTACATCTTCACCAACACCCAGCAGGTGGGGGCCGAGGGCTTTATTCGCAAACTGGGGCTTTTGGACAGAGTCTACCAGGTGAAGTACGGCACCAACAAGCCCTACGGGCTGGACACCCTGCTGCCCCAGATCTTAAAAGAGACCGGCGTGCGGCCGGAGGAGATGCTCTCCATCGGCGACCACACCTTCAACGACCTCTCGCCCATCAAGAAGTTCGGGGGGAAGACCATCTGCATGTCCCCCTATGAGATCCACGACAACGTGCAGTGGGACGCCCGGCTGACCACCCTCGACCAGCTCTGCGACACCCTGCGCCGGCTGGCCCGCTAAGCGGCAGAAAGGAGAGACGCCATGCGCCCCACCATCACCTTTTTCTCGGGTCTCAACACCATCGGCGGCACCCACGTCCTCATCGGCTGTGGGGAGGACGCCATCCTCTTTGACTACGGCGCCCGCCCCTCGGCCCACTACGACTGGCTCAACCCGGCGGTGCACATGGAGCTGCCCCGAGGGCTGCGCCAACACCTGCTGACCCGCAAGGCCCCGCCGGTCTTTGAGCTCTACGACCCGGACTGCCTGGGGGATCTGTCCTATGAGGACGTGATCCAAAACGCCTGGGACGGGATGCAGTTCCCCCGCTACAAGCGGGTGTCGGCCTTTGTCAGCCACATCCACCAAGACCACATGGAGCTGCTCCCCTTTTTGGGGGAACAGGTGGACCTGTACATGCACAGGGACTCGGTCTCGGTCTATGACGGGGTGGTGGCCAGCGGCGAGTGGTACGGCACCAGGGCGAACGTCATCGGCCTGGCCGACGGGGAGGAGCGCCAAATCGGCGAGCACCTTCACATCCAGCTGCGGGAGACCGACCACGACATCGCCGGCGCGTCGGCCCTCCTGGTCACCGCCGGGGGGCACAAGATCCTCTACACCGGCGACTGGCGGACCCACGGCCGCCACCGGGACTATGTGGAGCGGCTCTTTGCCGACATGGCCGCCCAGCACCTGGACATGATCATCACCGAGACCACCCAGCTCAAGGAGGAGACCCTCTGGCAAAAGCAGCTGCCCCAGAAGGAGCTGGAGCTGCCCGGCCTCTACCGGGAGATGTTGCAGGGGGCCCAGGGGCTGTGCTATCTGAACATCCTCTGCCGCAATGTGGAGCGGGTGGCGGACTTTATCAAGGTCACCAAGGAGTGCGGCCGCACCCTGGTGCTCGACCGGGCCACCGCCCTGCTCTGGCACACCGCCGCCACCGAGGGGCTGAGCCACCTGGAGGGGGACCCGGTGCTGGGGGAGACCGACGCCATCCGCCTCTTTGAGGGGGAGGACACCAGTGGCCTGCCTTACGGGACGGTCAGCCTGCGGGAGATCGTCCACCACAAAAAGGACTACGTCTTCTACCTGATCTACCCCAAGACCCCCATCATGGCCGAGCTGGAGCGCACCGGGGAGCAGGGCGTCCCCTCCCACTACTTCCACGCCGACGGCAACCCCCTCTTTGCGGGGGACAAGATCCTGCACGCCTGGCTGGACGACTTTGGAGTGCGCTACCACTTCCACGGCACCTTTGGCCACGCCATCCCCCGGGAGATCACCCGGATGGTGAAGCTGGCCGCCCCCAAGCTGGTGGCCCCCCTGCACGGCAACCACCCCGAACTGCTGGACACCGGGGAGATCCCCAAGCTGTTGCCCACCTTTGGCCAGACCTTTGACCTGGACAAACTCTTCCCCTGACGGCGCCTGACCTGAAGAGCGCCCCGCCGAACCCGGCGGGGCGCTCCTTTTTCCTCTGCTGTAAACTTTGTATACTATAAATAGTTTACAATAGGGGCGGGCGGGAAAGGCTGTTTCATCTGCGGATGGAATGGAGGAAAAAATCGATGTATACTTAAAATGCAAAATACAGTTTACATTGAGGAGGAATTCCCATGCGTCAATCGTCCAAGACCAGGGAGCTGGTGCTCACCGCCCTGGCCGCGGCCATCATCTCCCTGTTGGCCCCCCTGTCCGTCCCCCTGCCCTTCACCCCGGTGCCCATCTCTCTGGCGAGCTTTGCGGTCGTCCTCTGCTCGGCCTGCCTGGGCTTTTGGCGGGGGACCGTCGGCACCCTGGTCTACATTGCCGTGGGGCTGGTGGGACTGCCGGTCTTTGCCGGGTTCACCGGCGGGGCGGACAAGCTCTTCGGCCCCACGGGGGGCTACATCATCGGCTTTATCTTCTGCGCCGCCGCCACCGGCTGGCTGGTGGACCGGGCGCCGGGAAAAGTCTGGCTCTACCCGGTGGCCATGGTGGCGGGGAACCTGCTCTGCTATGTCTTCGGCAGTCTCTGGCTGGGGATGCAGATGCACCTGACCTTTGGCCAGGCACTGCTGGCGGGGGTGGTCCCCTTCCTGCCGGGGGACGCGGGAAAGATCGCCGTCGCCTGCCTGGTGGCCTACCCCATCCGCCAGCGACTGGAAAAGGGCGGCTTCCTGTCGGCCGAGGGCGCCGCAAAATAGAAAAGAGAAAAGGGGCCCACCGCGGTGGGCCCCTTCTCTGCGACACAAAATCACTGCAGTTCCTGCCCCTGCGCGTCAAAGAAGCGGCAGCGGTAGGGGGGCTCGCTCCCGCCCCCGTCGGTGGCGGAGAAGGCCTCTGCATCGAAGATGATCTTGGGGGTGGTGTCAAAGCTGTTAGAGGTGCGAGTTGTCCCCTTTGTCCCCTCGCTCCGCTCGACGCGGACGCAGGAGGGGTTGTCCACCAGCAGCACCAGCCCGTTTTGCCACCGGTAGCTGTAACAGCCCGGGGCGCGCCGGGTCAGCTCCCCCTCCTCCAGGGCGGAAAAGGCGTAGCCGCTGCCGCTCCGGCTGAAACTGACGGGGAAGTAGGCGGTGTCCTCCCCCTCCCCCACAGCGAGGATCAGGAGGGACATCCCCTCCCGGTTGGCCTGCCCCACCGCCCGCAGAGTGGCGGCCTCGCTCTCGGCAATGGGGAGGTGGGGGCGGGCCAGCGCCACCATCTCCTCCTGGGTGCTGGCAGTCTTGGTGCAGCCCGGCAGCGCCAGGCAGAGCAGGGCAATCAACAAAACGGCGGTCTTGCGCATCTCGTTTGCTCCTCTCGCGCCCAGAGGGGCGCTTTTTCTCACCATACCCCACACCGGGACAGCCTGTCAAGGCGCGGCGGAAAAAAAGGGGGGATCCCCCCTTGACTTAGAGTGGACTCCAGGGTGTAAGGTGAAAAAAAGCGGCCCGGCAGCGGCGGGCCGCCCTGTTGAGAGGAGAGAGAGACCGTGATCTACAAGGCATTTGGGGACCTGCAACTGTCGGCGCTGGGGATGGGCGCCATGCGCCTGCCGACCATCGGCGGGGAGGACGGAAAAATCGACGAGGCCCAGACCGGCCAGATGGTGGACTTTGCCATGGAACAGGGGGTCAACTACTACGACACCGCCTGGGGTTACCACGACGGCCAGTCAGAGATCGTGCTGGGCCGGGCGCTGCAGAAGTACCCCCGGGAGCGCTTCTACCTGGCCGACAAGTTCCCCGGGTACGACCTGGCCAACATGGGCAGGGTAGAGGAGATCTTCGAGCGGCAGCTGGAGAAGTGCGGGGTGGAGTACTTTGATTTCTACCTTTTCCACAACGTCTGCGAGATAAACATCGACGCCTATCTGGACCGGCAGTACGGCATCTACGACTACCTGATGGCGCAGAAGCGCGCCGGGCGGATCCGGCACCTTGGCTTTTCGGCCCACGGCAGCAGCGCGGTGATGCGCCGCTTTTTGGAGGCCTGCGGCGAGGGGGTGGAGTTTTGCCAGCTTCAGCTCAACTACCTGGACTGGACCTTCCAGGATGCAAAGGGCAAGGTGGCGCTGCTGGCGGAGTACCAGATCCCCGTGTGGGTGATGGAGCCGCTGCGGGGCGGTCGGCTGGCCGCCCTGCCGGAGGAGAGCGCCGCGCGGCTGAGGGCCCTGCGCCCCGACGAGGGGGTCCCGGCCTGGGCCTTTCGCTTTTTGCAGACCCTGCCCGAGGTGGTGGTGACCCTGTCGGGGATGTCGAGTCCCGCCCAGCTGGAGGAGAACATCCGCACCTTTTCTCAGGAGCGGCCCCTGGACGAGGGGGAGATGAAGGCCCTGCTGGAGGTGGCCGACGGCCTGCTCGAGCGCAAGGTCCTGCCCTGCACGGCCTGCCGCTACTGCACCAGCCACTGCCCCCAGGGGCTGGACATCCCCTCGCTGCTGTCCCTCTACAACGAGCACAGCTTTACCGAGGGCGGCTTTTTGGCCCCCATGGCCCTGTCGGCCCTGCCGGCGGAAAAGCAGCCGGGCGCCTGCATCGGCTGCAGGAGCTGCGAGGTGGTCTGCCCCCAGCAAATCAAAATTTCTGAGGCGATGGCCGATTTCGCCGCAAAGGTGCGGGCCTGACAGGCCCTTTGCACAGGGAGGAACAGAAGATGGCAACAATGCAGTACCGAGCGCTGCCCCACGGCGGCGAAAAAATCAGCGTCATCGGCCTGGGGATGGGCTCGATCCACGCCGGCAGCGAGGAGGAGATCGAGCGCACCGTCGACCGGGCCATTGAGGCGGGCATCAACTACTTTGACATGGCCGCCTCGGAGGGGAAGCCCTACCCCTGCTATGCCCGCGCCTTTGCCGGGCGAAGGGAGAAGCTCCTCTTGCAGATGCATTTCGGCGCGGTGTACGAGGGCGGCAGGTACGGCTGGACCCGGGAGCAGTCAAAGATCGAGGAGAGCTTTCGGGAACAGCTGCGGCTGTTGGGCACCGACTACACCGACATGGGGTTTGTCCACTGCATCGACGAGGAGGACGACTGCAATCAGGTGCTGAGCGGCGGCCTCTGGGATTATATGAAAGCCCTCAAGGCAGCCGGCGTGATCCGCCACCTGGGCCTCTCCTCCCACAATCCCGAGATCGTCCGCCGCTTTTTGGAGACGGGGCTGGTGGACATGGTGATGTTCAGCATTAACCCGGCCTACGACTACTCCACCGGCACCTACGGCATCGGCAGCGCCGAGAACCGGAGCCGCCTCTACCGGGAGTGCGAGCGGGAGGGGGTCGGCATCTCGGTGATGAAGCCCTTTGGCGGCGGGCAGCTGCTGGGGGAGAGGACCTCCCCCTTCCGCCGGGCCCTGAGCAAGACCCAGTGCATCCAGTACGCCCTGGACCGGCCGGGGGTGCTCACCGTCCTCCCCGGGGTGCGGGGGGAGGAGGACCTGCAGGCAGTGCTGGCCTACCTGGACGCCGGCGCACAGGAGCGGGACTACTCGGCCATCAGCGCCTTTGCCCCGCCGAACGCCGAGGGGGTCTGCGTCTACTGCAACCACTGCCAGCCCTGTCCGGCGGGGCTCGACGTGGGGCTGATCAACAAGTACTACGACCTGGCCCGGGCGGGGGACGTGCTGGCGGCGGGGCACTACCAAAAGCTCTCGCTGAAGGCCGACGCCTGCCTGCGCTGCGGCCACTGCGAGGCCCGCTGTCCCTTCCACGTCAAGCAGGAGAGCCGGATGGAGGAGATCGCCGCCTATTTTCAGGGACAGCTGTAAAGGGGCAAAATGAGAGAGGGACCGGGGAAGAGATGTCTTCCCCGGCCCCTCTTCTCTTTGGGGGGAGCTCTATTGTTTGAGGGCCTCTTCGCAGTAGGCGTGCAGCTCGCTGCCGGTGGCAAACCAGACCCCCTCCATGGCGGTGGCGTAGTCGAAAAACTCCTCCAGCACGGCGGTGCGGCCGGGGTTGCCGATGGTCTGCGGGTCCAGCTGCATCACGTAGCAGAGACCGTGGTTGTAGTGGCCGAGGAACTCGTCTTTCCAGTTGGAGAGCATGTTGGTGTAGTTTGACACCCGCCCCTGCCCAAAGGGAAAGGCCGGCCGGTAGTTGAAGGCCAGATAGGGGAAGTCGAAATTGGCCCACTGCATGGGGATCTCGAGGATCTCCTCCCCCGGCTGGGCCAGGGGGAGGTAGTAGGGCCGGTCGTCGTCAAAGAGGTCGCTGGAATAGACCATCCCCAACTCCTTGGCGATGGCGAGGGTCTCCAGGGTCAGGTCCCCCTCGGGGGCGCGAAAGCCCCGGCAGGGCCGGCCGCTGACGGCTTCGATGGCGGCCACCGCCCGCGCAAGCCGCCGGCGCTGCTCCTGGGCGGAGAAGAGGGAGAGGTTTTCGTGCTCGTACCCGTGGCAGCCGATCTCGTGGCCGGCCGCGGCGATCTGCCGCAGCTTGTCGGGGTACTCCTCCGCCACCTTGCCGGGGCAGAAGAAGGTGGCTTTGATTTGGTAGCGCGCCAGCACGTCCAGCAGCCGGTCCACCCCCCGCAGCATGCCGTACTGGCCCATGGAGAGGGTCTTGGGCATCTCTTTGGCCGCCGGGTCGAGCTGCAGCCAGAAGTACTCGGCGTCCAGGTTGACGGTGATGAGGGCGGCGCAGCGCTTGCCCTGGGGCCAGGTCATTGTCTCGGTGTACATCTGCCATTCCTCCTATTGTGGGTCGGTGGGGTAGGTGGCGCGCCACCAGTCGGCGATCTCTGCGCCGGTGGCGATCCAGACGTCGGGCTGGGAGGTGACTTCCTTCAAAATCTCCTCCAGGATCAGGTTGCGGCCGGGGGCGCCGGAAATCTGCGGGTGCATCAAAAAGGAGATGCAGAGGCCGTAGCGGTGGTAGCCGCGAAACTCCCGCAGATAGGTGTCCTGCACGTTGCGGTAGCAGGAGATGCGGTCGAGGCCGGCGGGCTCGGCCGGGTAGATGCTGTAAGCCTGGGCCACGTAGTCGTCCAGCTCCCACTTGGAGGGGATCTCGATGAAGTCGGTCACCCGCCCGTCGAGCACGGTGTGGTAGGGGCGGTCGTCCCCCCGCATCGAGCTGGAGTAGGAGAAACCCCGCTCCTCCAGCAGGTAGGGGGTCTCCACCGCCCAGTCGCCCGAGGGGGTGCGAAAGCCCACCGGGGCCTTGCCGGTGATCTCTTTGATGATTTTCTGGGTCTTTTCGATGATCTCGATCTGCTCCTCCCGACTCTTCTCCACAAACCGCTCGTGGGTGTAGCCGTGGTTGCCGATCTCGTGTCCGGCCGCGGCGATTTTTTGGATGACCGCCGGGTTGTGTTCGGCCACATAGCCGGGCACAAAGAAGGTGGCCTTGACCCCGTATTTGTCCAGCAGGTCCAAAATCATGTCGACGCAGCGGTTGGGGCCGTACTGGCCGATGGAGCGGGCGCGGATGAGCTGGTCGGCGTGGGGCTCGTCGGCGGACATGTTCTGCCAGATGATGTCGCCGTCCAGGTCAAAGGTGAACATGGCGGCGCTTTTGCAGCCGTTTGGCCATTTGATTTGCATAGATGGACCGTCCTTTCGTGCGGCGATTTTTACAGCACCTTCTCCAAAAATTCCTTGGCGCGGGGGGATTTGGGGCTGGAGAAGAAGCGCTCGGGCGGGGCGTCCTCGATCAGGCGGCCCTCGTCGAGAAAGCAGATGCGGTCGGCCAGCTCCCGGGCAAAGCCCATCTCGTGGGTGACCAGCACCATGGTGATGCCGGTGTCGGCCAGCCCCTTGATGACCCCCAGCACCTCTTTGACCATCTCCGGGTCCAGGGCGGAGGTGGGCTCGTCGAAGAGGATGGCCTCCGGGTCCATGGCCAGGGCGCGGGCGATGGCCACCCGCTGCTTCTGCCCGCCCGAGAGGGTGGCGGGGTAGACCATCGCCTTGTCGGCCAGGCCGACGCGCTCCAGCAGTTCCAACGCCTTTTTCTCGGCGGCCTTCTTGTCCGCCTTTTTCACCTTGCGGGGGGCATAGGTCATGTTCTCCAGCACCGTCATGTGGGGGAAAAGGTTGAAGTGCTGAAAGACCATCCCCACCTTCTCCCGCACCGAGAGGATGTCGACTTTTTTCTGGGTGATGTCCACCCCGTCGATGAACACCTGGCCGGAGGTGGGGGTTTCCAGCAGGTTCATGCACCGCAGCAGGGTGGATTTGCCCGAGCCAGAGGGGCCGATGATGGCCACGATCTCCCCCTTTTGAATGTCCAGGGAGACGTCCTTGAGGACCCCCAGCTCGCCGAAGTCCTTGCTCACATGCTTAACGCTGATCACTTTTGCGCACCTTCCTTTCAATGCGTTTGGCGATGAAGTTGAGGATGGTCACGATGATGTAGTAGATGAGGGCGGCCACCAAGAAGGGCTCAAAGGAGCGGTAGGTGGCGTTCATCACCAGTTGGGCGGTGCGCATGATCTCCACCATCCCGATGGTGGCTACCAGTGAGGTGCCCTTGAGGAGGTTGATGATCTCGTTGATGATGCTGGGCAGCACGCTCTTGATGGCCTGGGGAAAGACGATATCCCACATCATCTGTGGGTAGGAGACCCCCAGCGCCTGGGCGGCCTCCTTCTGCCCGGCATCGACCCCCAGCACCCCGCCCCGCAGGTTCTCCGAGAGGAAGGCCGCCGAGTTGAGCCCGAAGGCCAGCACCGCCGCCTGCAGGGCGGTGATTTTGTAGGCAAAGAGCTGGGGGACGGCGAAGTAGACCAGAAACAGCTGTACCAGCTGGGGCACCCCGCGGAAGATGGAGGTGTAAAACTGGGCAAAGCCCCGGAGGATGCGGCTGCGGGAGATTTTGCAGAGGGTGAGGGGGATGGCCAGCACAAAGCCCACCAGCAGCGAGAGCAGGGTCACCTGCATGGTGACGCCGATGGAGCGGAAAAACATGGGCAGGTACTTGGGGATGATCCCGAAGTCCAGATTCATGGGGATTCTCCTTTCGCGCAGGCAGACCACGGCGGCCGGCGCCGTAGTCTGCCTTTTTGGTGTAGGGGGGAAGGGAAGGGGTTACTCGCCGATATAGGCCTCGCCCAGCCACTTAGTGACGATCTCGTCCATCTTGCCGCTGTCCTGCAGGGCCTTGATCTCGGTGTTGAAGGCCTCGATCAGGTCAGAGCCCTTGGGGAAGGCGATGGCGAACTCCTTGTCCACGTCCTTGTTGATCTCGCTGTCCTTGGGGATCATGAAGCCGTCCAGGTCGGGGTTGTCGTTGATGAAGCCCTGCAGCAGGGAGCCGTCGGTGCACATGGCGTCCACCCGGCCGCTCTTGAGTTCGGCCAGCACGGCGGGCTGGCCGTCAAAGGTGGTGACGATGGCGCCGGGGACTTTGCGGGCAGTGGTCTCGTAAGAGGTGCCGGTGGAGCAGGCGATTTTTTTGCCGTTCAAGTCTTCCACCGTCTTGATGCCCGAGTCCTTGCTCACCAGGAAGGCGTCGCGGCTCTCGATGTAGCCGATGGAGAAGTCAACGCTCTTGCGGCGCTCGTCGGTGGCGGTCAGCCCCGAGAGGACGAAGTCGGCCCGGCCGGACTGAAGGGCGCCGATGAGGCCGGAAAACTGCATGTTGGTAATTTCGTAGGTGAAGCCCATGTCCTCGGCCATCTGGTTGAGAAAGTCGATGTCTAGCCCCTCGTAGACCTCCTTGCCGCTGTCGTCCACGGTGACGGTCTCAAAGTTTTTAAAGGAGGCGCTCATGGCGATGGTGAAGTGCTTGCCCGCCAGGGGTTTGCCGCTGGTGTCGCTTCCGGCGTCGCCGCCGGCGCTCTTGTCGGTGCCGCAGCCACTGAGGGCCCCCAGGGTCAAAACGCCCGCCAGGGCGACAGCCAATACTTTTTTCAGTTTCATAGTCGATTCCTCTCTCTTTCTCTCTTTATTTAATCAATTGTCCCGCCCGACCAGGCGCGAATTGCCCGGGGTGGGAGGGGATAGGCCAGCTTGCTGTGGCAGAGGCCCTGGCGCACCAGCAGCTCCGCGGTGCCCACCAGGGTGAAGGCCGGGTCGATGACCGGCAGCCCCGCCAGGGCGGAGACCTGCGCCCCCAGCCCGGCAAAGCTTAAGCAGCCGAGGATCACCGTGTCGGCCCCGTCCTCCTCGGCGCATCTTCGGCAGGTCTGGGCCAGCTTCTTGACCAGGGCGCCGTCGGTGGCCGGGCTGCGCCCCTCGTTGGGGCCGTGCTCGGCGCTGCGCACCGAGGCCAGCGCATTTCCAAAGCCCAGGGCGCGGACGAAGGCGGCTTTCTGGGGGATGCGGCCGGCGGCGGTGGTGAGGACCGAGAAGCGGTGCCCCAGCTGCGCCGCCAGGGCCAGGGAGGCCTGGGCCCCGCCCACCACCGGGATCTGCAGCAGCTCCCGGCAGGCCGACAAGCCGGGGTCGGAGAAGCAGTAGAGGCAGACGGCGTCGAACCCGTCGGCCTGCGCCTGCAGGGCCATCTGCACGATCTCGGGCGCGGCCACCGCCACGTCCAGGTCGGAGTCGATGCAGACCTGGGTGCGCTGGGGGCAGTCCATCGAGATGGCGGTGTCCGGGCCCGCCGCCCGGGAGAGAAGGGCCTCGCGGGCGGCGAGTTCGGCCCGGCTCATCCCCGAATCGGGGTTGATGAATTTCAGTTTCACCCGCGCTTCCTCCTTTCTGCCAGGGCGGCGGTTCAGAGCATCTCCTTTTTGATGCCCTTGTGCAGGATGTTCTCGTAGTCGATATAGGGGTAGATGTCCTCCCCGATGGCGGGGCAGAACTGCTTGAGCTCCGAAAGGGTCAGCTCCTCGATGCTCGTCTGCCGGTCCTCGCAGTAGATAACGATCTGCCCGACGATGCCGTGGGCATCCCGGAAGGGGACCCCCTTGGCCACCAGGTAGTCCGCCACCTCGGTGGCGTTGAGAAAGCCCTTGGAGACCGCCTGCCGCATCTTTTCGGGGTGGACGGTGAGGGTGGCCACCATCCGCTCCATCATGGTCAGGGAGAGGAGGACGGTCTCCAGCCCGTCGTGAAAGAGGTCCTTGTCCTCCTGCATGTCCTTGTTGTAGGCCAGGGGCAACCCCTTCATCACCGTGAGGAGGGCCAGCAGGTCGCCGTAGACCCGCCCGGTCTTGCCCCGGATGAGCTCGGCCCCGTCGGAGTTTTTCTTCTGCGGCATGATGCTGGAGCCGGTGGTGTAGCGGTCGTCCAGGGTGACAAAGCCAAATTCCTGGGTGCCCCAGAGGATCATCTCCTCGGCCAGCCGGGAGAGGTGCATCATCAAGATCGAGAAGGCGGCCAGGACCTCCAGCTGGTAGTCGCGGTCGCTGACCCCGTCCATAAAGTTGTCGTAGACCCCGGCAAAGCCCAGCTTCTCGGCGGTGAAGGCCCGGTCGATGGGGTGGGTGGTCCCGGCCAGGGCGCCGCATCCCAGGGGGGAGAGGTCCATGTTTTCCAGGGCGCTTTGCAGCCGGTGCCGGTCCCGCTGCAACATGCCGTGATAGGCCATGAGGTGGTATTTAAAGGTCACCACCTGGGCCCGCTGCAGGTGGGTGTAGCCGGGCATGATGTAGGGGTTTTCGTCCGCCTTTTTCCGCAGCGTCTGCAAAAACGCCTCCACCAGCTCGACGACGTGGGCGGTCTCCCTCTTGACATAGAGCTTCATGTCGGTGTTGACCTGGTCGTTGCGGCTGCGGGCGGTGTGGAGCTTTTTCCCCACCTCTCCCAGCCGGTCAATCAGGTTGGCCTCGACAAAGGTGTGCACGTCCTCGTAGCGGTCGTCCAGGGGCAGGGCGCCGCTGTGAACGTCGGCCTGTATCCCCAGCAGCCCCTCGGTGAGCTGGGCGCCCTCCCCCTCGGTGAGGAGGCCGCATTTGACCTGCATGGCCACGTGGGCCAGGCTGCCCTCGATGTCGGGGTCGCAGAGCCAGTGGGTGTCTTTGAAATTGTTGTTGAACTGCTCCATCAGGTCCTCTTCGCCCGCGCGGAACCGGCCCCCCCAGAGCTTGTGAATGCCGTTAGCTGCCATCTGTCTGGCCCGCCTGCCTTTCTGCTGTAGATATTTGCAAATTATTCATTTGATGTGCATGATTATACCTCTTTCTGCGGGAGGACGCAAGGGGAAATTTCGTATAAAATATCGTTTTTACTCTGTATATACAGTATAAAACCCTAAAAATATTCAAAAATAAGAAAGTTTATAACTATTCAACAAAAAGAAAAGCGGAGGTTTTTCAAAAGACAGCAAAGTTTAAAAAAGGATTACAATTGGTTACAAGTTTGCTAGAAAATTGCCACTGAAAAGCAATCATGTTAAAATGATTTTAGGAAAAATGCGAGATGGCCGCCGTCAGGCGGCAGAGGGGGGCGGCGGCTGTGCGGGAGAGAATCAGGGCGCTCTGGCGCAAAAAGGCAGTGCGGCGGGGCCTGTTGGCGGCGGTGGTCGCCCTGGTGTGCCTGGGGCTTTTGTGGGGGGTGGTCCGCGCCATCCCCGGCGCGCCCATCGACACCACTCTCACCGGGCGGGTGCCGGTGGTCATCGACAGCGACGGGGGACTCGACGACCTGACGGCCCTGCTGCTGGCCCGACAGGTGGACCGTCTCGAGGTGCAGGGTCTCACCGCCTCCTACGGCGCGGTCTCCCTGCCCCAGGCCGGGCGCAACCTGTTGGCGGCGGCCGAGTGGATGGGGGAGGACTGGCCGGTGGCCCTGGGGGCCAAGAGCGCCCTCGACGGTTCCCTGCCCGCCGGGATCCGCACCCTGGGGGAAAACGGGCTCTACGGCACGGTTCTGCCGCCGACCGCCCGACAGACCGACCCCCGCGCCGCCAGCGACTTCCTCTACGACCTGGCGGTGGAGGAAGGGGGGCAGTTGCAGGTGATCTGCCTGGGGCCGGCGACCAACCTGGCCCGGGCGATCGAAGAGCACCCCGACCTGCCCGGCCTGCTGGCGGGGGTCACCCTGGGGAGCACCCGCACCCCCATCCCCGAGGTGGAGGTGGAGCGGCTCAAGGGCGAGAGCGAGGAGGCCTGGCGCAAGCGCTGGGAAGAGGCCCAGTTAAAACACGAGCAGGAGGAGGTGGGGGCCCACCCCGACTTGCTGTGGGAGGCCGACAGAGCCGCCCTGGAGGCGGTGGTAGAGAGCGGTATCCCCCTGACGGTGGTGCCGGTCTCGGCCCTGGAGGGGATGGAGGCGGGCAAAAAAGACCGCTGGGACACCCTGACCCCCCTGCTGGAGGACACCGGCAAAGCCACCCCCCTCTACGCGGGCGCCAAGGAATACTTGAATGAGGAGTACCGCAAGGGCAGCCCGAGCATTGCAATGGACTTTTCGGCGGTGGCGGTGCTGGCCGCCCTGGTGGACGAGAGCGCCTTCACGGTGGAAGAGGGGGGCATCGCCTGGGCGCGGTACGGGCCGGTGGTAAACCCGGGCGGCGAGGGAATTTGCTGCCGGGTGGCGAGCGAGCTGGAGATGGTGACGGACGAGGACTACAAGTGGGCCAAGGTCACAGAGGGGACCGAGGGGACCAAGGCGATGGAGACCCAGCGCATCCCCATCCCCAAGCTCTTTTTGGTGATGGAGAAGGCCTTTCGGCACTGGTGATCTCCCCGACGGGAGGGTTTTGAGATGGCACTGATCGGCACAGCGGGCCGCCGGCGCGGGCGGAAGATCGGAACGGCGGCAGCGGCGATCGCCCTGGCTGCGCTGATGGTGGTCGGCGGCGGGCGGCTGCTGCCGGGGAAGGCCGTCGGCGCCACATTGACCGAGCGCACCCCGGTGCTCATCGACAGCGACGGGGGGCTCGACGACCTGACGGCCCTGCTGATAGCCCGGCAGATCGGCTGCCTGGACGTGCGGGGGATCACCGCCAGTTTCGGGGTGGTCCCCCTGCCCCAGGCGGCCCGCAACCTGCTGTCGGCGGCGGACTGGATGGAGCGGGACTGGCCGGTGGCCCTGGGGGCCGGGGCCTCGATGGACGGCCGCCTGTTGACGCAGGAGAGCCGATGGGGGAAGATCGGCTTCTGCGGGGCCGCCCTGCCCCCCAGCGGCCGCAGCTTTGACGCCCGCACCGCCAGCGACTTCCTCTACGACCTGGCGGTGGAGGAGGGCGGGCGGCTGCAGGTGGTCTGCCTGGGGCCCCTCACCAACCTGGCCGCCGCCCTGCGCGAACACCCCGACCTGGCGGGGAGGATCGCCGGGGTGACCCTGGGGGCGGGCCTCCCCCTCCCCGAGGGGGGGCTGGACGAGGAGGGGGAGAGCGCCTACTGGGCGGCCGTGGCCGGGAGCGATTACGCCCTGCAGGCCGACCCCACCGCCCTGCGGGAGGTGGTGGAGAGCGGCATCCCCCTGACGGTGGTGCCGACCCCGGTGCAGGCGGAGATGGCGGCGGTTCGGCAGAGAGATAGGGACACCATCAGCCCCCTCTTTCAAGACCTGCGGGAGACAAAGCCCGTCTACGGGCAGATGCTCTCCTTCCTCAAAGAGCAGGGGGGCACCAGCGACCGGGTCTCGCTGGAGCTGGGCGGGGTGGCGGTGCTGGCCGCCCTCACCGACGAGAGCGCCTTTTCCTTTCTCCCGGCCGATCTGCAGTGGCGGCAGGGGGCGCTGGCATACTCCCCCGTCGAGGGAGAGGGGGACTGCCGGGTGGCGGCGGCCCTGACGGCGGTGACCGACGAGAAGTACCGGCGGGTCTCGGCATCCGGCGCCGGTGAGTTGGTCCCCGTTCCCCAGCTGTACGGGACTTTGGAGCAGACCTTTCGATACTGGTAGACCGGGCGCAAAGGGGGAAGCGAGATGGCAGGCGGGCAAACCGTACGGCGGGGGCCGCGAAGGGCCCTGCGCCGGCATCTGATCGAGGGGCTGGCGGTGCTCTATGCGGCACTCCTCCTCTTCTCTCCCCAGTGGGGCATCCCCACCGGGCTGTCCGAGCGCACCCCGGTGGTCATCGACTGCGACCCGGGCAGCGACGACGTGTTGATGTTGGGCTATGCCGCCGGGGCGGACCTTCTGGACGTGCGGGGGATCACGGTGGTGGGGGGAACGGGCACCCTGGCCCAGACCGGGCGCAATGCCCTCACGGCGGCGGCCCACTTTGGCCTTCACTGCCCGGTGGCCCTGGGGGCCGCGCAGACGGTGCGGGGCATCCCCTTCACCTGGCCGCAGGACGCAGGGGCCAACGGCGCCAACAACCTGGCCCTCCCCTGGGAGGGCGGGCGCTCCTTTGATCCCCGCCCCGCCTGGGACCTGCTCTACGACCTGGCGGTGGAGGAGGGGGGGCAGTTGCAGCTGGTCTGCACCGGGCCCCTGACCAACCTGGCCCGGGCGCTGGAGGAACACCCCGACCTGCCCGGCTATTTGAAGCGGGTGGTGGTCTCGGCCGGCAGCGTCGATCTGCGGGCGGCGACCGCCGCCGGGGAGTACACGGCGGGCGGTGCGGGGAGCAGCCTGACCTTGACCGCCCCCGACCCCAACGGCCAGGCAGATCCCGGCGCCCTGGAGGCGGTGCTGGCGAGCGGTCTCCCCCTCTACATTGTGGGCAACGACCGGTATGCGGCGGGGAGCAGTGTGGTCTGTAAAGACGACTGGACCACCTTTGCCAGCGAACCGCAGCTCTACGGGGCCATCTGGACCTACCCCATGAACATCTACAAGAGCGGGGGGGAGGACAGCGGGGTGCCCCTGTACGGCCTCGCCGCCCTCTACGCGGTTCTCGACGAGGGCGCTTACCGCTTTGCACCGGCCCAGCTGTGCCCGGCGGAAGGGCTGCTGGAGCGGGCGGTGCCGGAGAGGAGCGTGGTCGTCTACGACCCCGCGGGGCAGATGCGGATGATGGACCCCACCAAGGAGCGGGAGACCAGGGAGCCGGTCGAGCCAAACCTCCCCAGCGGGATGTTTTTCTGGGAGGAGGCGGACTACCTGACCCCCGCCGACCTGGAGGGGCGGACCCTGGTGCGGCTCACGGGGGAGGAAGAGGCCAACTGTCACCTGGCGGTGGAGCAGCGGGTGGGGACATCGGGCGCTGGAGAATGTGCGGTATTGGGTCCCATTTTTGACTGCCGGAACCAACTTGGAAAAAAGAGCTGACCTGCCAGAGAGGAAGAGAGAGATGCAGTTGTTTTGGGAGAGAGGACGCCGCCTGGCGCAGGCGGTGCGGGCGCGGGCGGGGCGGTTTTTCTGCGGGGCCCTCGCCCTCTGGGTGGGAGTGATGGCCTTTTCGCCCCAGAGAAACATCCCCACCACCCTGACCGGGCGCACCCCGATCCTCATCGACTGCGACCCGGGGGGAGACGACGTTCTGGCCATCGGCCTGGCCGCCGGGACAGCGCTGCTGGACGTGCGGGGGATCACCCTCTGCAGCGGCGCGGGGACCCTTGCCCAGACCGGCCGCAGCGGGCTGACGGCAGCGACCTACTTTGACCTTCACTGCCCGGTGGCTCTGGGTTCCACCCGCAATTCGGCGGGAGAGGCCGTCGTCTGGGGGGAGGACACCGGCCCCACCGGCGCCGGAAACCTGGTCCTCCCCTTTGGGGGAGAGGAAGACTTTGACCCCCGCCCCGCCTGGGAGGTGATGTACGAGACCGCCGTCCAGGAGGGGGGAGCATTGCAGATCCTCTGCCTGGGCCCCCTGACCAACCTGGCCCGGGCACTGGAGGAACACCCCGACCTGCCGCAGTACATCCAGCGGGTCGTCTTTTCGGCGGGGAGCGTCTCCCTGACCGAAAATGGGGCGGTGGCCGGGGTGGGGAGCGACGCCAACGGCCCGGCCGACCCGGCGGCCCTGCAGAAGGTGCTGGCCAGCGGCATCCCCCTGGTGATGATAGACGCGTCGATCTCTTTAGGCGATCACGGCACCCAGAAGGACCTGTGGACCCTCTTTGCCAGCCAGCCCAGGCTGTTTGACGCCCTCTGGAGCTATTGGGATGAAAAGGGAAAGCGCAACTTTGCCGCCGGCACCCTCCCGCTGGACGGCATTGCGGCGGTCTCCCTGCTGATCGATGAGACGACCCTGGTCCTCAAACCGGCCGACCTGGGCTATTGCGAGGGGCCGGTGACAGGGCTCGACGGGGAGCCCCTAGACGGGCGGGGGCGGGTGACGGTCACATCCGCGGCCGAGGGGGGGAGTCCCCACCGGGTGGCTGTGGCCTGCACCATGTGGGACTGGCAGGGAAAAACCGCCCCGGCGCCGGTGGTGCTGCTCCACCAGTGCCGCAACCTTTTGGGCAGTGCAGCGGCGCTGTGACGGTGAACGGCAGACAGAAGAGAAGATAAAGACGGGGTGTTTGTATGAACCTGCTCAAGAAGGGAAAAAGCAAAAAACAGGTGCTGGCGGTCTGCGCGGCCACGGTGGCCTGTGCGGCCGCAGCGCTGGCGCTGACCGGCAAGGTGGCCGCCAAAAAGATCCAGGACATCCCCGAGGTGGCGGAGCGAAACGGCCTGACCCACATCGAGTCGGTCTTTCGCCGGCAAAACGGCGAAGGGTATGTCCTGTTGACCCGGGTGTTTCGCTGCCCCAACCCCAAGGGCCCGGGGCAGGCCTACAACTTGAGCGACGAGGAGATCAGCTACCTGCTCATCGACCTGCAGAGAAACATCCCCCAGGTGGCGCTGGAGGTGGGCGGTCAGCGCGTCGAGAGCGACCCGGAACAGGTGGACGTCCACTACAACTGGGTGGCCGATCAGTTCTTCGCCTACTACACGGTGCCGGTGGGGCAGATCGGGGAGGCCGAGAGCGCCTACCTCACCCTGAACGACAGCGGGCAGAAGGAGCGGCCGGTCATCGACCTCTCCGACCAGCCGGAGGCGGTGCAGACGGTGCAGTTGGAGGGGGGGCGCTCGGTGGAGATCCGGGTGCAGTCGGCCAGCGCAGACGGTCGCAACCTGCTGGTGGAGTGCCTGTCCGACGGCGAGACCCAGATGGTCTACCCCGCCCTGGCCGACCTGGGGATGGCCGGCACCAACTGGCGTGCCCAGGAGACGGTGGAGAGCGTGCTGGAGCAGAGCGAGGAGAGGAGCCTGTCCCTCTACACCCTCAAGCGGGTCCCCTCCCTCTACGAGCTCTTCTACCGCACCCCCAAGGTCTGGTACATGACCTTTGACAACCTGGCGGAGACCGTCTACGCCACCGCCGGCGAGGCGGTGTCCATCCCCAACCCGGCGGAGGGGGAGACCATCGAGCTGAACACCCCTTTCACCGTGGGTGGGCAGCGGTACCGCCTGAGCGCCGTCAAGCGCTCTAACGGGACGGTCTTCACCACGGTGGAGACCTACGGCGAGACTTCGTCCATCGTCACCCTCAAGGCCAATGTGGGCCCCGCCGGCAAGTGGGCGGAGTACCAGCAGCCCGCCATCACCTACGAGCTGCGGGGGGAGGCGGCCAAGGGCACCTCCAGCCAGCAGTTGGAAGTTCTCGCCTCCCAACCGGAGGGGATCGCCCTGGAATTCATGCCCTATGAGGCGCGGATCAAGTGGGGGTGGCCCGGCATCGTCCTCCCCCCGGAAAAATAAGTTCCCATAAAGACAGCGGCCTGTCGCCCCACACCCCGGGCGACGGGCCGCTGCCTTTTGCACCTGGAGATGATGGGGCTGCGGGGAGAAGGGGCTGCTCAGATGGGGGGAGCCGCTCGATGGGGGAGAAAAGAGGAGGATCCCCAATCGGCGGCTGGTTTTGCGTTTTTGGGGGCGAGAAGACGGCGGGGGGTCTCCCCAAACTCTGGCGGAATTGCCCCTTTTTCAATCAGCGGATCAGTTTCCCTCTTGGTCTGGGATATATAAAGGGCTCGTCCGGCCAAAGGCGCTGAGAAAAGCGGGGGATTGATGCTCCCGACAGTGGGAGGAGAGGTTGGCGGGGAGGACGCTGTGGCGGCAGTGTCTGTGGGAGAGGGGAGGTTTCTCTCGGCCTTGGGGGACCACTCGCTTCCCAGCGGCGGTCGCCCTGCCGATGGGGCCAATGGGGGCCAATTGAGGGCGTCGGGGGAAGAACAGGCGGCACCCTGCTCCTGGCGAAGGGGCAAAAGGCTGGTCGGGAGGGGAGAAGATCCCCAGCAGCAGTTGAAGTGGGGCCGGCATTCGCCCAATCTAGGGTGACCCCGCTTCACTGGCGGGTCGCCTCTGTGGAGGGGGACAGGCCGCTGGGAGGAGGCGGCCCGCCCGATGGAAGGGAGTGGCCCCTGCGGTGGCGGAAAAAAGCCCCTTCATTTTTGGGCCTGTGGGGTGGGGAAAGCTGCTCCTCTTGACATTGGGGGCAGAAAATATGGAGCGGTCCCGGTTGTGTGCTGTGCAGTCGGGTATACCCCATTAAATATGGGAGCCTTCTCCTTTGGGTGCTGGGCCGGCCGGCGCACCTGTCGAGAGGAAAGGGGGAAGCCGTTTTCCGGCCGCCGCCATTCTGAGCAGGGTAGGCTTCTGCGAGGGGGAGATGGGGATGCCCTCTCTCCCCTATGGCTGAAACGGCCCGATCGCCGGCGGGGGCGAAGGGAAAAACGCAGCAGCGGGCCCGACGGCCTGCCGTGTGGCAGGTGCCGGGCCCGCTGTGTAAAAAAGGAGGAGGAAAGGCAACGGTAGGGGACATCTCACCAGAGCGCGTGGAGGAAGCGGAAGGAGAGTTTCTTAAAGATGTTTTGGTCCTTGGACACTGAGCGGATGAACCGGTCGACAAAGACCAGGAATTCGCGGAACTGCTCCGGCGTCATCTGGTGTTGGCTGAAGCCGGCTTCCAGCACCAGCTCGATGATGGGCAGGGCCTCGCCGTGCTCCAGGTGGTCGCCAAAGGCCACCTCGATGCTACTGGCCATCCCGTAGTAGGAGTGGGCGTGGGTGTAGCCGAAGGAGAAGAAGTCCAGCGCCTGCAGCAGGTAGCGGTAGAGGCGGATGATGTTGCGGCGGGGCTCGTCGGTCTCCAGGGAGCGCTTGAAGCGGTGGATGCGCACAAACCGGCGCAGGGCCAGAAAGACGGCGGCGACGGCGATCAGGCCGCCCAGCCAGGCGATGCCGGTCCAGACGATGGTGGTCCAGGGGGCGTTTTTAAGGGGCCGCCGCCAGGTGTCGAAGATGGAGAGGGGGTCGTCCACCCCGTCAAAGGTGACGCTGCCCCCGCCGATGCTGTCGCTGGGGTCGCCGCTGCCGGTTCCGCCCCCGCCGGAGATGATGGGGGGCGCCACCTCGCCGTCCACCACGGGCAGGGTGTCGTACTCGATAGAGCGGTCGGGGGTCATCTCCACCGGCACCCAGCCAAAGCCGTCCAGGTAGATCTCCACCCAGGCGTGCATGGCGCTGCCGCTGACCATGGTGCCCCGCCGCTCCACCAGGGCGGTGACCCCCAACAGGGGCTGCTCGATGGGGACCTTCTCGTCCTCCAGCCCGCGGCCGCTCAAGGCCTGGGGGGTGAGGGCGTAGCCCTCCACATAGCGGGCGGGCACGCCGGCCGAGCGCAGCATCATGGCGCCCGCCGAGGCGAAGTGGGTGGCAAAGCCGCTGTCCCGCTGGGTGAGGAAGTACTCGACAAAGTCCTGCCCGTCGGGGGTGGAGCCGGGGGCGGGGTTGTAGTGGTAGTGTTCGCTCAAATAGCTGCGGACCCAGTCGGTGTAGGTGGCCAGGTCGCCCGCCTCCGCCAGGGCCTGGGGGGTGAAGAGCTCGTCGGTGAGCACCTTTTGAATGTTCTCGGGCACCTGGGTGTAGGTCTGGTAGACAAAGCGGCGATAGGCCGCCTCCCGCCGGGCGTAAGCCGCCGCGTCGCGGTCGCGCTGCGCCGCCTCCTGCAGGGGGGTGTCCATGTCCACCCCCAGCAGGTTGGGGGCGGTGTAAAAGTCAAAGTCGTAGGAGCCGGCCCAGCGGTTGTTGTCGGTCCAGATGGTGCTGTCCAGGTCGGTCTGGGCGGTCTCCCGCTCGGGCAGCTCCTCCCCTTCGAGGAGGAGGGAGGGGTCGATCTCCTCCCCAATGTACCAGGGGTAGACCGCGCCGTAGGGCACATAGGTGAACTGCTTGAGGGCGGTGTTCTTGAGCCCTTCCACCGAGATGGTGGCATGGGAGAGGTAGACCCCTTTGAGCACCGGGTTGTCGATGGTGTCACAGAGGGCGATGTAGTCGCTGGGGAGGTTTTGGGGCGAGGTCTCCGCCTCGGAGAAGAGGGAGCCGAAGGCCTGCCGGCCCGTCTGCTCGGCCTCCTCGTCCAGGGTGTCCCACCGGTCCCCCCGGTAGATCCCGCCCACATACCCCTTGAGGTAGATGGACTGGCCCAGGGTGGGGGTGCGGATCATCAGGTCGTTGGCGGCGTCGTAGTTGCGCCAGATGCCCAGGCGGCTCAACTGCCCGCGGTAGAGGTTGAGGATACGGCTGGGCTGTTTCTCCATCGACACCTCGGAGAGCTTGTGCCCAGCGCCGTTGCGAAAGGAGGTAAAGGCCCGGCTGTTGTACAGCGGCGGCGAGATGATGAGCCCGCCCGCCGCCAGGCAGCAGAGGCAGAGGCCGACGAGGACACAGCCGCTCTTGAGGGCGGTGGCGTAGCGGTAGTTGTAATTTCGGTAGTCCACCCGAAAGGTGCGGGCCTTTTTCTCGATTTTTTCGGAGAAGTCCCTCTTGGCGCGGGGGTGCCGGGTGGCCAGGTGCAGGGAGAGCACCAGCGCGTAGGAGGCGGCCAGCAGCAAGAAGGGGAGGTAGGAGGGGGTGAGGCCGTAGAAGAGCCCCGGGAGCAGCGGTAGGAAGGTGGCCGCCAGGTAGAGGAAGATGTTGGACCGATAGAGGATGGCCACCCCAATGACAAAGAGGATGCAGCAGAGGGCAAAGTTCACAAAGAAGCGCTCGCTGGCCGGCTGGTCGTAGAGGGGCGGGATCCGGTAGGGGATCAAAAATTCAAAGGTGTGCCAGTTGAGCAGTTCGATGACCCGGTTGAAAAACATCTCAAAGCCGAAAAAGAGGGCGTCGCTTTTGAAGAGGCCGAAGGAGACGGCTGCAAAGAGGACCACCCCCGTCCCCGCCAGGGGGTATTTAAAGAGGGTGTAGAGCAGGCAGACCCCCACCAGACAGACCCCCAGCGCCACCGGGGAGACAAGGCTCACCGGCAGCTGGTAGAGGGTGAGGAAGCTGGCCAAAAAGGAGAGGGCGCAGAGCCCCAGCAAAAACAGCCGCACATACCACCTGGCCCGGGGGGCGCGCCGCTCCAGGGCGAGGGAGGTGTCCCGCAGAAGGGCGATGTCGTCCCCCTCCAGCGGGGGGAGGGGCGCCGGGTGGCGCAGTTTGTAGAGGAGGGAGGGTTTCTTGCCGCGCTTTTTCTTCGCTTTCAAAGTCCAGTCCCCCCCTTCACAGGATCAGGGCCTGCAGGGCCCCTTCCGGGTGGTCGGAGTCCACACAGATACAGCGGATGCCATACCGGTCCAGCACCGGCATGTCGCAGTGGTCGAAGTCGTGGATGTAGAAAAAGGTAAAGGGCTCCCGGTGCTCCATCCCCATCTGCTCGATGGGGCCGGTCTCGATGATGGGGGCCAGGTAGAGCACCTGGGCGCTCTTGGCCACGGTGAAGTTCTGGCAGTAGGCCTGCAGGGCGTAGATCTGTTCGGTGTAGCTGGCGGCGTCAAAGAGGTCGTCCAGGCAGCCAAACAGGTCGGCCTCGTCGGTGATCCGGTGGGAGGCGAGCCCCCCGTTTTGCAGGTCGTACCAGTAGACGGTGTGCTCGATCCCCTCCTGCAAAAAGAGGGGGGAGAGGACACAGAGGGTCTCCAAGATGGCGTCGAGGTAGTTCTTGTCCTCCCGCGAGCCGGAGACCCGGTAAAGCTCCAAGAAGATGCAGGTGGTGTCCTGCAGGGGGAAACTGGACTCCTTGACGATCATCTCGCCCACCTTGGCGGTGAGTTTCCAGTGGATGTGGTTGATCCGGTCGCCGGGCTGGTATTCCCGCAGCTTGAAGGTCTCGGAGGAGTCGTCCCCCCGCCGGTGGCGGGAGAAGGTGTTGCTGTCGGGCACGTGGCGGAAAAAGTCCACCCCGATGCGGGCGGCCGAGTCCACAAAGGCGGGCAGCACCGGCAGCACAAAGCGGCTGTTCGGCTCCAGCCGGATGCAGGTGATCCCCAAAAAGTCGTACAGCCGCACCTCGCCCAGGGAGAAGGTGATCTTCCCGGTGTGGCGGGGAGCCACCGAGTAGGAGATGGTCTGGGTGTTTTTGGAGAAGACAGGGGTCTCCACCACCGTCCGGTTGGGGTCGCTGTAGAACTGGTGTCGGGCCAACAGCTCCACCTGGCAGCGGGCGATGGGCAGCCGCCCCCGGTTTTTGATCTGCAGCTGCAGGGAGAACGACTCGCCCCGCCCCAGGGAGTGGGGGCCGGGCAGCAGCTCCACCTCGACTCTTTTGGCGCAGTGGCGCAGCAGCAGATAGAGCCCCAGGGGGAGCAGCAGCGCCATGGCGAAGGCCAGCATGGACAGGTACTCCCGATAGGAGAAGGCGAACACCGCCATGGCGACGCAGAACGCCCCGTAGATGATGCGCGCTTTTTTCACGGGAACATCCCCTTTCGGCGTCTTCTACTGTTGGTCGAGCAGGCTCTCGGTGATCTGCGGGGCCGGAGTGTCGTTGAGGATCTCCTGCAGCAGGGTCTTGGCGGTGACCCCGCCGACCCGCGCCTTGGAGCCCAGCACCAGCCGGTGGGCGCCCACGTCGAAGAAGGTCTCCTGCACGTCGTCGGGCACCACGAAGTCGCGGCCGTAGAGGTAGGCCATGGCCTTGGCCATTCGGATGTGGGCCAGGGCGCCGCGGGGGCTCATCCCCAGGGTGATCATGGCGTGGTTGCGGGTGGCCTCGGTCAGCTGGGCCACGTACTCGTAGATGGCCTTGTGCACGGTGACCAGCTGGGTCTCCCGCTGCATCTGCAAAATTTCCTCCCGGCTGGCCTGGGGGATGACCTCGTCCAGCGGGTTGCTGTCGTGGCGGCGCTCCATGATGGTGATGGTGCTCTCCACGTCGGGGTAGCCCATGGAGAGGCAGATGAGGAACCGGTCCAGCTGCGACTCGGGCAGGATCTGGGTGCCGGCCGAGCCCACCGGGTTCTCGGTGGCGATGACGATGAAGGGCTTGGGGGTCTCGCGGGTGACCCCGTCGACGGTGATGCGGCCTTCCTCCATCACCTCCAGCAGGGCCGACTGGGTCTTGGAGGAGGTGCGGTTGATCTCGTCGGCCAAAAAGAGGTTGCAGACCGCCGCGCCGGGCTTGTACTCAAAATCGCCCAGCTGCTTGTTGTAGATGGTGAAGCCGGTGATGTCCGAAGGCATGACGTCGGGGGTAAACTGCATGCGGTGGTAGTCCAGCGAGAGGGCCTTGGAGAAGGCCATGGCCAGGGTGGTCTTGCCCACGCCGGGGATGTCGTCGAGGAGGACGTGACCCTGTGCCAGCAGGGCCATGAGGATCTTGGCGGCGATGTCGTCCTTGCCGACCACTGCTTTTTTGATTTCAGAAAGGATGCGTTGCGCCTTGGGGTTATACGTGTGCTCCATGCTTTCACTCCCTTTTTGCTCTGTCCGCGCGGCCGCCTCCCCGCGGGGCGGGGCGACAGGGCGGCCGTTTGCTATAACAACAGTATACATGAGCAAATTTTTTCATACAACCTGACGGAGGTTACAAAGTGTTACAGTTGGGTTACAGCGCGGCGAGAGCGCGGAAAAGAGGGGGGCGGATCTGGTTGACAAACGGGCGCGGATGGGCTAAAATATAAAAGCTGTGTTACGAATATCCAGCAATTTTTGGTGTGCTGCGCTGTAACACAAAGGCTGACGAGGCGTAGCTCAGTTTGGTAGAGTGCCTGGTTTGGGACCAGGATGCCGCAGGTTCAAGTCCTGTCGCCTCGACCAATTTTTTTGTTGACAACGCGAAAAGAAGATGGTATAATCCATACCGTTGTCACATTTGCTGGTGTAGCTCAGTTGGTAGAGCAGCTGATTTGTAATCAGCAGGTCGGGGGTTCAAGTCCGTCCACCAGCTCCATTGAAAAGGGCCGGCCAATGTGGCTACTAAAATAAAATATGGTGGAGTTCCCGAGTGGCCAAAGGGGGCAGACTGTAAATCTGTTGCGTTTCGCTTCGATGGTTCGAATCCATCCTCCACCACCAGACTAAGTCTGGACGCATTTCGCGTTCAGACTTTTTGTTTTGCTTAGGCAAAGCACTCGCGCTGACGGCGGCATCTAAACCGTTCGTCCCTTTCATCTGATCGGATGACAGTATTTTGAACAGTTTTTTGTGGACTGTCTAAAATACTGTCATCCGCTTTTTATTTCGTGTTTAGAGCAAAAAAGTATGCAGCTTCGAATTAAGCCGGAGTTTTCATATTTAATTTTCGATGAGGTCTTCCCTCGTTATAGAACTCGATGTATTCGGCAACGGATGCTTCAAGTTCTTCTTTTGTACGATACACATTCCGGAATACCTGTTCTTTTTTGAAACCGGAAAAGAAAGCTTCCAATACAGCGTTATCATGGGGTTGTCCCGGTGTAGAAAATGACTGTTCTACATGATAGCCTTTCAGGATTTGCCGGAAAACATAGGATGTATACTGACAGTCTTGATCGCTGTGAAAAAGCAAACCTTGTGGTTGGTTTCTCGATTTGTAAGCATACATAAACGCTTTAATGGTTAAATCAGTATCAATTCGTTCCGATACACTGTAAGATAACACTTTCCGGGAGAATAAATCCAGGATCACACAAACATAATAAAATTGGTCTCCGACAGGTACATATGTAATATCGCTGGCCCATACTTTGTTTGCTTCCGTCTGATCAAAATTTCTGGATAGTTTATTGCGATAGAATTTTGAGCGTGGATGCATATAAGCCGCATCAGGCTTGGGAACAACTGCAGAAAGCTTCATTTCTTTCATAAGATAGTTAATCCTTCGGACACTAATTTCATATCCCATTTCATGCATTTTGGCGCGGATTGGCCGAGCTCCTAGCCGTCCTTTGCTATCTTCAAAAATTTTCTGAATGATGGGACAGAATGCTTCGTTCTGTTGATCAACCAATTTTTTAGTTTTTTGGCTTTTCATGTGGTTGTAAAAAGTTCCTCGAGCTAGCCCCAGCGCATCGCATAAAGCTCGAAGCGAATACTGTCCATATAGTTTCTTTACTGCCTGAATCTTTTCTTCACGAGATGCGTTGCATCCACAGTTTGCTTTCTTTAATATTTCGTTTTCTTCCCGAAGTTTTTGATTTTCCTCCTCAAGACAAACGATTCGGTGGCCGGAAATGATTGTACCGGTTTTAGGCGCTTTCCGTTCCGTATAAAGTTTTATCCAATTATATAAGGCACTTCTTGAAATCTGATATTCTTCACAAATCTCTTGGACTGATTTTCCACTCTCGTAAAGTGAAACTAAGTGTTTTTTATCTTCCTCTGTGTGTCTTTTGCCCATCTTATTAATTCCTCCTTATACTTAGAAGATGGACTTTTTATTATAGCAGATTTGTTTTTGCACTTTGCAAGATACTTAAGAAAAAATTAGTGAATCAAGAAGTTCGTAGAGAGATGGAGACTTTTACACCACCAAGCTGCGGCAGCTTTCCGAACAGAAAATGACTCTCACCAGTCAAGTGCAGGAAATCCAGAAAAAATAGCAAATCAGGCGCAGGAGTATCAATACCAGCAGGCACTGCTTTATATCAATAACGAGGAAAACCTGAACCTTACTGAATTTAATGATGACTTCATCTGAAGAATCATTGAACAAGTGACAGTCTTATCCGCCACCCAGATCAGAATACGGTTTGTCGGTGGATACGAGCAGGATGCATACCTACCACTGAAAAAATAGAGTGCCCACAAAAAATAGCGCCGATGTCCTCAGGCCGAGGGCAACGGTGCTATTTTTTGTGGATACCTTAAATATATATAAAAAGCAACTTTCAAAATCGTAGGATTTCTGCTATAATAAAAATGAATAAGTGTACGTTAGAGAGGATTCTTAGATAGAGATGAATTAGAAGATTTGTGCAGAAAGGGGATTTAAGCATGAAAGTTCAGAATCCCCCACAAATAGGAGATAAATTATTTTTATTCCATCGAGAAGTAATCATTACAAAGACTTATTTAACTTTTCACCTTGTCAAGATTCGATATATAAATGAAATTACCGAATTTTGTATAGACTATCATGCCTTATCTTCCCGGCCTGACTATACAAATTCAATTGGAATAAACAAGCTAAGGGGTGGGTTATAATGAGCAGCATTATGACATTTATTGAGGGATATATGACCGGAAATGCATGGGAAGAACTCTGCGTAAAATGTTATCGTCTAAGATATCAAAGAGAGCATTACACGGCTATCCCTGCTGTGCAAGGCGGAGATGCTGGCATTGAGGGATTTACTCACAGCGGAATAGTACATCAGTGCTATTGTCCAGAACGTGTATATTCAGATAATGAGCTTTATGCTCATCAAAGAAACAAGCTAACTGCGGATATTGAAAAATTAATGAATAATGGGGAACGCTTAAAAGACTTAGGAGTTCCGCCAATTGCTGAATGGCATTTTAATATTCCTGAATATAAAGATCCAAGAATTCTTAGCCATGCGCAATCGAAGCAGCAGGAAGTGTCAACTGCAAAAAAGAAAAATCCTGATTTGTTTGCTTACATTTCTGATGATTTTAAAATACTTGTTAAAGTTGCAGAAGATTTCGCTCCGGAAATTAGCAGAATTATTCGCACAAATCTCACTGATATGAAGCTTAATTTAGCGGTTCAACATCAAGAGATGCCGGATTGGTCTAAATGTGATTCCCAAAAAGTAGCTAATATACGGCGTAAAGTGGGAGCAGTGATGCACGTTGATGAAGACGATCCTGATTTAAATTATGTGATTAATATTTATATTGATTACTATATAGCTGGACTGGAAATCATGAACAATTTACAACTTCATTTTCCGGAAATCTATGAAGATCTCTATAGATTAGAGCAGAGCTATAAAAGGGAAGTTTCATTAAAAACTCGGATGAATACTGATCGACAATTAAATCAAAGCCTATTTAATAACATCCTCAACGAGTTTCAAGAAAAACTCGAAAAGGACTTTTCTAAAATACTGACACAAGCTTCAATTGTAGAACTAAAACAAGATTTAGTCGCAAGTTGGTTGGCTGATTGCTCTATGGAATTCAGGAGTGTATAACTAATGGTAAATCAATTCCCTCTACAAGGTGATATAATTTTTGATGCAAAACCAGATGCGGTACCTTATAACTATCGGATAAGTTATAAGGTTTCTCAGTTGTGTCTTATTATGTACATATGTGGATGGGGAACATCTTGCTCGCTCATTAAACTCCATATGATATCCTTTGCGTTGTTGTCACGAAAGAATATGGACAATCTAATAGAGTTTTCTGATAAAACAAATGAATCAGTGGTTGTTAGGTTTGATCCAGCAGTAAATAGAGCACTTACATATGCAGTCGCTTATGGATTTGTCTTACAACAACCAAATGGAAATTATAAATTAACAGACCAAGGGAAAAATTTTGCAGAACGAATCAAATTAGCCGGAGATCTAATGGCTACTGAAATTAGTGAACTTACAGATTTATCAAAAAGACTCACTGAATCAAGGATTAAGGAACTCACTGAAATTTGGAGGGATAGACATGCTGAGGATTAATAGATTACGTGTTGAAATTAATACTGCAAACGGCATGTATGGAATAGATGAGTCTTTTAAAAATGGACTTAATTTTGTGGCCAGTAAGGAAAACACTTGCGGAAAAAGCTCTATACTCGCAGCTATATATTACTGTCTTGGCCTTGAGCAGATACTGGGTGGTGTCGCAGGCATTGGTGGTAAGGTATTAACATCTGCTTTTAAAAACGCCATTGATGACAACGGAAAGTCTTGGAACGTTACGGAATCAGGAGCATACCTTGAAATTAGTAACGGCTCCGAAGAAATAACAATTTATAGAAACATCAAAGCAGAAAATAAAGATAATAGACTAATCACTGTATATTTTAGTGAATATGATTTGATTAGTAATCCAAAGATCCAGTCGGAAGATTTTTATGTAAATATTCAGCATGCTGCTACGAGTCAGAGGGGGTTTCATGCATTTTTAGAAGATTTTTTACATTTGAATCTTCCTTTAGTTCGCACATCCGATGGCAGTGAACGCAAACTGTATTTACAAATCATATTTTCTGCCATGTTTATTGAGCAAAAACATGGCTGGTCTGATATCCTGTCGGGAATGCCTGTATTTGGGATTCGAGAATCGAAAAAACGAGTGGTTGAATATATACTTGGACTCGATACTTTTAAAAATGAAAAAGAGCGAGATCGCTTAACTGGTATAAAAACAGAACTCGAAAATGAATGGGAACAGCTTATAAAGGAAATACAGCGATGTGCTTATTCCGAATCTTGCGACATCGTTAATATCCCTGTGTATCCCCGTGTGCTTTCAAACAAAGATTTTTCGCGTATTGCTATTCTAACAGTTGAGAAAGCTACTATAGAAGAAAAAACCAATCAATTAAAAATGGAATATGACTCATTACGCCAATTAAAGCCACGAGTGACTGACAATTTTGAGGCTTTAAATACAGAACTTTCAGAAACAGAAGCAACCATTCTCAAATTTGAAGAGATTGTACGTCAACTAATGCAGAAATTATCTGGAATTAATGAAGCAATTCATCGGCTGACTTCCGATCTTCAACTCATTTGTACTGATATTAGAAATAACGAGGATGCAGCTAGATTACAAAAGTTTGGTTCGGAAGTTAGTAATGGGCAAATAAATGCAAATATTTGTCCAACTTGCAAACAGCAGATTCAAGATAACCTCTTAGAAGCCAATCCTTGTAGTGGTTTTATGAGTATTGAAGAAAATATACGGCATCTTAAGGCACAGAAAAGTATGTTGGAATTTTCTCTCAATAGCCGTAAGAATACTCGTGATGCATTACAAAAAGAAAGGGAGGATTATGAAAGCAGATTATTAACTCTACGCCGGTTAGCTCAAACAATCCGCTCAGACCTTTTTACAACAACAGATACTGAAGCGTCTGAAGCAATAATTTTAAAAAAGATAGAAATATCAAAACAAATTGAGCAGCTATCTAATTTGCAAGACACTTTCCATTCTTTTCTTGATAATTTAAGTGATTTATCAGAAAAGTGGAATGATTATTTAGAGCAGAAAAGTCATTTGCCGAAGAAAGGAATTTCTGAAACAGACATGAGCAAAATTGCTCTATTAAAATCTCACTTTATCGATAACCTGCGAAGGTATCACTATAGCAGCTTATCAAGTTTTGATGGCATAGAAATTTCGGAAGAATCTTTACTACCAACTATTGATGGATTTGATATGAAATTTGATTCATCAGCAAGTGACGGAATCAGAACTATTTGGGCTTTTACACTGGCTCTTTTACAAGTTTCGATTGAAAAAGATGGGAATCATCCTGGAGTTATTATTTTTGATGAGCCCGCTCAACAAAGTATAGTTTCAGAAGATATGAACAGTTTTATTCAGTCGGTATCCGAAGTTAGCCCCCAAAGCCAGATAATTATGGCCATCACACTTAATAGTCACGAACTCATTCATATTATTGATGAGTTGGATACAGGTATGTACCATAAACTGGAGATTGCAGATAAAGCATTTAAACGATTTGAAAAAGTGGAGCCAGAGGAAATGTCAGATTAAGTAACTGGAAAGGCATCTAAACCGTTCGCCTCTTCCAAATTGAGTCTGGACGCGATCTGCGCTCCAGGCTCTTTTTTGTCAGAGTGGGGCGCCCGCCTCCAAGGGCATCTCAAGTGCCCACCCCTTTCGCGCCTGTGGTGCCATTCGCCCTCCACCGGCTTTTTATTGGGAAATGTTGACCCGCGCCTTGCGGCATGCAGAGCGCTTCCCCCATCTAAAAAATGCAGAGCAATTTGCTCTGCATTTTTTGTTGCGGCGCCGCGCCCGGAGACGGGGCAGTCGGCCTCGCTGTTTTAGAGCCGCTTTTCACGCAAGGCAAAAGTGCGGTTTTCCTTGAAAAAGCACCTGCCGGCCACAGGGGGACAGTGGGCTTTCTGCCATCGGAATGGCGCGCAGTGGTTTTCAACGGCACTTGCCGGCGAAGAGGGGGCCCTTTGAGAGCGCTTCTCGAAAAGGGGCGGCGCTCCCTTTTGGGGAAAGGCGGCCAATTTCAAAGAGTCGGCCGCCTCTTTCTCTCGTTTTGTCGATGGCAGAGGGGGCCCTTCTCCCCTTCCCCGTCGCACCCCACGGCTCTGACAGTGCGGGCGGGGAAAACAGCCGGTTTTCACCCGCCGGATCGAGCGCGTTTTTTCAGGGCGGGGCAAAGGCGATTTCTAGCAAAAGAACTTTCCATCATTTACCTGTGCGCAAAATTCGACAAAATCCTCTACAATCAAACAGGTGGACAGACAGTGAGAGGGAAGGAATTTGCAGAGAGGTAGGGGAAGGTCGATATGGGAAGAACGGTCAAGGAGTATATAGCGCATCTGGAGAGGGAGGAGAGAAGTCCCGCCACCCTCGGTCAGTACCGCCGGGACATCGAGGCGTTTCTCCGCTGGATGTCGGGGCGGGAGCTCACCAAGGAGCGGGTGATCGGCTACAAGGGGCACCTGCAGGAGGTGTATCGGCCGGTCAGCGTCAACGCAAAGCTGGCGGCGCTCAACGGCTTTTTTTCGTTTTTGGGCCGGCACGACCTGCGGGTGAAACAGTTGAAGATCCAGAGGCAGGCGTTCTGTCCCAGGGAGCGGGAGCTGTCCAAAGCCGAATACCTGCGCCTGGTCCGCACGGCAGAGACCCGGCGCGGCGACAGGCTCTCGCTGCTGATGCAGACGATCTGCGCCACGGGCATTCGCGTGTCGGAACTGCACAGCATCACCGCCGAGGCGGTGGAGAGGGGGGAGGCGGTTCTCCAGCTCAAGGGGAAGACCCGGGTGATCTTGCTGACGGGAAAGCTGCGGAAAAAGCTGCAGCGCTATCTGCGCCGGCAGGGGATCAGCAGCGGCCCGGTGTTCATCACCCGCACCGGGCGGCCGCTGGGCCGCTCGAGCATCTGGCGGATGATGAAGTCGCTCTGTACAGAGGCCGGGGTGGAGCGCAGCAAGGTCTTTCCGCACAACCTGCGGCACCTGTTTGCGCGCTGCTTCTACTCTGCCGACCGGGACCTGGCGAAGCTGGCCGACATTTTGGGCCACTCCAACATCAACACCACCCGCATCTACATCGTCTCTTCCGGCAGGGAACACCGCCAGCGGATGGACGCCTTGAAACTGGTGCTCTAAAAATAAAAAAACTACATAATCTGCATTATGTGCACACCTGGGCAAAACAGGGGCAAAAGGAGCAGCCGCCCTGCCCCGCAAAATGGACATTTGCAGCCGACGGGCAGACAAATGCGCACAGCAAGTCAGGCCTCCTGAAAAAAGAGAGTCGGGAGGTCTCTTTCTAGTGCCTGTATTTGTAAAACATCCATTGGGGCCCTTGACGGTTACAGGAAGAGAATGGTAATATAGATAAAAAGTTAAGATTGTTTCAGCTGACACCCGCTACATAATGCAGATTATGTGGCAATTTGGGGGAATTCAAGGGGAACCGCCAACGGGTTCTCTTGAAGAATAAAAAGGAGGCATACATATGGGCAAAGTAAAGATGTCGAAGAAACTCTTGTCCCTGGCGCTGTGCGCGGCAATGGCCATATCCATGGGCAGTGTCACCGCCTTTGCGGCAGAGGCGACGGTTTCCACGGCGGACGAGCTGACCAGCGCTGTCCAGAGCGGCGGCACAGTCAAACTCGGGGCGGATATCGAGCAGAGCGTCGTCGTTCCGGCGGGGGTCGCCGTCACCCTGGACCTCAACGGCAAGACCCTGACCGCCAAGGACAAGGACGCCATCTGCGTGAGTGCCGGCGCCACCCTCGAGGTGATCGACTCGGTGGGCGGCGGCAAGGTGCAGGCGGCGGTGAAGGGCTATGCCGCGGTGTTCAACAGCGGCAAGACCACCCTGTCCGGCGGGTACTACACCCGCAGCGCCAACCAGTGGTACACCATCTGCAACCACGGCGAGATGACCATCAACAAGGGCGTCACCGTAAAGACCACCGTCGACACCGTCTCCAGCTTGATTGAGAACGGCTACTCCTCTTATGCTGCGGCCAGGCCCAACGAGCGCAACAACTACGTGGAGGGCGCCAACAGCGCCAGCCCGACGCTGACCATCAACGGCGGCTCCTTCACCAGCGCCGGCTACAACCCCGTCAAAAACGACGAGGGCGGCGTTCTGAACATCTACGACGGCACCTTCAGCTGCCCGACCTACGAGGGCGCTGTGGTGCAAAACTGGAACATCGCCAACATCTACGGCGGCACCTTCACCGCCAGCGGCGACGTGGCCTGCGTCGTCTCCAACGGCAGCTGGGGCGACCACGCCAAAGGGCAGCTAGCCATTGAGGGCGGCACCTTTGTGGTGGACGACCAGGCCGCCAACGCCAAGCTGTTCTCCAACGGCCAGGGCTCTGGAACGGGGGGCTCGGTCGCCATCAAGGGCGGCGACTACACCGGCGAGTTTGACAGCGCCCTCATGGACGCCTACTACGACACCAGCATCTCCGCCGGTACCTTCACCTCTCCCGACGCGGCGGACTACGCCGTGCAGAGCGCCGTTGCCGCCTCTCTGAACTCCACCGGCAAGACCTATATCGGCACCGCCGCCGAAATCAACGAGACCCTCAACGAAAAGGCCGCCAAGGGCGACAAGGTGACCGTCCTGTGCGGCGATGTGGACCTGACCGGTCTGGACCAGGTCGCCGTCACCAACACCGGCAGCGGCAATGTCACCGTCAACGATGTGCCGGTCGCCGACACCCCTGTCACCACCCACGGGGCCGTCACCGCCGTTGCGGAAAAAGCGCCCACCTGCACCGAGGACGGCAACATCGCCTATTGGTACTGCGCTGACTGCGGGAAGTACTTTGGCGACAAAGAGCTGACCAAAGAGATCGCCCAGGCGGACACTGTGCTGAAGGCCACCGGCCACTCCGCCGGCGCCGAGTGGGTCTCCGACGGCAGCCAGCACTGGCATGCGTGCACCGTCTGCGGCGAAAAGGTCGAGGCGGCCGAGCACACCTTCAAGTGGGTGATTGAAAAGGAGGCCACCGCCACCGAGAAGGGGAGCAAGTACGAGGCGTGCGCCGTCTGCAGCTTCAAGAAGGCGGCTGTGGAGATCCCGGCCACCGGCGAAGCGGACGCCGACGGCGAAAAGTCCGACACGGCGCAGACCGGCGACTTCGGCGGCATGGGGCTGTGGGTCGCCCTTCTGCTGGTTTCCACCGCGGGGCTGACCGGCGCTGCCCTTTGCAGCAAGAAGAGAAAGTACAACAAATAGCGCCTTTTGAAAGGAGCGCCCTGCGGGCAGACCGCGGGGCGCTCTTTTTGTCTGGACAGGCGCCCTTTGGCGGCAGAGAGGGGAGGGCGGAAGAGGGGGTGGCGGCCGCCCAAAAGGTCTGCAGCTGGGTGGTTTTTCCCCTGAAAAGCGGGCGGCAAATTTGCACGCCCCCTTTTAAACAGAGCGATTTCCTGATAAAATGGAGCAAATGGCGGATGCGTCCGCAGTGGCAGTGGAAAGGAGGGCGGAAGATGAACGGTCCCCAAACGCCGGAGGAGTTTTGCCGGTTCCTCTGGCACCAGTACCTGGTGGAGCGCCGCTACGATTTCTTGGCGGAGGTCGTCGACCCCGCGCTCAGCGTCATCGGCACCGGCGCGCACGAGGTCAGCCGCAATGTCGAGGCATTTGAGGCGGCCATGGCGCGGGAGAGCGGGGAGTGGAACGGCAGCTTCCTCATCAAAGACCAGTGGTATCAGACGACCGCCCTCTCGGACGGGTGCTGCCTGGTGATGGGGGAACTGGTGGTGCGGGAGAGCGCCGCCGACGGCCTTCCCTACGACCTGCACTTTCGCTTTACCGTGGTGCTGCGCAAGGGGGACGGGGGCTGGAAGCTCGTCCACGTCCACCAGTCGGTCCCCGACCCCAATCAGACCCAGGATGAATTTTTTCCCCACCGGATGTTGGAGCAGACCGGCCAGCAGATCATCTACAACCTGCGCCACGACTCGCTGACAGGGCTGCTCAACCGCCTGTATTTGACCGAGACGGCCAGCCGGCTGATCGGCAACGGCCCCCAGGGCTGGCTGCTGGTGCTGGACATCGACCGCTTCAAAGACATCAACGACGACTTTGGTCACCCCTTTGGGGACAAGGTGCTGGTTTCGCTGGCGCAGAGCATCAAGAGCGCCTTTTCACAGGCGGTGGCGGGCCGGGTGGGGGGAGATGAATTTGTCGTCTACCTGCCGGGCGAGATGTCGCAGGCGGCGCTCGAGCGGCTGTTGGCCCGCTTCAAAGGGGATTGGGCAGAGGGCCAGCAGGCGCTGCGGGCGGGCCGCCCCATCACCGTCAGCATCGGCGTCTCCCAGTGCCCGCGGGACGGCGCGGATTACGAGACCCTCTGGCAGCGGGCGGACGAGGCCCTCTACACGGCCAAGAAAGGCGGCCGAGACCAGGTCTGCTTTCGCCGGGGCGGGAAGTGACGCCCCTGCGCACAACGGAACAAACGGCCTGCACGCGGCGCAGGTCGTTTTTTTCGCCGGGCGGGGGAGGGCCGCGGTGGACGGACGCGCAGTCCCTTCCTTCGACCAAGAATCAGTGCCCCGCAGCGCCGTGAGCGGGGGAAAAGGAGGTCTTTTGTGAACCAGACAGAACAGCTCTCCAACTGGCTGAACTACCTCATCATCGCCTTTTACATCCATCTGCTCGTGCCCAGCCGCTTTTCGGGAAAGCGGGCGGCGGCGGTGCTGACGGCGGGAAGTTTGGCGACCTTTTTGTTCAGCCTCTTTTGGTTTCTCTACAAGGGGCGCGCCTTTGTCATGACTTTCAGCGCGCTGATCATCGTGTTGCCGGTGCTTCTGCTGTCCCTGTTTTACGCCAAGTACCGGGACGCGCGAACGATTTTTACGGTGGTGACCATCTGCTCGATCATGATGGGGGTGGGCATCGTCGGGGAGATATGGAAGCACTTTTTGAGTCCCTGGGCGGAGATCCCGCTGGAGATGGCCCTGCACCTGGCGCTGCTGACAGCCATCGCCCGGGTGTTTCAGGAGCAGTTTTTCTTGATCCAGGAGCGGTTTCGCCGCCTCTGGCTCCTCCTCACCGCCATCCCCCTTCTCTACTGCGAGATCTTTGACCTGTTGGCGGAGTCGGCGCGCCTCTCCCCCTACCGCGGAGAGGGCACGGCCGTCGTGCTGATGGCGGTCTGCGCCATGATGGCCACCTATGTGCTGCTGCTCCTCTTTTTCCGCCAGCTGCGAATGCAGCTGGAACAGGAGCGGGCCAACCAGATCTTGATGGCTCAAGTCGAGATGATGAAGGCCCAGGAACAGGCCATCTTGCGCAGTGAAGACCGCATCCGCATCTACCGGCACGACCTGCGCCACTACCTGCAGATCGCCGACGAGCACCTGCGCGGCGGGCGCTACCAGGAGGCGCAGAAGGTTGTAAAAGACCTGGACGAGCAGGTGTCAAAGAGCACGGCCGTGCGCTGCTACTGCAAAAACCTCACCGTCAACGCCGCCCTCTCGGGGTACCTGCGGCGGGCCGAGGAGGAGGGGATCGCCGTCCGCTCGGCGCTGGAATTCCCCGCCCCCCTGCCCGCGGAGGAGTTGGAGTTGGCGGTGGTGCTGGCCAACGCGGCGGAAAACGCCCTGCACGCCTGCCAGAAGATGCCCGAGGGCGCCCCGCGCAGCATCGTGCTCAGCGGCCAGGTGGTGGGCTCCAGCTTTTTGCTGGAGATCGCCAACACCTACCGGGGAAAGATCGCCATCGACCCCAAGACGGACCTCCCCCTCCCCGAGGGGGAGGAGCACGGCGTCGGCACCAAGAGCATAATCGCCTTTGCCCACAAGTACGGCGTCCTGCTCGACTGCAGCGCCGAGGGGGGCTGGTTTGTGCTGCGGCTGCTCTTTCAGATGGAGGGGCGCTAAAGGGGGACATTTGTGCCGGTGCCCCGGTTGTGGTACAATGGCTGCAGCCACCCGCGCGCTGGCGCGGGAGAAAAAGAGGGGGGTGACGGGGTGAAGATCGCCATCTGCGACGACGATAACGAGCAGTTGTGCGCGCTGGAAGAGAGCCTCTCCCAGTACCGATGGGAGCGCGGCTGCGAGATGAAGCTGTGCCAGTACAGCTCCTCCGCCCAGCTGCTGGGTGAAATTCAGGGCGGTGCGCGCTACGACCTCTACCTCCTGGACGTGTTGATGCCGGAGGTGAACGGCATCCGCCTGGGGGAGGAGATCCGCCGGACCGACTGGGAGGCGGCGCTGGTCTACCTGACCTCCTCCCGCGACTTTGCGCTGGAGGCCTACGGGGTGAGCGCCTTTCAGTACCTGCTCAAGCCGGTGGAGAGGCAGACCCTCTTTGCCCTGCTGGACGCCCTTCGCACCTGGCGGCAGACCGGCAGCGCCCCCCAGTTTGCCTTTAAGAGCAAGGCGGGGCTCACAGTGGTCTACCAGAGCGAGATCCTCTATGTGGAGTACCGCAACCACATCCTCTATTTTCACCTGGAAAGCGGCGAGACGCTGCCCTCTCTGCACATCCGCGTCCCCTTTGAGCAGGCGGTGGCCGGCCTCTTGGAAAACGAGGACTTCCTCCACCCCCACAAGTCCTATGTGGTGAATATGAGCTGGGTGCGCCAGCTCACCTCCAACGCCTTTGTGATGGGGGACGGCTCGCTCATCCCCATCCCCAGAAAGAATTTCAGCGCGGTCAAGAGCAGCTATATCCGCTTTCTCGCGCAGAGGGGTCGCCGCCGGGGCCCCTTTGCAGTGCCGCCCAGCGACGGGACGGTGTGAGGAGATGAAAAGGCCCGCGCGCGCAGCTGCGCCCGCGGGCCTTTTTTGCCTTTTGGTGGCGAAGGGGGAGGCGGGGAAGACCAGCTCTCTGCCCGCCGGCTTTGCGGGCCGCCCCTCACCGGTAGAGGAGGCGGGCGCCGGTGTTGACGTGGATCATCTCCGGCGCGCTCCAGCCGCTGAAGCAGTAGATCCCCGCCCGGCGGCCGTTGTACCAGCTGCCGCCGAAGATGACCGCCCGCAGCCCCGGCCGCTGCCAGTAGAAGTCGCCGCAGTAGCGCTCCGGGCCGCCGTCTTCCCCCGAGCGGGTGGGGAAGCGGGCAAAGGGGAGGCGGGGGTCCTCCCCCCAGGCGACGATGGGGGACTCGTCGGTGGGGCTGTTGCAGTAGCTCACCATCCGGTAGGCGCTGGTGATGGAGCAGTCGCTGTAGGCGCCCGGGTCGGTGCAGACATAGGGGCGCAGGTCGAGGATATTGATCCCGTCGATCCACTCCCAGGTGTTGCCGTAGGGGTTTTCGATCCCCCGCCAGAGGATGGGGGCTTGCCCCTGCGGGTCGGCAAAGGCCGCACCGGAGGAGGCGGCCACCCCGTCGGCGCCCCCATTTACCCAGAGAGAGGAGTAGAGGAGCATCCCCGCCTCCAAGTCGGCGGGCGGGCCGTCAAAGGAGACGGCGGCCCGCCCCCCGCCCAGGGGGGTGACGCCGGTGACCGCGGCGTGGGGGACCACCCGGTTGTCCCCCAGCTCCCAGCCCAGGGCGATCCCCTGGCCGGGGCGAAACTGCCGGGCATACTCCTCCGCCACCACAGCGCGGTTGGTCGCCTGCTCGGACAGGAGCAGGGGGGATTCGGCGCTGTAGGGCAGGTCGGTCAGCCCGGTCATCACCGACTGGGAGTTGAGGGTGGCAAACTCCACGGTGAAGAGCAGTTGCAGCACGTCGCAGAGGAAGACCGCGTCCATCATCCCCCAGCGGGGGCCCAGGTTGCGGCAGAGGCCCCGCCAGGTGGGGCGGTCGGTGCGGATGCGGCCGTACCGGCCCGCGGCGCTGACCACCCCGCCCCGCCCGTCGGGGGCGCAGAGATAGGCGCCGATGTAGATGTGCTCCAGCGGCTGTCCCCGCGCGTCGAGAAAGGCCGGCGAGAGGCGAAACCCCTCCTGCCGGCAGGGGCTGACCAGCCAGTACTCCCAGCTCTCCCGCTCCAGGTGGAGCTGGTAAAAGCGGGGGATCTCCACCATCACCTGGCCCCCCTCGCCGTCGCTTCGGTAGCCGGGCTCGCCGAAATAGGCGCGCACCCGGCCGTCGGGCCCCAGGTTGCAGCGGCGAAAACCGCCCCAGGGGAGGATCTGGTCAAAGTCGTTTTGCACCCGCTGTCCGCCGACGCCCACCCGGGCTGTGAGCCCGGCGCTGTCGCAGACGCGCTCCAGGGCGGGGGAGGGGTCGCCCACCCGCCGCCGAACGCCGTAAATGCCGCTGTTTTTCAAGAGGATCGCCTGCCCTTTCCACTGGGATTTTTCTCTACTCTACCACGGAAACGGCGGCGGCGCAATCGGGGCCTTCAAACTTTGGGGAAAGGGCCTCGGCGGCGGGCTTTCCGCCTTGACTTCTGCGCGGCCAGACTTTACAATAGGAAGCGTACTGCCCCCGCTTCGCCGGGGGCTTTGTCGGATGGGCGCACCGCCGCCTGCGAGACCGACCGCGGCCGCAGGGCCGGCGAAACAAGAAGTCTGGCCCCAGGGGCTGGAAAATGGGAGGATTTGCAATGCTGCAAAACAGTGAAAAGAGCATGGACAAGGTGGTCTCTCTCTGCAAGAGCAGGGGCTTTGTCTACCCCGGGTCGGAGATCTACGGCGGCCTGGCCAACGCCTGGGACTACGGCCCCCTGGGGGTGGAGTTCAAAAACAACCTGAAGCGGGCCTGGTGGAAGAAGTTCGTGCAGGAGAGCCCCTACAACGTGGGGCTGGACTCGGCCATCCTCATGAACCCCGAGACCTGGGTCGCCTCCGGCCATGTGGGGGGCTTTTCTGACCCCCTGATGGACTGCAAGGACTGCAAGAGCCGCCACCGGGCGGACAAGCTCATCGAGGACTTCACCGGCGAGTCGGCCGACGGCTGGTCGGAGGAGAAGATGCTGCAGTTCATCGCCGACAACCACATCAAGTGCCCCAACTGCGGGGGGGAGAACTTCACCGACATCCGCAAGTTCAACTTGATGTACAAGACCTACCAGGGGGTCACCGAGGACTCGAAAAACGAGATCTACCTGCGCCCCGAGACCGCCCAGGGCATCTTTGTCAACTTTGCCAACATCGCCAGGACCACCCGCAAAAAGCTGCCCTTCGGGGTCTGCCAGGTGGGCAAGAGCTTCCGCAACGAGATCACCCCCGGCAACTTCATCTTCCGCATCCGGGAATTCGAGCAGATGGAGTGCGAGTTCTTCTGCAAGCCCGGCACCGATCTGGACTGGTTTTACTACTGGAAGGACTACTGCAAAAACTGGCTGCTGAACCTGGGGATGAAAGAGGAGAACATGCGGCTGCGCGACCACGAGCAGGAGGAGCTGTCCTTCTACTCCAAGGCCACCACCGACATCGAGTACCTCTTCCCCTTTGGCTGGGGCGAGCTGTGGGGGATCGCCGACCGCACCGACTACGACCTGACCCAGCACCAAAACCACAGCGGCAAAGACCTGAGCTACTTCGACCAGGAGGCGAATGAGCGCTACATCCCCTACGTGGTGGAGCCCTCCCTCGGTGCCGACCGGGTGGCCCTGGCCTTCCTCTGCGAGGCCTATGACGAGGAGCAGGTGGGGGAGAAGGACAGCCGGGTGGTCATGCACTTCCACCCCGCCCTGGCCCCCTTCAAGGCGGCCGTTCTGCCCCTGTCCAAAAAGCTGGGCGAACAGGCCGGCAAGGTGCGCGAGCAGTTGGCCGGAAAGTTCATGGTGGACTACGACGACGCCGGCTCCATCGGCAAGCGCTACCGCCGCCAGGACGAGATCGGCACCCCCTTCTGCATCACCTACGACTTTGAGAGCGAGCAGGACGGCTGCGTCACCGTCCGCGACCGGGACACCATGGCCCAGGAGCGGATCGCCATCGACCAGCTGGAGCGCTACATCGAGGAAAAGATCCAATTCTAGATCGCCGTCGCCCCCCGGGCGAAGGGACAGAGGCGGCCCCTCCCTTTTGGGAGAGGGGCCGCCTCTTTTTGGCGGAAGAGGGAGATGGTTTTGGATGATCAAAAGGGAAATGTTCTGTCCATTTTGCCAAATATGCGAGAAAATACGTCTACAAACAGGCGAAAATTATACAGGGTGAATAATTTTGCGAGGGAAAGATTGTCATTTCGACTGCAACAAAAGAACACTTCTTCCATCCCTTTTGTGATAAAATACGTATAGATTTTCTTTCGGCAGATGATTTTGTAATTTGCGCACAAAAAAGCTGGTCTGCCATTGGCAAACCAGCCCAGTTTTTTCAAAAAAATAGGATATTTCGTTGCTGAAAGAAAAATTATAATTTATCATCGCTGCTTGCAGCGAAAAGGGGAGGAAGAAATGAACCGAACGCTCAAACGGGCACTGGCCTCGCTCCTGTCGGGGGCGCTGGTGCTGACCATGGCGGTGGGGGCGCCTGCCCTCGCGGCGGAGCCGGACACCGTCACCATCTACCACACCAACGACATGCACGCCTCGATGATCAGCGACGCCTTCAACCTGGCCCACGTCACGACCATCAAAAAGAGCACCCCCAACAGCCTGCTGCTGGACGCGGGCGACGCCACCCAGGGGCAGCCCTTCTCCATGCTCACCAAGGGCAAGAGCGTCTTTGAGCTGATGAACGCCGCCGGGTACGACGCCATGGTGCTGGGCAACCACGAGTTTGACTACCCCCAGGAGACCCTGTTGGAAAATGTCAAGACCGCCAACTTCCCCGTTCTGGCGGGCAACCTGCAGTTTGGCAACGGCTCCAACCAGGAGCTCAAAAATGAGCTGGTGCGCGACTACATCGTCGAGACGGTGGGGGGCCACAAGATCGCCATCTTCGGGATGATCTCCCCCGAGACCTCCAGCCTGGCCTCTCCCGACAAGCTCAAGGGGTTGGACTTCCTGGACGTCAAGGCCGAGACCACCCGCATTCTAAACCTCATCGACCAAAATGAGACGGACATCGACGCCATCGTCTGCCTGGCCCACTGCGGCTGGTCCACCGAGGAGAAGTACTCCTCCAAGGCCATCGCCGAGGCGGGGGCCGGCAAGATCGACGTCATCATCGACGGCCACACCCACCAGGACATGTTGGAGGGGAAATCGGAGAAGGTCGGCGACACCCTCATCGTCTCCTCCGGCAGCACCCTGGCCAACCTGGGCAAGCTGACCCTGACCTTTAGCGGTCACGACCTCACCGGCGTGAGCACCGGGCGGATCAACAAGGCCACCGTCGAGGCCGAGAACATTCAGCCCGACCCCACCTGCCAGGCGGCCATCGACAAGGTCAAGGCCATGCAGGAGGCCAGCAAGACCCAGAAGGTGGGCAACACCCAGTCCACCCTCTACGCCAGCAAGATCCAGGCCCGCGCCCTGGACGAGCAGGGCAATGTGGTGGACACCGAGTACAGCGTCTCCGGCACCACCGAGGCAAACCTCTACGACCTGGTGGCCGACAGCCGCCGGTGGGAGGCGAAAGAGGCCCTTTCGGCCAACGCCACCTACAAAAACTACGACTACATCGGCTACATTTGCAGCGGCAACGTGCGGGCCACCATCCCCGCCGGGGAGATCACCATGGAGAACGTCTACCAGATCCTCCCCTGGAGCGACTCGCCGGTCATCTATGTGGCCATCAGCCCCAAGACCCTCTACGACATGGTGGAGGTCGGGGTCAGCAGCGTCACCTCGCAGGACGCCGCCACTGGGCAGATCAGCGGCGGCCACGGCCACTTTTTGATCCCCTCGGGCTTCACCTACACCTATGACCTCTCCAAGCCCGCCATCGCCTACCAGGAGTACACCAAGCCCGACGGCACCAAGGCCGGCCGCAAGACCCAGGAGGGCCAGCGGGTCACCGAAATCAAGTTGGAGGACGGCACCGTCCTCGACCGAAACGACGACGTGAAGTCGATCGTGGTCACCAGCGGCACCTACAACCTGGGCGGCGGCGACGGCTTCTGGGGCTTCACCGAGGACGACGCCTACACCAAGATCGGCAGCGGCGACGGGGAGAAGGGGATCTTCGTGCGCTACCTGGAGCACCTGAGCGCCCAGCCGGAAAATAAGGACGGCATCCGGGTGCCGGTCAACGGCGGCCGGATCCGGGCCATCGGCGGCGGCTACACCGCCGAGAGCTACCAGGCGTCCATCACCGCCCTCGGCGCGGGGGAACGGGCGGCCGACGCCACCTTCCAGGTGCGCGTCGACGGCGGCGAGGCCAAGGCCTACAAGACCGACGACAAGGGCCAGTTCGCCCTCACCCTCTCCAACGGGCCCCACGAGGTGACCGTCTTTAAGGAAGGCGCGGTGGAGGAGACCCTCTTCTACCTGAACAACTACGCGGGCATCCTCTCGGCCGTGGTGGAGAGCGAGAGCGCCATCCCCGCCGACAAGAGCGAACCCTCCGGCGAGGAGGGCAACCAGGGCGAAGAGAACAATCAGGGCCAACAGAACAGCCAGGGCGAGGAAGAGGAGCCCGCCGACGGGTCCAGCGCCAACACCGGCGACGCCTTCCGCCCGGCGGCTGTGGTTGTCGCCCTCTCCGGGGCGGCCCTCACCGCCTTCCTGCTGCGCAAAAAGCGCCGCTAGTTTTTAGAAAAGCCAGGCACACCTTCCAAAGGGGCCGGCGTTTCCCGCCAGCGGGGCGGGAGCGCCGGCCCCGCTGTGCGTTTGGGGCGTAGGGCCTTGTGAAAAGCGCTAAAAAACGGCGCAGTTCCTGGTCATCCGTCTAAAGTTGGGGGGAAAGGGCCGCCGCCCCTTCTTCCCGCGCTCCACGGGTGCTACAATGAAGGCAAGAGATCCACCCGTCCCGCCGACCGGGGCCGAATGCGTGAGGAGGTTGCGAAGATGGAAGCGAAGAATATCGTTAAAGAGGCAGTGGCCAAGCGGGCGCCTGCCCTGCGGGAACTGCACCACAAGATTTGGGAGAGCGCCGAGCTGGGCTACGAAGAGGTCCAGTCCGCCCTGGCCCTGCGGGACTTTATGGCGGCCGAGGGCTTTGCGGTGGAGACCGGGGTCGCCGGCATCCCCACCGCCTTTGTGGCCAGCTACGGCAGCGGGAAGCCGATCATCGGCATCCTGGCCGAGTACGACGCCCTCTCCCAGCTCAGCCAGCAGCCCGCCTGCCCCACCAAAGACCCCATCCCCGGACAGGAGGGCGGCCACGGCTGCGGCCACAGCGCCCTGGGCACCGGTTCCGCGGCGGCGGCCGTGGCGATCAAGGACTACCTGGACGCGACCGGGAAGAGCGGCACCGTCCGCCTCTACGGCTGCCCGGCCGAGGAGAACGGCTGGGGCAAGACCTTTATGGCCCGCGCCGGCCTGTACGATGACCTGGACTGCGCTTTTACCTGGCACCCCTTTGACAACAACGCCGCCTGGACCTTCAGCTCCCTGGCCAACGTCAGCGTAAAGTTCAAGTTCTTCGGTCGCACCGCCCACGCGGCGGCCGCCCCCCAGGCGGGGAGAAGCGCCCTGGACAGCTGCGAGATCATGAACGTGGGGGTCAACTACCTGCGCGAGCACGTCATCCCCGAGGCGCGGATGCACTACGCCTACCTGGACGTGGGCGGCACCTCCCCCAACGTGGTGCAGGACCACGCCTGCGTCCACTACTTCCTGCGCGCCCCCAAGAGCGCCCAGGTCCAGGAGATCCTGGCGCGGGTGAAGGATATCGCCAAGGGCGCCGCCCTCATCTGCGGCACCGAGTGCGTCTGCGAGATCCAGTCGGGGATGAGCGACTACATTCCCAACCCCACCATGACCAAGCTCCTCTACGAATCCCTGGTGGAGATGGGCGCCCCTGAATTTGACGAGGCGGACGGGGAGCTGGCGGCCAAGTTCTTCCATTCCCTTGACGACGAGCTTCGCCAGCAGGTGGTCAACGGCCTGGTCAAGCGCTACGGCGAGGAGCGGGCCAAGGAGATCGTGGCCGCCCCCCTCAACAAAGCCATCGACCCCTTGGACTTTAACATCGTCCCTGTCGCCGGTTCCACCGACGTGGGGGACGTGAGCTACGTGACCCCCACCGCCCAGGCCATGATCGCGGGCTTCTGCATCGGCACCACCCCCCACACCTGGCAGGTCACCGGGCAGACCGATTCCTCCATCGGCGAGAAGGGGTACCTAAAGGCCGGCGAGGTGCTGGCCCTGGCGGCGGCCAAGGTCATCGACTGCCCCGAGATGGCGGCCAAGGCCAGAGAAGAGCTGGTGGCCGAGACCGGCGGCGTCTACAACTGCCCCGCCCCCGACGACGTGCTGCCCCCCATCCCCGAAGGGGTGGCCCAGCGGGCCAAGGAGGCCGGCCTCTAAACCGCCCGTCCCACAGAACGGAGTTTTGGGGGGGGGGGGGGGGGGGGGGGGGGGGGGGGGGGGGGGGGGGGGGGGGGGGGGGGGGGGGGGGGGGGGGGGGGGCGGGGGGGGGGGGGGGG
>NZ_JBQHTP010000003.1:0-206088 GCF_052065655.1 Bittarella sp. HCP28S3_D9 | reverse complement strand
CTGTCTTTGTAGACGGCCTTCACCGGCCCCTCTGGGTCGTCCGGGTCGATGGGGTCCACCTCCGGCTCGGGCAGGGGCGCGTCTGGGTCGACGGGGTCCACCTGGGGCGGGCGGGCCTTGACCAGCCGGTAGTGGAGGATGATCTCGGTGGTGTTGCCGTCCCCGTCGGTGAGGGTGTAGAAGATGTCCACCCCGCCGGGCTTGGTGGTGTCCAAATACTGATTCTGGGCGGTGATATCTGTCCCCTTGCTGTCCTTCACCACCACCTGGGCGGTACAGCCGGCGGGCACAGCGTAGCGGTAGGCCAGCATCCCGTCCACCACTGCGCGGTCAAAGCTGCCGCCGTAGAGGGGCGGATTGACAGAGATGACCTCGGTCACCGTCTCCTCGATGGTGCGGTGGAGAAGGCCGGTCTCCGGGTCGAGGGCGGGCTCCTCCCCCTCCGGCACCGGCTCCCCGCCCGGGTCAAGGGGCGGGCCCACCGGCGGGGTGTCCGGATTTTCGGGCCGCTCCACCACCGGCGGCTCACTTACCTGCACCGCCAGCGGCTGGCTGCGGTTGCCCGCCGCATCCTCCACCAGATAGATGCCGTTTTGGGTGGCGGTGTAGGTCTGGCTGCTGTCGCCCGACTGGTTGCCCGCGGCCCCGGTCAGGGGGAAGGTCTTCACCGGGGCAAACTGGCCGTCCGTCCCCTTTCGGTACAGCCGCCATACCCCCGACAGCCCATCGGCTGCCGTAAGGACACCTGTGTCCTGGTCAAAAGACAGGGTGGGGGCGATCTTGTCGATCTTCACCAGGTCGTTTACCTTGGTGGAGACGGCGCCGGTGCTGGTGTCCTTGGCCTGGTAGGTGGTGGGGCTGTAGATCTGCTCCTGGTCATAGAGCTGGCTCTCCCGGTCCGCCAGGGTGACGGCGGAGCCGGTCTGGGGGGTGATGGTGAACTGGTCGAAGTCCCCGGCGAAAAACTGCACCGTCACGTCGTCTTTGTTCCAGCCGTTTTCGTTGGCTTTGGGCAGCCGGGTGTAGTGGTAGTCGCTGCCGGGGGCCTGGGTGTTCGAGGCGGGGTCGTCCGGGTCCAGCGGCTCCAGGGGCCGCTCGTTGAGGAGGGTCTTGCCCATATAATCCTTGTTTTGGAAGACATCGTCCTCCAACATCTGGCCCAACTTCACCGCCTGGCCGTTGCTCTCGGTGACCTTGACATAGTAGACCACCTTGTACTCGGTGTTCCCCACCATGGTCAGGGGGATGCCGCCGCTGCCGTTGATTGCCTGGCCGACTTTGGTGCCATTGACGGTCACCGGGTAGGTGCTGTCGTTGAGAAAGCTGATGCCCTGGGTGGGGTAGTTTTGGGCGTCGTCCGAGTTCTTGAGGTGCAGGTTGAAGGTCTGTCCGATACAACTGCTGCTCTTGTTTTTGATGACCGATTCCACCCGCAAGACCGTGCCCGGAGCGACCACCGCATTCGGTGTGACCACCGTGTTGCTCTTTCCGTCGTAGAGAATCATATTGACCAACTGGGGGTCAAAATCGTTGTATTGAAATGCGTCAAAGGAGGCCGACATCTGCAGGTTATCGGGCATATCGTTGGTCATGGCAGGGTCCCAGCCGATACTGCCGAGAAAACCCAGGTAGAATGAAGTACCCCCCATGGTGGATTCCATTGTTTGGCGAAACGGCGTTTCCTGAATGGAGTTGCCCCCCACAGTGAACGTTATGGTGTCGCTGGAATAGTCGTATGAGCAGGAGATGCTTTCGCTGTTGGAATTGAGATACCAAGCGGACAGCGATTTTTGGTGTAGCGGCAGATTGTTGCCACTGGTGGGCATATAGTCGCTCATCATGGTGGCCGTCGAAGTATTAAACCCGCGGTGAAAGCGGAACCAGAAATACGGTTTTGTATCACACGGCCCGGGTTTGGAATTGAAAGAAAAGCCACAAGTATAGGCAAAATACCGATTGGAGGGGTCTTGATAGGGAGCGGAGGTGTAATATGTGCCCTCGAGGGTCCAGTCACAGAGGAGAGAGACCTTTTGCTTGCTCTGGATCCCTCCCCAACTCAGGTAGTTTCCGCCGTCTGACCCATAGTAAGAGGAGGAGCTATTTCGCCCAAAAATGATGTTGCTCCCGTTGAATGCCGCCGGACTGCCGCAGCACTGGTGAATATTGAAAATCTTGCTGTAATCGGTGGTCCCTATCGACCGCAGGGGACCCTCGCCCGCCGCTACGCCGGTTACGGCCCCTCGAGGTATCGCGGCCAGTGCGATCACCGCCGCCAGCAGCAGTGCGGATATGCGAATGGATACCCGCCTCTTTTTCTGTCTCATAAAATATACCTCCCTTTATTTGGCACCTTGCACAGTGCAGTTCAATCCTCATCGGCAAAAGTGTGTACAGCTCTACAAATAAAATCCTACTCAAAAGGGTAAGGGTCGCCACCCCAAAAAGTCTGTCATCTTTTTTGGAAATATTTATTTCTCCCAAACATTCGACAAAAAATGCTAAAATACCATTAGATGATACCGCATATTTGCTGTTAAAAGAAGCCCCTTTTGACAGGAAAAAGGAGGAAATTTTGTGCAGCTTTTGCCCCACCAGCAATTGGGAAAGCTCCTCGTGCGCGCCCAACAGGGCGACAGCGCCGCTTTTGACGCCCTCTACCGCGCCACCGCCCCGGTTCAAATGAGCCAGATCTGTCTGTATATGGGCACCTCGCAAGGGGGGGAGGACCTCTTGCAAGAGGTCTACCTCACCCTCTGGAAGCACCTGCCCGAGATCCAGCGCCCCGAAGCGCTGGTGGCCTACCTCAACCGCACCACCTACCACCTCTGCCAAAACCAGCGCCGCCTGCAGGGGCGGCGACAGGCCATTGCCCCCCAATACGCCCTGCGGGAGGACGACCTCCCACCCGCCGAGGACCCGGCCGCCCAAAAGGACTGGGAGATATCTCTGCAAGTGGCCCTGAAAACCCTCTCCCCCGCCCAGAGGCGGGCGGTGGAGCTGCGCTATTTTCAGGGAAAGACCATTCGGGAAATCTGCGAGGAGACCCACCAGTCCGCCAGCACGGTGCACCGCCTTCTCCGGGCGGCGCTGGAAAAACTCCGCCTGACGGTGTTGCCGGCAGTGGTGCCCGTCCTGGCGCTGCCCCATACAGGTGCTTTGCCCGCTGCCGTCGCCCCCCGGAGGCCCCGCCCCGCGCGCCGGGTGGGGGTCGGGGCGGCCGTCACCTGCGCGGCGGCGGTGGCGGCTGTCTCACTGGCTGCCGTGCCGGTGGAGATCGCTGGGGTGGAGGTGGGGACGGAGCCCGCACGGGAGCAGACGATCTCTGTTCGGGTCGAGAGCTCCCTCCCCCTGCGGCAACTCGCCCTCACCGGCCCCGAGGGGGAGGCTGTGGCCCTGGTGAGGGACGGCAAACACTACCGGGGAACGGTCACCCGCAATGGCCTCTACCTGCTCACTGCGGTGGGGGTCACCGGTGCGCGGGCGGAAGAGACCTTTTCGGTGAAGGAGGTGGACCGGGAGGGCCCCGCCCTCGCCCAGTGCCGGCAGGAGGGGGAGTACACCTGGCTGGTGATGGAGGACCCGGCGGGGGTGGCCTCCCTGGTCTGCGGGGAGGAGGGGGCAGAGTATGCCCCCCTCCGGCGGGAGGGGGACGCCTTTGCCTTCTCCCTCCCCGCTGGGAACCACCGCATCCGGGCGGAAGACCGGCTGGGCAACCGCTCCAGCGGCACCGTCGCGGTGGAGGAGCGGTAAAGCGTTCCCCCTCTTTTCTAAAAAAGGAGACTGTTTTCTGTTTTTTCTGGCAAAAGCGCTGGCATCTGTTCCCTTTTTTGCGGTACAATGGGGGTAGAAAATAAACGTTTTGCCGTCGCGGGCTTTTTCCCGCCGCCGGCCGTCAGGAGGTGCAGAGCCGTGATCGTCAGCGCCAGCCGCCGCACCGATATTCCCTGCTATTACAGCCGCTGGTTCATCAACCGCATCAAGGCCGGCTCGGTCTGGGTGCGAAACCCCTTTCACCCCCGCCAAATCAGCGAGATCTCCCTCTCCCCTCAGGTGGTGGACGGGGTGGTGTTTTGGAGCAAAAACCCCGCCCCCCTCCTCCCTTTGTTGGGGCAGGTGCCCTACCCCTTCTACTTTCAGTTCACCCTCACCCCCTACGGCAGGGATCTGGAGCCCGGCCTCCCCGAAAAGCGGCAGCTCATCGACCTGTTTTGGCAGCTCTCCCGGGCCACCTCCCCCAAACAGGTGGTCTGGCGCTACGACCCCATCCTCATAAGCCCCACCTACACGGTGGCCTACCACCTGCGCTCCTTTGACGCCATGGCCCGCCGGCTGGCCGGGGCCGCCGACAGCTGTGTCATCAGCTTTCTCGACTCCTATCAAAAGACCGGCCGCGCCGGCCGCGACCTGGGGCTGCGGGCCCCCAACCGGGCAGAAATCGAGCAGCTGGCCCCCGCTTTTTCGGAGACGGCCGCCGCCTGCGGCTTTGCCCTCTCCACCTGCTGCGAGAGCGTCGACCTCTCCCAATGGGGCATCTCCCACGGCCGCTGTGTGGACGCGGGTCGACTGACCGCCATCTCCGGCATCCCCCTGCGCCACCTGCCCGACCGGGGACAGCGCCCCGGCTGCGGCTGCTGTGAGAGCGTGGATGTGGGCGTCTACGACAGCTGCCTGAACGGCTGCCGCTACTGTTACGCCGGCGGGGGCGGCCAGTCGGCCCTGCGCCGGTACGAGCGCTACGACGAGTACAGCCCCCTGCTCTGCTCCTCCCTTGCCCCGGGCGACCAGGTCGCCAAGAGGGAGGCCGTCTCGCTGGTAGACGACCAGCTGCGGTTTTTCTGACGCCCGACAGCGGGCGCTCTGCCCGCCGTTTTGCCCTGAAACACATCCTTTCAGCCGGCCCGAATGGGTCGGCTCTTTTTATGGTCATTCGCTTTTTCGCGATAACAGGGCAAAGTTTAGCCCCTGGAAATTGTTCACATCTCACAGAAAAAGGGGGAAAACTTCTATTTGCCAACCCCCGGGGGGTAGAGTACAATGATTTTGTAATATGCGGATCTATGTGCAAAACGCCGTATCAAAATAGAAGATGGAGGTATCCGAAGTCATGGAAAACACCAAGAAAATCCCCATTATCATCGACTGTGACCCCGGCATTGACGACGCCATCGCCATCATGCTGGCCCACTCCACCCAGAAGTTCGACATCCTGGGCATCACCCCGGTGGCCGGCAATGTCGAGGCCAAACACACCCGGCGCAACGCCCGCGACCTGTCCGAGTACCTGGGCATCAACTGCCCGGTGGCCTACGGGGCCGAGAAGCCCCTCCTCTCCTACGACATCTATCGCCCCGCCTCCGGCACCCACGGCGTCAACGGCCTGGGCCCGGTCACCCTGCCCCCGGCCAAAAACCCGGTCTACCCCAAGCCCGCCTGGGACTTTATCTATGAAAAGGCAGTCGAGTGCAAGGGCGAACTGGTCATCGTCGCCACCGGCCCCCTGACCAACATCGCCATCGCCCTCCTCAAATACCCCGAGCTGCCCAAGATGATAGGGGGCTTTTACATCATGGGCGGGTCCACCACCACCGGCAACGCCAATCCCACGGCCGAGTTCAACATCCTGGTGGATGTGCACGCCGCCGACATCGTCTTCAAATCCGGCCTGTTGGTCAACATGGCCGGCCTCAACGTCACCCTCAAAACCGGCCTGCCCCTGGACTTTCTGGCCGAGCTCTCCCAGATGGAGAGCCGGGTCAGCGACGTGCTCGCCGGGCTGGTGGAGGGCTACAAGGACGTCAAGCCCGACCGCAACGGCAAACTCTCCAGCATCATCCACGACGCCATCCCCTTCCTGATGCTCATCGACCCCGACATGGTCACCTACAAGCCCTGCCACATCGACATGGAGTGCCAGAGCAAGATGGGCGGCTACGGCGCCACCCTGCCCAACTACGTCATCAGCGAAGAGGCCCCCCACAACTGCAACGACATCCAGGACGTGGATATGGAGAAGTACATGCAGCTGTGCGTGGACATGGTCAAATTCTACAAATAAACGGGAGGGAAAACGAACATGAGCAAGATTCCTGTCATCATTGATTGCGATCCGGGCCACGACGACTTTATCGCCCTGGCCCTGGCCCTGGCCAGCGACAAGCTGGACGTCAAGGGCATTGTCACCGTCGCCGGCAACCAGACGCTGGAGAAGGTCACCGTCAACGCCCTCAAGGCCGTTGAGCTGATGGGCCGCACCGACGTGCCGGTGGTGGCCGGCAGCGCCAAACCCATGCGCAAGGCCCATGTGCCGGTGCCCCAGGTGCACGGCGAGTCGGGGCTGGACGGCCCCTCTCTCCCCGACCCCACCACCCAGGTGCTGGACAAAAACTTCGTCGATTTCTACGCCGACATCCTGCGCGAGAGCAGCGAGAAGGTCACCATCCTCGCCGTCGGCCCCCTGACCAACATCGCCACCCTCTTTTACTGCCACCCCGAGCTGGTGGAAAAGGTGGCCGCCATCAACGTCATGGGCGGGGCCAACCGCGCCGTCGACTTTAAGGACTACCCCTGCAAGGGGGCCGAGTTCAATATCTGGCAGGACGCCGAGAGCGCCCACTACGTCTTTGATTTAGACGTGCCGGTGACCATGTTCGGCCTGGACATGACCTACCAGACCTGCGTCACCCCGGCCGAGTTTGAGCGCTTTGCCGCCGAGGGCGGCAAGGTTGGGAAGGTGGTCTCCCAGCTGCTGACCTTCTTCTACCGCTGCCAGGAGAAAAACGGCATGAAGGCCTGCCCCATCCACGACGCCTGCCCGGTGGCCTACACCATCGCCCCCGAGATGTTCCAGGTGGAGCACCGCGACATCACCGTCGAGTACGAGGGCGAGCACACCTACGGCTTTACCTACGTGGACATGCGGGTCTACAAGGAGCCCGGCAAGAAAAACTACTGGTGCGTCTCCACCGACCGCGACGCCTTTGTCGAGATGCTCATCAAGGCCTGCAAGTCCTACGACTAGGAGAGACGGGCGCTGTACTCAAAGAAAAAAGAGAGCCGCCGGACCGAAGTCCGGCGGCTCTCTGCCGTATATGTAGCCCTAGGGGCGAATGTAGGCGTATCCCTCGCTCTGCCTGCGGGTCAGTTCCAGAGCTGTTGACAGCACCACCACCGCGTAGGAGGGGATGTCTTTGTTCCCCAGTCCCAGGTGACGGAGGGTGTTTTGGCTGACCGCCACATTGACCCCCCGCTTTACCAGGTCCTGCAGGGCGGTCCGTATCGGCTCCCCCGTCTCGTCGTGCAGGTTCAGCGGGGTGACAGCCGGTCCGTTGACCATGAACTCAATGACAATGTCGGTCTTGGTGTCCTTCCCGTAGTTGAGCATGTGGATGGCATTTTTGATTGCCAGTTCCCACTTGGACCCGTCGCTCACATGAAAAATCGTGCGCATACTTTCCTCCTGACCCAATCGATGGATGGCTTCTATCTTTAAGATATATGAACAATATGTCTGTATTTGTGTTATATAGTGAATAATATATAAACACTATTTTTAAATTTTTGTTTTTCAACAGGGTTTTCCACAGGTGTTGAAAACTGCCCTGTTGGGTGTTTGGGGAAAATGGAGAAAAGGGGAAAAAGCCCATGAAAAAAGCGTTTTGACAGCGCGATGAGTCGAAAAGAGAGAAGGCATTTTCAGGGCGTTTGGCAAGAAATCCACATTGGCTATGTGGAAAAGGTTGAAAACCCGGCGTCCCTTGTCCAATTACAGGGAAAAGCGGCCTGCGCACCGATTTCTCGAGTGCGCGGGCCGCTTTTCTTTTGCAGAGGTTTTCTCCCCGCCGTCAGAGGGGGGAAAGGGGCGAAGTTGCCATCACAGCTTCTCCGGCGGTGAAATGCCGCGGCATCAGCCGCACTTGGAGAAGCCGCAGTTGCGGCAGGTTACGCAGCCGCCCTCATGCTCCAGGGCGCTGCCGCACTCGGGGCAGGTGCGCAGGGCGTGGGTGGGCAGGTGGTAGCCGATCCAGGCCTTTTCGGCGTGGGGGGTCTCGGTGCGCTTGGCGGGGGCCTCCGGGTGCCGGGTGGAGCTGGGGATGGTGGCCCCCTGCTCCGCGCCGCCGCTCTTCAAGAAGTCGTCCACCTTCTTGACGATCTTGGCGATGGCGTCCGGGCAGGAGGTGCAGCTCATCCCCTGCTGGCGGATGGTGGAGGGGCAGCGGATCCCCTTGAGCTGGTCGATGATCTCGTCCGCCGAGATGCCGGAGCGCAGGGCGATGGAGGTGAGGCGCGCGGTGGCCTCCGACTGGCTGGGGCAGCCCCCCGCCTTGCCGGTGTTGGTGAATACCTCCACGATCCCCTCTTTGTCGTAGTTGACGGTGATGTAGAGGTTGCCGCAGCCGATCTTCATCCGCTCGGTGAAGCCGTTGACCACCTCCGGCCGGGGCCGGGGCCCGATTTGACGGGTGGGCAGGGCGGGGACCTCCTCCTCTTTGGAGCCGTCGTTGACCTTGCCGATGTTGAGCACCTGGCTGTCCCGGCTGCCGTCGCGGTAGATGGTCACGCCCTTGCAGCCCAGGCGGTAGGCCAGCATGTACACCTGGGAGACGTCCTCCAAAGTGGCGGTGTGGCCGAAGTTGACCGTCTTGGAGACGGCGTTGTCGGTGTACTCCTGGAAGGCGGCCTGCATCTTCACGTGGTATTCAGGGGTCACGTCGTGGGCGCAGACAAACACCCGGCGGATGTCCTCGGGGATCTCCTCGATGTGGGCGATGGTCCCCTCCTTGGAGATGCGCCGCATCAGCTCGTCGGAGTAGAGGCCCCGCTCCTCCAGCAGCTGCTTGAGCACCGGGTTGACCTCGATGAGCTCGGTCCCGTCCATCACGTTGCGGATAAAGACATAGGCGAAGACCGGCTCCACCCCCGAAGAGCACCCGGCGATGATGGAGAGGGTGCCGGTGGGGGCGATGGTGGTGACGGTGCCGTTGCGGCGGGCCGCCCCGTCTTTGAGGATGCTCTCTTCAAACAGGGGGAAAGCGCCCCGCTGTTTGGCCAGCTCCTCGCTGGCCTCGTGCCCCACCCGGTTGATGAAGGACATGATCTCCCGGGCGGCCTCTACCCCCTCGTCGGAGTTGTAGGAGATGCCCCGCAGCAGCAGCATGTCGGCAAAGCCCATCACCCCCAGGCCGATCTTGCGGGTGGCCTTGGTGGTCTCGTCGATCTTGTCCAGGGGGTACTTGTTCACGTCGATGACGTTGTCCAAAAAGTGGACGGCGGTGCGCACCGTCTTCTCGAGCTTCTCCCAGTCCACCTCACAGCCGTTTTTGTCTTTGCCCTGTTTGAGCATCTTCACCAGGTTGATGGAGCCCAGGTTGCAGCTCTCGTAGGGCAGCAGGGGCTGTTCACCGCAGGGGTTGGTGCTCTCGATCGGCCCCTGGCCGGGGACCACGTTGTCCCGGTTGAGCCGGTCCAGGAAGATGATGCCGGGCTCGCCGTTTCTCCAGGCGCCCTCCACGATCTTGTCGTAGACCATCTTCGCCCCCAGGGAGCCCACCACCTTTTTGGTGGAGGGGTCGACCAGGTCGTACTCGCCGTCGGCGATCACCGCGGCCATAAACTCCTCGGTGATGCCCACGCTGATGTTGAAGTTGGTGATGTCGGCGTTGTTCTTCTTGCAGTCGATGAACTCCAGGATGTCCGGGTGGTCCACCCGCAAGATCCCCATGTTGGCCCCCCGCCGGGTGCCGCCCTGCTTCACCGCCTCGGTGGCCATGTTGAACACCCGCATAAAGCTGATGGGGCCGCTGGCCACCCCGCCGGTGGACTTGACGGCGCTGCCGCAGGGGCGCAGCCGGGAGAAGGAGAAGCCGGTGCCGCCGCCCGACTTGTGGATCAGGGCCGCCTGCTTCACCGCCTCGAAGATGTCCTCCATCGAGTCGGCCACCGGCAGCACAAAGCAGGCCGACAGCTGGCCCAGGGGGCGCCCGGCGTTCATCAGGGTGGGGGAGTTGGGCAGGAACTCCAGGTTGGTCATCGCCTCGTAGAATTCCTTTTCCAGCGCCTCGGTGGAGGCGCCGCCGGTATAGGGCTTGTCCGCGCCGGCGATGGAGCCGGCCACCCGGTGAAACAGGCCCTCCACCGTCTCGGTCACCTTCCCGCTCTCGTCGCGTATCAAATACCGCCGCTCCAGGACGGTCTCTGCGTTCTTTGAAACTGGCATCTCGCTTCTCTCCTCTTTTTTCGATCCGGGGCTTTGCCGCCCCGCAGAAAACCGCCGGCCGGCCATAACACCATATATTGTATCACTGCTGGGGTACAGGGGCAATATCTGTTACCGATCTGGCGGTCCGAAAAACAGAGAAGATTCTCTCCCCCTTTTGTGCAGAAGGGAAAATATCCAGTTTCCAATATTTTCTTGACCGGTTTTGCCCGCGGGTGAGGATGGGAAAGAGAGACAGGGCCGCGCCGGTTTGGGCGGGCCGGTGGCGGCGAGGAGGGCGCAAGGGAGGGCAGAAGGGGTGGAGAGAAGCGATGGAAGGGGGTGGCGAGGAGGCGTTCCGGCAAACCCGGTCCCGCGCGGCGTGGGGGTCTCCCCTGAACTGCCCGCCCAACTTCGCCTGTCAATGGCCCGGGGGGGAGGAGAGGCCGCTGGGGGAGAAAGGGGCGCGCTTCCGGCGGCTCCCCTCCAGCCTCTTTTCTCAAAAAGCGCCCTCCCCCCCCCTCTCTGCCCCCTTTTGCGGCAAAAAGAGAGGGCGCGGCCTCCTCTCCCAGGAAGTCGCGCCCTCTCCTATTTTTTGCAGGAGAAACTCAGCTGTTTTTCCCCTGTATGTACTCGTCAATGGCGGTGGCGGCCTTTTTGCCCGCCCCCATGGCCAGGATGACGGTGGCCGCACCGGTCACCGCGTCGCCCCCGGCGTAGACCCCCTCGCGGGAGGTGAGGCCGGTCTCCTCGTCGGCGATGATGCCGCCCCACTTCTGGGTCTCCAGCCCTGCGGTGGTGGACTTGATCAGCGGGTTGGGGGAGGTGCCGATGGCCATGATCACGCAGTCCACGTCCAGCACGAACTCCGAGCCCTCTTTTACCACCGGGCGGCGGCGGCCCGACTCGTCGGGCTCGCCAAGCTCCATCTCCACGCACTCGATGCCGCCCACCAGCTTGTTCTCGTCGGGCAGGATCCGCACCGGGTTGCACAGCAGCTTGAAGATGATGCCCTCTTCCTTGGCGTGCTCCACCTCTTCGCGGCGGGCGGGCAGCTCCACCTCAGAGCGGCGGTAGACGATGTAGACCTCTTCGGCGCCCAGCCGCTTGGCGCAGCGGGCCGCGTCCATGGCCACGTTGCCGCCGCCCACCACGGCCACCTTTTTGGCGTGCTCGATGGGGGTGTCGGCCCCCTCTTTGTAGGCCTTCATCAGGTTGACCCGGGTCAAGAACTCGTTGGCCGAGTAGACCCCCTTCAGGTTTTCCCCGGGGATGCGCATGAACCGGGGCAGCCCCGCGCCCGAGCCGATGAAGACCGACTCGAAGCCCTGCTCGAACAGCTCGTCGATGGAGAGCACCTTGCCGATGACCATGTTGGTCTCCACCTTGCAGCCCAGGGCCTTCAGGCCGTCGATCTCCTTTTGCACGATGGCCTTGGGCAGCCGGAACTCGGGGATGCCGTAGACCAGCACCCCGCCGGCCAGGTGGAGGGCCTCGAACACGGTCACGTCATAGCCCTTTTTCACCAGGTCGCCGGCGCAGGTCAGGCCCGAGGGGCCCGAGCCGATGACGGCCACCTTGTGCCCGTTGGGGGCGGGGCGCTGGGGCGCCTCTGCGCTGTGGCTGTTGTGCCAGTCGGCCACAAACCGCTCCAACCGGCCAATGGCCACCGGCTCCCCCTTGATGCCCCGCACGCATTTCCCCTCGCACTGGGTCTCCTGGGGGCAGACCCGGCCGCAGACGGCGGGGAGGGAGCTCTGCCGGGCGATCACCTGGTAGGCCCCCTCAAAATCCCGCTCCTTCACCTTGTCGATGAAGGCGGGGATGTCGATGGCCACCGGGCAGCCGCCCACGCAGGGGGCGTTTTTGCAGTGCAGGCAGCGATTGGCCTCGTCCACGGCCTGCTCCTCGGTGTAGCCCAGGGCCACCTCCAAGAAGTTTTTGTTGCGCACGTCGGGCGCCTGGGAGGGCATTTCATTTTTCTTTAAAGACATGTTGGGCACGGTCACTGCACCTCCTTGGCAAACAGGTTGCAGGTCTCTTCCCGGGCCTGCTTCTCAAAATCGCGGTACATGCTCGAGCGCTCGATGGCCTCGTCAAAGTCCACCAGGTGGCCGTCAAAGTCGGGCCCGTCCACGCAGGCGAACTTGGTCTCGCCGCCCACCGTCAGCCGGCAGCCGCCGCACATCCCGGTGCCGTCGATCATGATGGGGTTCATGCTCACCACCGTCTTGATGCCGTAGCCTTTGGTGAGGGCGGCGACGAACTTCATCATCACCAGGGGGCCGATGGCGATGACCTCGTCATACTGCTCCCCGCTCTCGATGAGCTCTTTCAGGGCGTCGGTCACCAGCCCCTTGCGGCCGCTGGAGCCGTCGTCGGTCATGATGACCAGCTTGTCGCTGACCGCCTCGAACTCCTCCTGCAAAATCACCAGGTCGGTGTTGCGAAAGCCCACCACCGAGTGGACCTCCGCCCCCTGCTGGTGCAGTTTCTTGGCGATCGGGTAGGCGATGGCGCAGCCCACCCCGCCGCCGATGACGGCGACCTTGTGCAGCCCGTCGGTGTGGGAGGGGGTGCCCAGGGGGCCCACAAAGTCCTGCAGGCACTCGCCCTCTTCCAGGTGGTTCAGCTTTTCGGTGGTGGCCCCCACGATCTGAAAGATGATGGTGACCGTCCCCTTTTCGCGGTCGTAGTCGGCGACCGTCAGGGGGATGCGCTCCCCTTCGGCGTCCACCCGCAGGATGATGAACTGGCCCGGCTGGGCCTTTTTCGCCACCAGCGGCGCGTCGATCTCCATCCGGGTGACGGTGGGGTTGAGCACCTCTTTTTTGACAATTTTGTACATAGGTGTGTCGCTGCTCCTTTCGCGGGCCCCGGCAGTTGGCCGGGCGCGGCAGATTGGTTGGCTCTTCTCACTTCTAATACTATACACGATATCGGCAAAAAAACAAGGTGCGGCCCTCTGAGGCAGCAGGCGAGGGGGACTTTTGCCAAGCCCCCCTCGCGCCAGCGCGCGCCCCGCCGAGGGGCCGCCCTTTTTCTGTGTGCAGTTGTTAGAAGTCGATCTCCAAATCGTAGTAGCAGGCCTTCAGCAGCTTCTCCATCTCCTCCTGGGTGGGGATGCGGGGGTTGGACCCGGTGCAGGCGTCGCTGATGGCCAGGGCCGCCACGTCGGCCAGCTTGTCGTTAAACTCCTTCTCGTCGATGATGCCGCCCTCGTAGTCCTTGATGCAGGTGGGGATGTTCAGAGAGGCGTTCATGGCCTTCAGCTCGGCGATCAGGGCGTCGGTCAGGGCGCAGTCGCTCTCCCCCTGCAGGCCGATGAAGCGGGCGATCTCGGCGTAGCGGGCGCAGGCCTCGGGGTTTTTGGCGTTGTACTTGATGACCTTGGGCAGGTACATGGCGTTGGCGCAGCCGTGGACGATGTGGCCGCCGCTGTAGGCCGCACCGGTCTTGTGGGCCATGGAGTGGACGATCCCCAGCAGGGCGTTGGAGAAGGCCATCCCGGCCAGGCACTGGGCGTCGTGCATCCGATCGCGGGCTTCCATGTCGCCGTCGTAGGACTTTTTCAGGTCCTCGTGGATCATCTTGATGGCGTGCAGGGCCAGGGGGTCGGTGTAGTTGCAGTGCAGGGTGGAGACGTAGGCCTCAATGGCGTGGGTCATGGCGTCCATCCCGGTGTGGGCGGTCAACTTCTGGGGCATGGTCTCGGCCAGATCCGGGTCGACGATGGCCACGTCGGGGGTGATGTTGAAGTCGGCCAGGGGGTATTTGATCCCCTTCTGGTAGTCGGTGATGACGGCGAAGGCGGTCACCTCAGTGGCGGTGCCGGAGGTGGAGGGAATGGCGCAGAAATGCGCTTTCTGCCGCAGGGTGGGGAAGGAGAAGGGGGTGATCAGGTCCTCGAAGGTGATCTCGGGGTACTCGTAAAAGGCCCACATGGCCTTGGCGGCGTCGATGGGGGAACCGCCGCCCATGGCGACGATCCAGTCGGGCTCAAACTCCCGCATCATGGCGGCGCCCTTCATCACCGTCTCCACCGAGGGGTCGGGCTCGACGCCCTCAAAGAGCTTGACCTCCATCCCGGCCTCGTTCAGGTAGGAGACCGCCCTGTCCAAAAAGCCGAAGCGCTTCATGGAGCCGCCGCCGACCACGACGATGGCCTTGTTTCCCTTCAGGTTTTTCAGCTCTTCCAGAGCGCCTTTTCCGTGATACAGGTCCCGGGGCAGTGTAAACCGTGCCATAAAAAATACCTCCTTGAAATAGGTGGATCAAATTGGTTGGTTAAAAGCAAGGAAGAGGGGTGGCCAGGGGTGATGGCCTGCTCCCGGCCGCCCCTTTCTCGCTTCGTTAATAGTTTAACACTCCGCCCCTCAAATGGGAAATGAATTCGTGGCATGGCGGTATGCCTTCCGGTGCATAGGCCCGGGGTGCAAAAAGGCCCCGGCGCGCTCCGCCGAGGCCTGTCTCTCTTTTTCAGTGGTATTCGGTCTCCCCCAGCTCCCGGATGGTGGCGGTGAGCTTGGCGATAAAGGCGCGGTCCAACTCGCTGAAGCGGTAGCCCTTGGCGTAGACGATCAGGTCCTTGTAGCGCTCACTCTTGCGGTGGCAGCGCCGCTGCACCAGGCGGCAGCGGGACAGCACATCCTGGGGGACGGGGGAGGCCCAGATGTAGGAGGAGGGGACGGCCTGCAGCAGGTCAAACTGGCTCCCCCGCTCGTAGAGGGCGATCCGCCGCGCGGGGAGGGGCTCCCCCTCCCTTCCCGCCGACCGGACGGCGGTGGGGTGGCTCAAGTCCCCGTGTTCCAGCAGGATGGAGGAGGCCAGATCCCGCTCGTAGATGGTCTCCTGCCGGGCCAGCGGGTGGTCCTGGGAGAGGAGGAGCAGGGGTTCAAACTCCCAGAGGAGGTGGTGCTGCAGTTCCCGCTCGTAGAGCAGGCGGAGAAAGTACTGCTCCTGCTCCGGCGAGGTGCGCAGGATGCCCAGCCGGTAGTCCCGCCCCGCCACACAGCCGACGGCGTCCAGGGAACCGGTCTCTTTGAAGTCGATCTCCATCCCCCCGGTGCTCCCCAGGGAGTGGACGAACTTGGTGAAGGCGTGGGTGATATAGCTGGCCCGGGGCACTGCTACGCTAAAGGAGATGCGCTCGGTCTCCCCCGGGCGGTAGCGGGCCTCCAACTGGTCCACCTGTTCCAAAATCGAGCGGGCCCGCTCCAAGAAATCGGCCCCCTGCTTGGTGGGGAGCAGCCCTTTGGGGGTGCGCTTGAAGATGGCCATCCCCAGGTCGGCCTCCAACTTTTTCACGGCTTTGCTCAAGTTGGGCTGGGTGGTGTAGAGGTTGTCGGCTGCCTGGGTCATGGAGCCGGTCTTCTCCACCTCGAGCGCATAGCGAAGATGCAGCAGGTTCAGTCAAATCGCCCCCTTCCAGCAGATCGTCTTACCCTACCAGTATACCACAGCCGCCCCGATTTTCACCCGCGTGGGGCCGATATTTTTCCCCGATTTGCCGCTGTGCCCCCGCGCAGAAAATAAAAAGACCCCGGCAGAACCTGCCAGGGAAAGGGAGAGATCGGCCGGTCAGGAGATGGCGTCGAGCACGACGTCATACAGATGACAGGGGTACAGCTGCAACTGGGTGCAGAGCGCGGCCAACTGCTCGACGAACGCCTGCTCACAGGAGACGTCCGAGACAAAGGCCACCTCCTCGCTCCCACTGGAAGAGACCTTCATCGCCCGGATGCCGTAGCCGGTGTAGGGACCGATTTCACAGTGTTGTAGGGTCTCTTTGACCACTGCGTACTGGAACACGCAAACCCACCTCCTCCCGGAACACCTCGACGTCGAGTTGCAAAAACAGAATCAGCCGAAGCAGGATTTCAGAGTTGGGAAGGGCGATCCCCTTTTCAATTTTTTGGTACCACCGCACAGAGATGCAAACGGCCTCTGCGACCTGCGCCTGGGTGAGGCGTCGCTCGCTGCGGGCGTGCAGGATTTGGGTCGAAAAGGCAGATTTCAAAGACAAAACGACGACCTCCCCTATAAAGGAAGTTTATATTTGTTTTTCCGCCTTTACCACGAACTATGCGTTCACCTTGTGAGAAGTGTGCTTTTCCCCTTTCGCCCGTTTTAAGAAATGATGTAATCTGTCTAGCAGGTTTTGTCGAATGGTGTCAAAATAAGCTCTACCGCACTTCTGGTGGAAAAGAATACCCGGCGGGAAAACCCAAAGCCCCTTCCCTTTTATTGTACTTGATGGGTGGAGAAAAGAGACGCGCTCTCAACATATAGAACAGAAAATGTCGAGATACGATCAAGAAAAAAAGGGGAACAATAAATTTTTTTTATTGTAGTCTGGCCTCTGTTTTCTCCCAAAAGCAGAGGGAGCTGCGCCGGTCAGCGCAGCTCCCTCTGTCGGGAAAGACGGTTTAGTTTTTGGGCGCATAGAGCTCTCGCAGCCCCAGCAGGCGGCGGTATTTCTCCCCGGCGGCTGCCCCGGCCCGCTCAAACAGGGCCTCCGCCCGCTCGGGAAAGACTTTTTGCAGGGCAGTGTAGCGGATCTCCCCCTCCAAAAAGTCGCGGTAGGTGAGGGTCGGCTCCTTGCTGTCGAGCGCGAAGGGGTTCTCCCCCGCCGCCCGCCGGCGGGGGTCAAAGCGAAACAGCTGCCAGTACCCGGTCTCCACCGCCCGCTTGATTTCGCTCTGGGCGTTCACCAGCCCGCCCTTGATGCCGTGGCTGATACAGGGGGCGTAGCAGATGACCAGCGAGGGGCCGGGGTAACTCTCCGCCTCCACCAGGGCCTTGACGCACTGGTTGTAGTCGGCCCCCATCCCCACCTGGGCCACGTAGACGCTGCCGTAGCTCATGGCCATGGCCGCCAGATCCTTTTTCTGGGCCTCTTTTCCAGCGGCGGCAAACTGGGCCACCGCCCCGGTGGGGGTCGCCTTGGAGGCCTGGCCGCCGGTGTTGGAATAGACCTCGGTGTCAAAGACCAGCACATTTACATCCGCGCCGGAGGCCAGCAGGTGGTCCAGCCCCCCGAAGCCGATGTCGTAGGCCCAGCCGTCGCCGCCAAAGGCCCAGCAGGACTTTTTGCCCAGAAAATCCCCCTCGGCCAAAATGGCCTTGGCCAGTTCGCTCTCCTCCCCCTGCAGGGCCTTTTGCAGGGCGCGGGCCGCGGCCGCGTTTTCCGCCCCCTGCTCCAGGGTGGACAGATAGCGCTCGCAGGCCTCTGCCAGCGGTCCGGCGGCCTGCTGCCGCAACTGCTCCACCCGGCTGATCTGGCGGCGGCGCACCGTGTCCAGGGCCAGGTAGATGCCGTAGCCGAATTCGGCGTTGTCCTCAAAGAGGGAGTTGGCCCAGGCCGGGCCCCGCCCCTCCTCGGTCACGGTGTAGGGGGTGGCGGGATAGCTGCCGCCCCAGATGGAGGAGCAGCCGGTGGCATTGGCGATCACCATCCGCTCCCCGAAGAGCTGGGTCACCAGCTTGGCGTAGGGGGTCTCCCCACAGCCGCCACAGGCCCCCGAAAACTCCAGCAGAGGGCGCCGGAACTGGCTGCCCTTGACGGTGGTGGGCTTAAACTTCTCCAGCACCTCCGGCTTGGGGGACAGCTCCTGCCCGTAGTCGAAATAGGGCTGCTTTTCCCGCTGGCTGTCCAGGGGGCGCATCACCAGCGCCTTCTCCCCCTTTTTGCCGGGGCAGACGTTGGCGCAGGAGCCGCAGCCGGTGCAGTCCAGCTGGGAGATGGTCACCGCAAAGGAGAGCCCCGGCATCCCCGTCATGGGCACCGCCTCCATCCCCTCGGGGGCCGCTTCCAGCTCCTGGGTGCTCATCACCGCCGGGCGGATGACGGCGTGGGGGCAGACGTAGGAGCAGAAGTTGCACTGGATGCAGTTTTCCGGCACCCAGGTGGAGACGTCCACCGCGATCCCCCGCTTTTCAAAGGCGGCCGACCCCTGAGGCAGGGCGCCGTCCTCCCGTCCGAAGAAGGCCGACACCGGCAGGGAATCCCCCCGCTGGGCGGCAATGGGGTCTTGGATGTCCCGCAGGTAGCGCTCCATCTCCGCCCCGGCGTGGTGGCTGTTTTGGTCCCTCTCCTCCCCTGCGGCCTGTGCCCAGTGGGCGGGAACCTCGACGCGGCGCACCGCAGCAAAGCCCTGGTCGATGGCCGCCTGGTTCATGGCCACCACCTGTTCCCCCTTGCGGCCGTATGAGGCCTCGGCAGCGGCCTTCATGTAGCCGATGGCCTCCTCGGCGGGGATGATTTCGGTCAGCTTGAAAAAGGCCGCCTGCAGGATGGTGTTGATCCGCCCCCCTAGGCCGATTTCCCGGGCGATCTTCACCCCGTCGATGGTGTAGAGGGCGATGTTGTGCGCGGCCATATACCGCCGGTCGGCGGCGGGCAGGTGGCGCTCCAACTCCTCGGGGCCCCAGCTGCAGTTGAGGAGGAAGGTCCCCCCATCCGCCAGGTCCTCCACCATGGGGTAGCGGCCCAGGTAGGCGGGGTTGTGGCAGGCCACAAAATCCGCCTTGCGCACCAGATAGGTGGACTTGATGGGCGCCTTGCCGAAGCGCAGGTTGGAGATGGTCAGCCCGCCCGATTTCTTGGAGTCGTAGCTGAAATAGGCCTGCACCCGCAGGTCGGTGTGGTCGCCGATGATTTTGATGGCATTTTTGTTGGCCCCCACCGTCCCGTCGGAGCCCAGCCCCCAGAACTTGCAGTTGACCGTCCCCTGGGGAGTGGTGTCGGGCAGTTCGATCTCCCGGAGGGAGAGGTGGGTCACGTCGTCCTCAATGCCGATGGTGAAGCGGGGCTTTTCCCCCCGCTTGCCGTTGGCGAACACGGCGGCGATCTGCCCGGGGGTGGTGTCCTTGGAGCCCAGGCCGTAGCGCCCCGAGTAGAGGGGGATGTGGGCAAAGGGGCTTTCCCGCAGGGCGGCGGCCACGTCCAGCCAGAGGGGCTCCCCCACCGAACCGGGCTCCTTGGTGCGGTCCAGCACCGAAATGGCCTTCACCGTCTCCGGGATGGCTGCCACCAGCCGGTCGGGGCAGAAGGGGCGGTAGAGCCGCACCTTCACCACCCCGGTCTTTTCCCCCTGGGCGTTCAGGTAGTCCACCGTCTCCTCGGCGGTGTCGCAGACCGAGCCCATGGCCACGATGACCTGCTCGGCGTCAGGGGCGCCGTAGTAGTCAAAGAGGTGGTAGTCGGTGCCCGCGGCCCGGTTGACCTTTTCCATCTGCGCCTCCACCACCTGGGGGAAGGCGTCGTAAAAGGGGTTGGACGCCTCCCTGTTTTGGAAGAAGACGTCGGGGTTCTGGGCGCTTCCCCGCAGCACCGGCCGCTCGGGGTTGAGGGCCCGGCGGCGAAAGGCGTCCACCGCCTCCCAGTCCACCATCTCCCGCAGGGTCTCCCGCTCCCAGACGGCCACCTTCTGGATCTCGTGGGAGGTGCGAAACCCGTCAAAGAAGTGGATCACCGGCACCCGCCCGGCAATGGCCGAGAGGTGGGCCACCGCCGCCAGGTCCATCACCTCCTGGGGGTTCTGGGCGCAGAGCATGGCCGCCCCGGTCTGGCGGCAGGCGTAGATGTCCGAGTGGTCGCCGAAGATGGAGAGGGCGTGGCTGGCCACCGCCCGGGCAGACACGTGGATCACCCCCGGCAGCAGTTCTCCCGCCATCTTGTAGAGGTTGGGCAGCATCAGCAGCAGCCCCTGGGAGGCGGTGTAGGTGGCCGTCAGTGCCCCCGCCGCCAGGGAGCCGTGCACCGCCCCGGCGGCGCCCCCCTCTGCCTGCATCTCCACCACCCGCACCGGCTGGTCAAAAAAGTTCTCCCGCCCCTCGGCGGCCCAGCGGTCGGTCACCTCCGCCATGGGTGACGAGGGGGTGATGGGGTAGATGGCCGCCACCTCAGTAAAGGGGTAGGCCGCATAGGCCGCGGCGGTGTTCCCGTCCATGGTCATGGTTTTTCTCGCCATATTGGTTCCTCCTTTTGCGGGCCGCACCCTTTGGGGTGTGGCTCTCTTCTAATAGGGAGGATGGCCGTTTTGCCCCCCGTTCAGACCGGCGGGGAGGAAAAAATGCGCCGTTCCGCCTTCCCTGTCTTACTCCGCCTTATCCCGGCTTGGCCGGTGGGCTCTTTTCTCTCTAAGCCCCGCGTTCCCTCCTTTTAAATTGCTCTCTTTTTCTTCTAGTCTGCTTACTTCTTTTCTGGCCTGCTCTCCTCTCATCACTCCCTCCCCTTCCCCGGGCTGCTCTCCTCATTCCCGGCCTGTTTTCCTATTTTTCGGGTTGCTCCTGTCGCCCTCGGCTCGCTTTCGCGCTCTTTCGCCTGTCCTCCTCCTCTCCGGCTCGCCCTCCTCTTCCCCAACTCGCGCCCCCTTCTGCCGCTCTTTCCTTGAGCATCCGCCCCGCAAAGGGAGGGCTCCCGTCCAAAGGGCATAAATATTTGCAGAAAAAGAGGGCTGACACCGACGTCCCCAAAGAGAGAACATCGCCTCCCCAGCTCTGCGCCGTTTTGGGAAAAGGGGGAGGCGAACGGAAACGTGCGCCCTTACAAAAATCACGGGTTCATCAACTGGGCACTGGCGGTTGCCAACAGAGACGCGGCATTTTGCCTTTAACAATACAGCGCGGAGAGGGGGACGGAGAATGTACACTTGTAGGCTCTATTTTGGCAAAGAGGAAAGAGAAGACTTTGCAGGGATTCCTGCTGTCGAGCCGCGCCAGGATGAACAGGCAGAGGATTGCCTCTGCTGTGCCCTCTTTCCATGTGCGCGCCCTGTGAGCATTCAACCTTGCAAAAGCGAGCCTCGTCCGCCGGCGGCGCGGGAATGGTGACCCCCATCTCGCCGCCGCCCTTTGCTTTTTAAGAGGAGATTTTATTCGGGGGAATTTCGACGTCTCTGGTTGCCACCTTTTTTGCGGCAGTCCTTGGCGGGGCAGAGGAGTTTCAAAGGGCGAGGAGGAGGCCAGGCAAGTCTCCTGTATTCGGGTGTGCGGGAGCACTTCTTCGGCAGGCGCTGTGATCCAGGCCATAGCGGAACTGGGCGTGGAAAATCGCTGGCGCGCCTTCTAATACTGGGGGGAGCGAACGCGCGCCCTATTCCGAGCGGCTGGGCAGCCAGGCGGTGCCGGCGGGAGGAGAAAAGCTGTCGGCAGAGGAGCGCCGGGAGCTGGAGGGCTTTCTCGCCGCCGTCGCCCGGGAGCAGTGCCCCCCTCTGCCCCGCCCACTGGCACAAAAAGAGAGCTGCCTCTCGGCAGCTCTCTTTTTTAGCAGTCTATGTAGCTTTGGTGAGCCTACTCGGCCTCGTACATCTTCTGCAGGTTCAGCAGGTGGTTGTACCGCTTGATGGCGTTCTCCGCGGCCTCTTCAAACAGCTTCTCGGCGCGCTCGGGGAAGGAGCGGGTCAGGGAGGAGTAACGGGCCTCGTTCATGATGAACTCCTTGTAATCGGTGGTCGGGGCCTTGCTGTCCAGGATGAAGGGGTTCTTGCCCTGCTCTTTGAGAGCGGGGTTGAAGCGGAACATGTTCCAGTAGCCGCAGTCCACAGCCTTCTTCATCTCGGCCTGGCAGTTGACCATGCCACCCTTGATGGAGTGCATCTCGCAGGGGGCGTAGCCGATGACCAGCGAGGGGCCGGGGTAAGCCTCGGCCTCGGCCAGGGCTTTGATGGTCTGGTTCATGTCGGCGCCCATGGCGATCTGCGCCACGTAGATGTAGCCGTAGGACATGGCGATCTCCGCCAGGCTCTTCTTGGCGATGGCCTTGCCGGCAGCGGCAAACTGGGCCACCTGGCCGATCTGAGAGGCCTTGGAGGCCTGGCCGCCGGTGTTGGAGTAGACCTCGGTGTCGAACACCATGATGTTGATGTCCTCACCGGAAGCCAGCACGTGGTCAACGCCGCCGAAGCCGATGTCGTAGGCCCAGCCGTCGCCGCCAAAGGCCCAAACCGACTTCTTGGCCAGGTACTCTTTCTTCTTCAGGATGTCCTGGCAGTCGGGGCAGGTGGGGTGTTTCTCCAGCTCGGCGATCAGGGCGGCGGTAGCGGCCTTGTTGGCCTTGCCGTTGTCCTTGCTGTCCAGGTAAGCCTTGGCAGCGGCCTTGAAGCCCTCGTCCTCGCTGTTGGCAGCCATCTCGGCGACCTTGGCGATCAGGCTCTCGCGGATGGCCTTCTGGCCCAGGTAGAGGCCAAAGCCGTGCTCGGCATTGTCCTCAAACAGGGAGTTGGCCCAGGCGGGACCGTGCCCCTCTTTGTTCACGGTGTAGGGGGAGGTGGCAGCGGGGCCGCCCCAGATGGAGGAACAGCCGGTGGCGTTGGAGATGTACATCCGGTCGCCAAACAGCTGGGTGATCAGGCGGGCGTAAGAGGTCTCGGCACAGCCGGCGCAGGAGCCGGAGAACTCCAGCAGCGGTTTCTCGAACTGGCTGCCCTTGACGGTCTCGGCAGCGGGCATGCCCTCTTTCTTGCCGACTTTCTCCACCAGGTAGTCAAACACAGGCTGCTGGTCGATCTGGCTCTCCTGAGCGACCATGGTCAGGGCTTTCTCCTTGGCCGGGCAGACGCCGACACAGACGCCACAGCCCATGCAGTCCATGGGGGAGACGGACATGGTGAACTGGTAGTTCTCCATTCCCTTGCCGACCATCTTGGCGCTCTTGAGCCCGGCGGGAGCGGCTTTCACCTCATCCTCGTTCAGGGCGAAGGGGCGGATGGTGGCGTGGGGGCAGACATAGGCGCAGCGGTTGCACTGAATGCACTTGTCCGCATCCCACTGGGGAACGGTCACGGCCACGCCGCGTTTCTCGTAGGCGGAAGCGCCCTGCTCGAAGGTGCCGTCGGCGTGCTCCACGAAGGCGGAGACCGGCAGGCTGTCGCCGTCCATCTTGCCAACGGGCTGGAGGATGTTCTTCACCATGTTGACCAGCTTGCCGTTGGTGCCGGCGAGAACGGTCTCGTCCACCGCGTCGGCGGCGTCGGCCCAGTCGGCGGGCACGTCGATCTTCACGTAGTAGTCAAACCCGGCGTCGATGGCGTCGTGGTTCATCTTAACGATGGCCTCGCCCTTCTTGGAGAAGCTGCGGGTGGCGGCGTCCTTCATGTAGGTGATGGCGTCCTCTTTGGGCAGAACGCCGGCCAGGGCGAAGAAGGCCGACTGCAGGATGGTGTTGGTGCGCTTGCCCAGCCCGATCTCAATGGCCTTGTCGATGGCGTTGATGGTGTAGAGCTGGATGTTGTTCTTGGCGATGTAGCGCTTGGCCTCGGCGGGCATGTGCTGGTTGAGCTCGTCGAAGTCCCACTGGCAGTTGATCAGGAAGACGCCGCCGGGCTTCACGTCCCGCACCATCTTGTAGCCCTTGATGACGTAGGAGGGGTTGTGGCAGGCCACAAAGTCGGCCTTGTTGATGTAGTAGGGGCTCTTGATGGGCTTGTCGCCGAAGCGCAGGTGGGAGATGGTCACGCCGCCGGTCTTCTTGGAGTCGTACTGGAAGTACGCCTGCACGTATTTGTCGGTGTGGTCGCCGATGATCTTGATGGAGTTCTTGTTGGCGCCGACGGTGCCGTCGCCGCCCAGACCCCAGAACTTGCACTCGATGGTGCCCTCAGCCGCGGTGTTGGGGGCCTCGTGCTCGGGCAGGGACAGGTGGGTCACATCGTCGTTGATGCCGATGGTGAAGCGGGCCTTGGGGGCGTCCTTGGACAGCTCCTCATAGACGGCGAAGACGCTGGCCGGGGTGGTGTCCTTGGAGCCCAGACCGTAGCGGCCGCCGACGATGGTGGCCTTGCGGCCGGCCTCGGCCATGGCGCTCATGACGTCCAGGTGCAGGGGCTCGGCGTAGGCGCCGGGCTCTTTGGTGCGGTCGAGAACGGCGATCTTGGTCGCGGTCTCGGGGATGGCGGCCAGCAGGTGCTTGGCGGAGAAGGGCCGGTAGAGGCGGACCTTTACCAGGCCGACCTTCTCGCCCTTGGCGCAGAGGTAGTCGATGACCTCTTCCGCCACGTCGCAGATGGAGCCCATGGCGATGATGACGCGCTCGGCAGCGGGGTCGCCGTAGTAGTCGAACAGGTGGTAGTTGGTGCCCAGCTTCTCGTTGACCTTGCCCATGTACTCCTCGACCACCTCGGGGATGGCGTCGTAGTAGCTGTTGCAGGCCTCGCGGTGCTGGAAGAAGATGTCGCCGTTCTCGTGGGAACCGCGCATGGTGGGATGCTCGGGGTTGAGGGCGCGCTGGCGGAAGGCGGCCACGGCGTCCATGTCCACCATGTCCTTCAGGTCCTCGTAGTCCCAGATGGCGATCTTCTGGATCTCATGGGAGGTGCGGAACCCGTCAAAGAAGTTGATGAAGGGGACCCGGCCCTTGATGGCGGCCAGATGGGCGACAGCGCCCAGGTCCATGACCTCCTGGGGGTTGGTCTCGGCCAGCATGGCAAACCCGGTCTGGCGGCAGGCGTAGACGTCGGAGTGGTCGCCGAAGATGTTCAGCGCGTGGGACGCCACGGTGCGGGCAGACACGTGGAAGACGGCGGGCAGCAGCTCGCCGGCGATCTTGTACATGTTGGGGATCATCAGCAGCAGGCCCTGCGAGGCGGTGTAGGTGGTGGTCAGCGCACCCGCGTTCAGCGAGCCGTGCACGGTGCCGGAAGCGCCGGCCTCCGACTGCATCTCAACGACCTTGACGGTGTCGCCGAAGATGTTCTTCTGGCCCTGGGCAGACCACTGGTCAACGTAGTCGGCCATGGGGCTGGACGGGGTGATGGGGTAAATGCCAGCCACTTCTGTGAACGCATAGGACACATACGCGGCGGCATTGTTGCCGTCCATGGTCTTCATTTTTCTTGCCATTGTGTTTCCTCCTTTTGATTAAAGAGAACCTCTTTGCTTGCTGGGGCACGCCCGCTGGGCCGCCCGGCCCGGACAAGTGCGCAGATGCGCTGCGCCCGGCCCTGGCCCCTCGCAAAGGCGCAAAAGAGCGCGACGAAAAGGCCGGAGAAGGCCTTCTTCTGCGGAAGCTATTGTTTTGGCGGGCAAAAGAAGGGGAATTTTCTCCCCTCTTTACTTCAAAATTCTAACACGTTTATCCCCTATTGTAAAGGAAAAGCGGGACAAATCTTCCCCCCGGCGGAAAAAGAAAATTCCACCTGTGGGGCGGCGGGACAGGCTTTTTTCCCGGCGCTCGCCCCCGTTTGACAAGGGCGGCCGATGCCGGTATGATAAAAGATATATATCTTGCCAAAAATGCTCTCGCTCCCCCCTTTTTTGCCGCGGCGAAAAATCCACACAAATTGAGAGGGAGCCCGCCCCGCCGCGCGAAAGGGGGCGGGGAAACGCGATCACCGCCCCGGCGGGCTACCGCCGAGGGCGCTCATAGAGGAGGATAAAACAGAATGGACCCTGACGGGACTTGTTGGCTATTTCTCGCCCTTGGCTGTGCGCTGGGGGCGGCCCTGCTCACCGCCTTTTACCACGGCGCCCTCGCCGACTGGGATGACCGGCTGCGCAAACAGACCGACCTCACCGGCGCCGACGCGGCCCTGGCCCGGCTGATGCGCGCCCCCCACCGGACGGAGGCGGCGGTGCTCACCGGCACCCTGGCCCTGGGCTTTGGGGGGCTGCTGGCCGCCCTGGCCGCCGCCCGCCCCGCCCAGCGGGCGCTGGAGGCAGTGACCGGTGGCGGGGCCTGGTTTGCCCCGGTCTGGCTGCTGGGGGCCGCCCTTGTCTGGAGCGCCCTCTTCGCCGCCCTCTGCCGCTTCTTCCCCGCCGCCCTGGGGCAGCGGTACAGCCGCGCCTGCGCCAGGGGGTTGCTGCCGGTCTACCGGCTGCTCTCGCTGCTGGCCCTCCCCCTGGGGCTGTTGGCCGCCGGTCTGGGGCGGGCCCTGGCCGCCCTCTTTGGCGCCAGGACCCCCAAGGGGGCCGAGACGGTCACCGAAGAGGAGATTTTGATGATGGTGGACGAGGGGGGCGAGACCGGGGTCATCGAGCAGAGCCAGAAGGACATGATCGCCAACATCTTCGAGTTTGACGACACCACCGCCGAGGACATCATGACCCACCGCACCGAAATCGAGGCGGTGGAGCGGACGGCCACCGTTCACGACCTGGTGGAGGCGGCCATTCGCTCCGGTTTTTCCCGCATCCCCGTCTACGACGGCGACCTGGACAACATCGTCGGGGTGGTGATGGTCAAGGACCTGCTCCCCCTGGTCGAGAAAAACGACGCCGCCGGGCAGCGGGCCGCCGACTATGTCCGCCCGGTGCCCTACGTGCCCGGCTCGGTCAAGTGCCGCGACCTCTTTCAGTCCCTCACCCAAAAACACGCCCAGCTGGCCATCGTGGTGGACGAGTACGGCGGCACCGCCGGGCTGGTCTCGATGGAGGACATCCTGGAGTCGATCGTCGGCAACATCCAGGACGAGTACGACCGCGAGGAGGAGGAGATCCGCCGGGAGGGGGAGGACGCCTACCTGGTGGACGGCTCCACCGATCTCGACGACCTCTGCGAGGAGCTGGGCATCGAGATCGACTACGACGACTCGCTCTACGACACGGTGGCGGGCTTTCTCACCGACCGGCTGGGCTTCATCCCCGACGACGGGGAGACCCCCTTTGTCGACTGCGGGGGCTACCACTTCCAGGTGGCCCGGGTCGAGGAGCGGCGCATCGCCCTGGTGCGCATCACCCGCCTTCCCCCCGAGGGGGAGGCGGGCGGAGGGCCGGCCGGCGCCCCTGCCGGCCAACAGTAGAGGAGGAGTTGCCTGTGCGCTATCGCACCCAAATCGCCGTTCGCTACGCCGAGACCGACCGGATGGGCATTGCCCACCACTCGGTCTACCCCATCTGGTATGAGCAAGCCCGCAGCGAGTTTGTGGCCGCCCTGGGCCTCCCCTACTCCCAGATGGAGGAGGAGGGGGTCCTCACCCCCTTGAGCGCCCTGGAGTGCCACTTCAAGGGCAGTTGCACCTACGAGGACCGCCTCTGTGTCGAGGTCTGGGTCGAACGCCTGACCCCGGCCCGGGTGGTCTTTGCCTACCAGATTTTTAAGGAGGGGGAGGAGCGGCCCATCAACACCGGCAGCACCACCCACGGCTGGACCGGGCCCGACCTGCGCCCCCTCAATTTAAAAAAGCGCCGGCCGGACATCTACCAGCTCGTCCTCTCCGCCATGGAGGGGGAAGAGGGCTGACCGGCCGGCAGACCAGCGCGCAAAAGGGCGGGGCATATCGGAAGATATGCCCCGCCTTTTTTTTGTGCCCGCCCGGAAGGGGCCGCCGTCACAGCGCCGTCCCCCTTTTGGGGAGGAAGAGCCCGCCCATCTCCACCCCCTCCAGGGCCAACAGGGCCGCCTTTTTGGCGATGCCGCCGGCGTACCCCGTCAGGCTGCCATCCCGGCCCACCACCCGGTGACAGGGGATGATGAGGGAGATGGGGTTGTGCCCCACCGCGCCCCCCACCGCCTGGGCGGACATCCGCTCCCGCCCCTGAGCGCGGGCGAGGGCGGCGGCAAGCTCCCCATAGGTGGCGATCTGGCCGCGGGGGATCTGCAGCAATATGTCCCACACCGCCAGGCGGAAGGGCGAGCCGCTGGGGGCCAGGGGCGGAGTGAAGCCCGGAACGCCCCCCTGAAAATACTGGTCGAGCCACCGCCGGGTCTCCTCAAAGACTGGCAGCTCCCGCGGCCGGTGCTCGGCGGCCAGGGTCGCGGCAAAATATTTTCCCCCGTCGAACCAGAGGCCGCAGAGGTGTTCCCCATCGCTTGACAGGGTGATCCCCCCGAGGGGGGATCGATAGGTGGCGGTGTACTGCATAAAGGCCCCTCTCCCAATAGGTGTTTGCGGTGCGATACCCTATTTTACCACATTTTCTCGAGGAGGTCCTTCTCCTTTTCTTTTCTTCTCCCCCTCTTCTTTTCCCACCCGGTCGAGGGGCCTCACAACTGAAAAAACGGCTGTTTTTGGAAGGTTTTTGTCCCATTACGGCGGAAAAAACAGAAAAAATAAGAACAAATTGTGCACAAAACGTGAATATATGTTAAAATAAGGGCAATGAACCCCCTTTCTGCCCGGGAAAACATCACCCTTCGCAGGGCGGGGGCCGAAAGAAAATCAATTTGTTCGGCTGACGGGACCGCCCCGGCGGCCGCTCCCACGCAAGGAGGACATTTTGCAGATGGAAAAATTGAAAAAGTATCTGACGCCGAAGGCCACCGGTTGGCTGGCCATCGGCATGGGCGGCGGCGCTCTGCTCTGCTGGATCGCCCTGGGCATCGTCTACGGCAGCATCAAGAGCTACTTTACCAGCTTTGGCGCAAACGAAAAGGGCTTGGGCCTCATGGTGATCCTGCTGTTGGTGCTGATGGTGGCCTTCTTTATCTCCCTGCTGGCCACCCTCGTGTCCGGCGCGGGCAATGGCATCCGCCTGTTTGCCTGGAAGGACCGCCGCCCCTTCACCATTGCCGCCTTTGCCGTGGCCTGCCTGAACCTGCTCTTTCTCTGCTTCAATTTCCGGGTCATCGGGTTCTGCTTCAGCCTCTTCTCCGGCAATGTCTACGGGGCTTTGGGCAGCGGCGCCAGCCTGATCACCACCCTTTCGCTGCGGCTGGGACTGCTGCAGTTCGGCATGTTCCTGCAGATCGCCCTCGCCGGCTACCAGGTGTTTTTGATGGTCTGGGCGAAGAAGCACCCGGCTGCCGCCCAGGGCTCCAGCGCCGTCGGCGAGATGCCGGCTGCCGCTGCTGCCGGCGCTGTGGCGGGCGCGCCTGTCCCCCCGCAGGGCGGGTACACCGTTCCCCAGGGCGGGTACGCCCCGGCTCCCCAGGCGCCCAAGGGCGAGGGGCTGAAGAAATTTAAAGAATTCGCTAAGAGCAAAGCCGGCAAGCTCACCTTTATCGGGGTGGCGGCGGCGCTGGTCCTCCTCATCGGCGGGGGCATCGCCATCTCGATCCTCACCCAGACCCGGCTGGACCTGGTCTCCAACGTGGAGTACACCCTGGAGGGCGAGTCGGGGGACGCCTACATCCTGCTCGACCGCGCCAATGTGGACTACGACTACAACGACAGCGACGTGGCCAACTTCGTATCCTCCATCAGCTACCAGTTTGAGCCCAGCGACGGCCTGAAAAACGGCGACAAGGTGGTCGTGCGGGCAGTCTACTCCAAAGAGACCGCCAAGCGGATGCGCATCAAAATCAAGGAAGACGTGCGCGAAATCGAGATCACCGGCCTGACCGAGCGCTACGACAGCGCCGCCAGCATCCCCGCCGAGACGGTGAGCGCCGCCAAGAACCAGGCGGAGTCGCTCCTCTCCTCCAAGAAGAGCTCGATCCTCAGCAGCGCCTACGGCTTCTCCTACAAAAAGGACAAAACCATCGCCGGGCAGAAGCTGGTGGGCTCCTACTTCGTCCACGACGAGCCGGGCAGCTACTCCGACGACGAGATCGTGCTGGTTTACGCCATCACCGTCAAGGGTCAGCAGCAGACCTCCTACTACCCCGAGGAGGAGTTTGAGGACATCGAGAAGGTCTACTACTACATGGTGAAGGTCGGCCCCATCAACGACCAGTTCTCGGCCACCGACGCCAGCGTGAGTGGGTCCAACATCTCCTACCGGGTGGAGAGCGACCAGGAGGTCGCCGCCTATGTCAAGAGCAACTTCAGCAGCTACGACAAGGTAGAGGCTCTGCCGGTCCAGTAGGCGAAAAAAGAGAGCATTCCCAGAGGGGGGCGGCCGGTGCCAACCGACTGCCTCCCTCTCTTTGCACCGCCGAGCAAGGGGGGATTTCCCCTGCCTGTGGTATAGTGAAAAAACAAGAAGGAAAGAGGAGGCGCGAGAGATGGATTGGAAGATCGTCAAGGGGCGGGAAGAACAGGTGAAGGAGATCGCCGCCCTCTACGCCAGGACCATCGACGCCCTGGTGGAGGGGGTCAACTACACCGGCTGGCAGCGGGGCGGGTACCCCGGCGAGGGGACCGCCCGCGAGGGAGTCGCCGCCGGGACCCTCTACGTCGCCCAAAAAGAGGGGGTGATCGGGGGGACCGTCATCCTCAACCACCTCTACGAGGGGGCCTATGAAAAGGGCGAGTGGGCTGTCGACTGCCCCTACAGCGAGGTTTTTTGCGTCCACACCCTGGTGGTGGACCCGGCCTGCCGGGGGCAGGGGATCGCCTCTGCCCTGCTGGACTTCGCCGCCGCGGAGGGCCGCCGGGCGGGGATGCGGGCGCTGCGGCTGGACGTCTTTGAAGAAAATGCGCCGGCCATCGCCCTCTACGAAAAGAAGGGGTTTGAGCGCCGCACCCGGGTGGACCTGGGGCTGGGCATCCCGGGGCTCAAGTGGTTTTACCTCTGTGAAAAGCTGCTTTGAGGAGGGGGAGCGGGTGACCAATGAACAGATTTACCAGACGGCCCTGCGCCAGTCGGCCATCGACTGCAGCTGCCGGCCGGAGGACTTTTTGTCGGGGGAGAACCGGATCGTCCCCTCCCGTCCCCACGAGAGGGCGCGGCGGTACCTCACCCTCCCCTTCTCCTGCAACCTGGTCTCCTACGGGGGCGGGGTGGTGGCCTCGGTCAGCGGCGGGTTGGAGGGGCTGGTGGCCGATTACCTGAACCGGTTTGACCCCGTCCACTGCTTTGAGCCCCCCAACCTGTACGTCTTGAACGACGCCCTGGCGCCCCACGGGCAGCAAATCTGCTTTATGGCCGAGTACTTTCTCCCCGACCTGCGGGCGCTGCGGCCCCTCCCCTCCCCCCTGCCCACCCGGCTGTTGGGGCCGGAGGAGTTGGCCCCCCTCTACCTGCCCCGGTGGAGCAACGCCCTCTGCGAAAAGCGGCGGGAGCTGGACGTGTTGGCGGTGGGGGCCTACGACGGGGCGGAACTGGTGGGGCTGGCCGGCTGCTCGGCCGACTGCGAGGAGATGTGGCAGATCGGCATCGACGTGCTGCCCGGCTACCGCCGCCGGGGGATCGCCGCCGCCCTCACCAGCCGGCTGGCGGCAGAGACCCTGCAGCGGGGCAAGGTGCCCTTTTACTGCGCGGCGTGGTCGAACATCCGCTCGGTGAGAAACGCCATCAAGAGCGGGTTTCGCCCCGCCTGGGTGGAGATGACCGCCCGGGAGCGCGCCTTTGTGGAGGCGTGCAACGGCAACCCATGACAAAAAGAGCGCCGGCTTTTTAGCCGGCGCTCTCGCTCCTTCTGTGGGGTTTACTGGCCGTCTGCCGCCAGGGCGGTGGTGTCGTGCATCCAGTCCTTTAACTGGGGGTAGAGCTTGCGGTACTGCTCGAAAAACGCCTGGTAGCGGGCGTGGCGCGCGGGGTCGGGGAGGATCCGCTTTTCCATCGCCACCATGGCCTCCGAGGCGGTGGGCAGGTCGGGGTACGCCCCTAGCCCCACCGCCGCGCAGATGGCCGAACCCAGGCAGGAGGCCTGTTTGTCCCGGGGGACGAGGATCTCCACGTTGCTGATGTCGGCGTGGATCTGCAAGAAGAGGTCGCTCTGGGCGGTGCCGCCGCTGATGTGCAGCCGCTCCACCGCAAAGCCGTTCTCCCGCAGCTGGCAGAGGAGGTTTTCGGTGCCGTAGGCGATCCCCTCCAACAGGGCGCGGTAGAGGTGGGCCCGGGTGTGGTGGAGGGAGAAGCCGTAGACCAGCCCCCGCACGTTCCCGTCCAGGTAGGGGTGCTGGTTGCCCTGCCAGTAATCCAGGGCGATGAGGCCGCCGCTGCCGATGGGCAGGTCCTTTGCCTCCCGGTCCAGCAGGGCGTAGACCGACTCGCCGCTCTCCTCGCAGCGGGCGCTCAAGTCCTTGCAGAACTCGCCGATGAACCACTTGAGGATAGAGCCGGAGCTGACCTGGCCCCGGTAGGCGGTGTAGTAGCCCTCGATGAGGTTGTCCGGCCCGGCGTTGACGGTGGCCTCGCCGAAGGGGGGCGGGTCGGGGGTGAGGACCATGGCCAGGTTGGAGGAGCCGGTGATCAGCGCCACCTGGCCGGGGCGGCAGGCGCCCATCCCCAGAATGCCGATGGAGGCGTCGATCCCCCCCTGGCAGACCAGGGTGCCAGGGCAGAGACCCAACTGGGTCGCCGCCTCCTCGGTGAGCCCGCCGATGGGCTGCCCCACCCGAAAGACGCGTTTGTAGGGGAATTTGTCCAGGGCGTCGGCCAGGCCGATGGCCCGGTAGAAATTCCGGTGAAAGTCCCCCAGCCGGGCGTCGTACCCCCAGTTGCAGCTGCAGTTGACGTTGATGCTCCACAGGCCGGTGAGGCGGTAGGTCATCCAGTCCTGGTACTCGCAGAAGACCTGGGCCCCCTCGTAGTGTTCGGGCTCGTTCTCCTTGAGCCAGAGCAGCTTGGAGGGCATCCACTCGGGGGAGAGGTTTTCCCCCGTCAGCGCGCGGATGCGCTCGGCCTGGGGGGCGCTGCGCACGTCCATCCAGATCAGGCAGTCGCGCACCGGGGTGCCGTCGCGCTGGCAGAGGAGGACGCTGCAGTTGGTGGTGTCCACCCCCAGCGCGGCGATCTGCCGGGGGGAGATGCCGCTTTTCTGCAGCGCCTCCCCCACCGACTGCACCAGCGCCCGCCACCAGTCGGCGGGGGCCTGGTCGGCCCAGCCGGGGTGGAGGTGGGCGGTGGGATAGGGCGTGCTGGCAAAGCAGGCGGGGTTCCCCTGCAGGTCGTAGATGCCCACCCGCATCCCCCCGGTGCCCCCGTCGATGCCCATGACGTACTGTTTCATCAAAGTCCCCCTTTCGCAAGCCCGCCGTGACGCGCGGGCAGAGACCAAAAGGGCCGGCGGCGAACAGCACCTTAGCCGCGGGCCACTTGCGCGCAGGAAGCGAGCTCTATTTCCGGAATGCCTTGACTGTATTCATAAAGTCGACCACCCGGTCGTAGTCGGTGAAGTTGTCAAACTTCCCGTCCTTTTTAAAGGTGGTCCCCACCACCGCGCCGTCGGCGATGGAGAGCTGGGTCTCGATGGTCTCTTTCTTGCAGCCGGTGTTGCAGAAGACCGGGGTGTCGGACAGGGCGTCCTTCACCTTTTTGAGCACCTGGGTGTCGGTGGACTCGCCCGCGGTGAGGCCGGAGACCAATATGGCGTCGGGCTTGTCGTTAAAATTGGTGGAGCGGGCGATGTCGACGATGTCCCGGTCCCCCAGGTAGGCGGCGGCCTCGGGGAAGATGTTGAAGAGGAGTTTGACCTTCCCCCTCAGCCCCAGGTTGCGGTGGTGGCGGACGATTTCGCCGGTGTTGGTGTTCCACAGCCCCAGGTCGCCGGCGTAGACGCCGGACATGACCTCCCGCACAAAGCAGGCGCCGGTGGCGGCGGCCAGGTCGAGGGAGGCGAAGGGGTCCCACAGCATGTTGACCCCAAAGGGGATGTGGATGTCCTTTTTCAGCTCGCCGATGACCCGGGCCATGGCGGCGGTGGTGGCGGGTTTGACGGTGGTCAGGTAGGGCAGGGAGAACTCGTTGGAGAACATGACCGCGTCAACGCCGCCCTCCTGCAGGGCCAGGAAGTCCTCCCGGGCGCGCTCGACGACCCAGTCCATCCCCTTTTCCTCGTCGAAATAGGGGTCGCCCGGCAGGGCGCGGACATGGCACATGGCGATGATCGGCTTTTCGGTGGAAAACAGCTCTTTGACCCAGGACATGAAACTCCTCCTCACAGACAGGCCCCGCAGGGCGTTTGGTTGATTTGTCATTTATTATACTCCTGTAAAAAAGCGGGCGAAACCCTTTTACTGCCTATCAAATCGACGAAATTGCAGGAACAAAAGGCAGCAACTTTCACAGTCTCGGGGAAAAAGAGAGCAAGCGGCCGATTTGTCGAGATTTTGGCCCCGCAATTGGGAATGTTGAAAAAAGAAAACAGGGCAATTGCAAACTGGCGCCAGTTTAGTATAATGGGAGCAGAACCGGCCACGCGAGACTTGAAAGGGGTGCGCACATGCTTGACAAACAAGAGATGAAACCGATCCTGCGGGAGTTCATGGAGACCCCCCGCCTCTCCGGCTTCGAGGGGCCGATGGCCCGCCGCTTCTGCGAGGAGATGAAAAAATACACCGACTCGGTGCAGATCGACCGGCTGGGCAACGCCATCGCCACCTTCCCCGGCACCGACCCCCAAGCGCCCAGCGCCATGGTCCTCTCCCACCTGGACACCATCGGCTTTATCCTTACCCGCATCGACGAGGGGGGCTTTCTCTTCTTCGATCGGATGGGCGGGGTGCCGGAAAAGGTGCTCCCCGGCATCGCCGTCGAGGTGGGGGACGAGGACGGGGGCTTTCACCACGGCATCATCGGCTGCCGGGCCTACCACATCCAGAGCCCCGAGCAAAAGAGCAAGGTCGACCCCATCGGCAACCTCTTCATCGACATCGGCGCCAAGAGCCGGCAGGAGGTGCTGGCGATGGGCATTCAGGTGGGCTGCCCCGCTATCTACGCCCCCCGCTACATCGAGCTGGTGGGCGACCGGATCGCCGGCTCCTACATCGATGCGGCGGCCGGGCTGACCAACCTGGTGCAGATCGCCTCGGCCCTGGCCGAGCAGCCGGCCCGCGCCACCGTCCACCTGGTGGGCACCGTCTGGGAGGAGTTTTCGGCCCGGGGGGCGATGATGGCGGCCCGCACCGTCAAGACCGACCTGGCCTTTTCCCTGCTGGGGCCGGGGGCGGCCGACACTCCCGACCAGCGCGGGGCGGTGAGCAACGTGGCCATGGGCGGCGGCCCCGGGGTCACCCTCTTCAACTTCCACGGAAAAGGGACCCTCAACGGGAACATCGCCCACCGCGGCCTGCTGAAACTGCTGCGGGAGGCGGGCGAGGAGACCGGCATTCCCATCCAGCGGCACGCCGCAAGGGGCGCCCTCTCGGACACCGCCTACCTGCAGTTGGAGGGCGAGGGCATCCCCTGCATCGACCTGGGGGCGCCCGACCGCTACAGCCACTCCCCCATGGAGACGGTGGACCTGGGCGATCTGGAGCAGGTGGGCCGTTTGGTGAGCGCCGCCCTCTACCGGTTGGACAGGGACTTTGACCTGGGCAGATACCCCGTTTGACCCCCTGCAGAGACAGACAAAAAGAGCGCCCGAACGCGGCATTGCCGGTGTTCGGGCGCTCTCTTTTTTGCAAAGGGGTCTTGCTACTGCGCGGCGTCTTTGCGCCCGCGGCGCTTGAAAATCAAGACGACGGCCAGGGTGGTCAGGGCGATGGCACCCACGCCGATCCCCGCGATCGCCACGGGGGAGAGATGGCTGCCGCCAGGGTTCTGGGCCTCGGGGACCTCGGGGTCGGGGATATTCTCCCCCTGGGTCTCATCGCCGGGTCTGGGGGTCAGCGGGGTCTCCTCCTCGGGGATCTCCTCCCCCTCGGGGGCGGCGGGGGTGGTGTCTGGCGTGGTGCCCGGCGTTGTCCCCGGGGTGGTGCCCGGCACCTGCTGGTACTGGGGCACCTCTTCGGTTACGGTGTTGGTGTGCACCACCGAATCGTAGTAGAAGGTGAGGACGTTGGCGCTGCTGTCGGCGCCGATGGTCAGGGTCTGGCTGGCTGCCAGGGCGGTGAACTCGGCCACGGTGGGGGCGCTGAAGGTGACGGTGGCCGCGTTGCTGGCCACCCCCTGCAGGGCGGGGGCCACCTCGGCGCCGGTCTCCCGGTCGACAAAGCGGACGGTGTAGCCGTAGGTGTCGCCCTGCTTGGTCAGCCCATAGCTGGCCACGGTGGTGATGTCGCCGGTGGCCGACTGTCCGTTCTGGTAACCGGGGGCGGCGTCGAGCACCTCATAGCGGGTCTCGGTCAGCTGGATCTCGCTGGGGTTGGGGGCGTCGGGCAGGGCGGCCCCGACCGGCACCAGGATGGAGAGGCTGCCGGTGGCCTTGCTGAGCTGGTAGGAATAGCCGGTGGCCTCGATTTTTTGCAGGTAGCTCTGGGAGAACCGCCCGTACTCGCCGGGGCGGAAGGTCACCACATAGCCCTTGTTGCCGGCGGCGTGAACGGGCAGCGCCATCAGCGACAGCAGAAAGGCCAGCGCCAGGGTGCAGAGCCGCTTGGTCAGGTTGCGCATCTCGTTCACTCCTCTTCTCTGTGTTTCTTTTTCAGGATGATCAGCAGCGGCAGGGCGATGATGGCGGCCGCTGCCAGCAGAAAGATGGGGGCGTAGTCGCCGGTGAAGATGGTTTCGCCCGGCACCCGGTTGACCACCGTCTCGGTCTGGGGGGTCACCTCGGCGGCCTGGAAGGTGAACTGGATCAGCCCTTCACTGGCCTGGTAGGGGTTGCCCAGCGAAGCCGCGTCTGGGAGGAGGGAGAGGGTCACTTCGGCCCGCTCCCCCGCCTTTAGGGTGGCCACCAGGCGGTAGCCCTCCAGCTGGCTGTTGAGCTCTTTTAACTCCTGGCTGTCGCGGCCGCCCACCAGCGCGCCGGTGGTCTCGCCGGTGGCGGGGTCGTAGCCGTAGAGGACGCTGGTGGTCTCGCCGCTCTTGCAGGTGAGGCGGACGGTGTACCCCGCCCCGGCGGCGCCGGCCTTCTCAAGGGTGTTGAGAACGTCGGTCTTCATGTAGAAGTTGGCGGTCGCCCCGCTCTTGTTTTCGAGCAGGAGGGTGTCGCTTGCCTCCACCCCCGGAAGGATGGAGGAGAAGCCGCTCATCTGACCGGTGCAGACCAGCGCGTCGCCGGTGTAGGCGACTTCGCCGCGCTCGGCGGCAAAGCCGGTCGCCGGCGCAGCCACGGCCAGAAGCAGGGAGAGGATAAGGCTCACTGCGCCCATTCGTTTTTTCATCTCTTGTCACCTGTCTTTCTGCCGTTACTGCTCAATGGCTGTGATGTTGCCGCTCTCGTCCAGCTGGGCCAAAACGCCCCAGCTGGTGAGGATGCCCTTCTGGTTGACATCGCCGTGCGCGGCCCCGGCGAACTGGACGCCCTCGGCCACTGCCTCTAAGCGGATGGTCTTGTCGGTGTACTCGTTGCCCAGCGCGGCGTCCACCGCGAGGGACTGGAGAAGGTCCTCGCTCGCCTCCTGGGGGGAGATGGGGCGGCGGAAATAGAAGGTCTGGGTCTCCCCGCTGGAGAAGGGGGGATCCGACTCCAGCCAGCCGCTGTCGGCCGGTGCGCTCACCTGGATGGCCGAGCCGTCCAAATCGGTGCGCTTGCCCTTCCCTTCGCCCTCTTCGTCTGCCCAGTACTTGGTCACTGTGACCCGCACGTAGGCAGCCACCGAGCCGGTGTTTTGCACGCTGTACACCCCGGCTTTGCCGGTGGCGTCTGCCAGGGCGACGGTGTCGCCGGGCATCACCGGCTGGCTCAACTGGTACTCGGCGGCCGGGGATCGGGTCTGGCCGTCGGCCCAGCCGATCTGCAGGGTGGTGGCGGCCAAGGGGGCGCCCACTGCCCGGTCGCCTTCGATCTGGCCGGCGGCCAGAGAGCCGCCGACGGCGGTTGCCGCAACCAGGACCAGCGCCGCACCCATCAGCAAAAATCTCTTTTTCACTTGAAACGCTCCCTCTTCTTGATCTTGTCTGCAAATGCCCACAGCAGGCACGCCAGGGCGAAGATTGCGATGCAGACCGCGATGCCGCCGACGGAGTGTAAAGCCGTGGAGACGGCGCCTAAAAGCGGAATGGAAAACAGGACTTCACCGGTCACCCGGCCGTAGGCGACCGGGGTCACGTCGGGCTGCGCGTTGGCGTCGCCCTTGGTAATGATCTCCCTTTTCTGGGTGTCGTTTTGCACCACCCGGTGCACCTCCACCAGTTCGGTGGCGCTGCCCAGGGAAAAGGTGATGATCGCCCCTTCTTTAAGCCCTTCCGGTGCGCAGGGCTTGGTGTAGATGGCGCTGCCCACCGGAAGGGTCGGCACCATGCTGGGGGTGAGGACCGAGTAGACCTGAAAGCCCAGCAGCCGGGGCAAAACCAGGGGAAGGGTGAGAAGGGAGAGGCCAATCAGCAGCGCCGCTGCCGTGGCGCTGAGAACCTTTGCCTTCACGGCCTTCCCTCCTCTCTCACTTCAATTGGTTTGCTCTGCCCATCCGCGGGGACGGGGCAAAGGGTGGAACTAGTTGAACAGGCCCTGGAGTTGGATCGCCGCGGTGTTGGCGGCGGGGGTGAGGCTGGGGGCCTCCAGGTTCTTTTGCTGCACGGCGGCGGCCGAGACATTCAGGGAGAAACCGGCCTGGGCGTAGTTGTTGTCCCACGCCTCGCCGGGGATGGCGAAGTGCTCAAACAGGGTCACCTGGTTGGCGGGGTTGACGGTCTCGCCGGCGGCGGGGGCGGTGTAGCTGACGGCCTCTTTGTAGTAGCAGAGGAGGGCGTCGCCGTCCCGGCTGACGATCCACTTGTCGGTGTCGATTTCAGCGGCGACCAGGTCCAGCAGCTGGCTGCTCACCGACGCGCTGTTGATGTTGGCGTCTTGGCTGTTCGGGACCTCGGCCTGGGCGGTCACCCGAATGGCCAGGTAACAGGGCTGCGAGCCCTCCTCCACGGTGGCGCCCACCGTCTTGCTGATCAGGTCGCCGGGCATGATGTCGACATAGCCCAGGCCTTTGCCCTCGTTGTCGTTCACGGCGGTGACCATCTCTTTGCCGTCCACCGTGCCGGCGGGCGAGGCGTCGACGATGCCGATGTCCACCTTGCCGGTGGTGAAGACGTTGTCGCGCTGGGCGGTGGTGTCAGTGAAGTAGGCCAGGGTCCCCCCCACGGCAATAACGGCGACCAGCAGCAGGCTGGCAGCGGCAATCAGTGCATTTTTGCGTTTCATCATTCAAACCCCTTTGCTGTTTTGGTGTGGTTGGCCTGGCGTTAGGCCAGGGTGAAGTTGGTGCCGGCCTTGGCGTTGAGGGCGGTCAGGGCCAGGGCGCTGGTGGTGTCGTTGCCGCTCATCCCCTCGGACTGGATGCCGTAGGCGTAGAGGGAGATGGAGGGAATGCTGGCGGGCTTTTCGCTGTAGTTGGCAAAGGTGACCTTGTTGAAGACAGGGGTCAGATCGCCGGTGGCCTTGACGGACTTGTTGTACTTGTAGATGCCGTTGACGCCATCTTCTTTGGTGATTTTGGTCCAGTTGGCTGTGTCGATGTTCAGGCTCATCAGATCGTCGTCCGCCCCGCTGATGATCACAAAGATGTCAGCGCCGGTGGTGGGGACGGTGTCGACCGAGACAAACGGGTCTTTGGGGACGACCTTGTTGGGGTAGATGTCCTTGTAGGTGTTGGCCTTGACCTCGTCGGTGCCCAGCTGGTTGGTGTTCTGAATGTAGTTGTGCTCGTTGAGGTCGATGGCGAGTCCGTCGCTGGCGGAGAAGGCGTTTTCCACCTTGTTGGTGGTGCTGACGAAGTAGGCCAGAGTGGCGCCGATGGCGACCACGGCGACCAGGGCCAGAGAGAGGGTCATGACGAGGATGTTTTTCTTTTTCATATTCGGTTGCTCCTTTTCAAGTTGGCGTTGAAACGGTTTATGTGAGGGGCGCTGGGGCCCCGCGTTCCGATAGGGGATCAGGCGTCGCCCGATTTGGGGGCGCCTGCCTTCTCCGCCTCCCCCGCGGCGATGATGGCGGGGACGAAGTTGAGAAGGATGATGAGGATGACCAGGCCGCAGGCGGCAAAGATGCCGGTGGGGGTCTTGATGCCGGTGGTGAGATAGCCCAGCAGGGGGAGGTGGAAGGCGGCCCGGCCGAACACCTGGGAAAAGGCGATCTCCCCGTCAGGGGCGTCGTTGGCGTCCCCCTGGGTCACCAGGGTGCGGGCCTCGCTGTCCACGCTGAGGACCCGGTGGGTGACGTAGGTGTTGCCGTCGGGCAGCAGGTAGGTGCAGACGTCGCCGGCCTGCAGTTGAGACGCCTCGGTGGGCTTGACACAGACGATGCTGCCCACCGGGATGGCCGGCTCCATGCTGCCGCTGAGGACGGCCATCTCCCGGTAGCCGAGCAGCATGGGGATCAGGATGGCCAGTGCCACCGCCGCCAGGGCGGCCAGCAGCAGGGCGGAGAGGGTGTTGCAGATTTTTTTTGCCATCGGTCTTCTCCCCCGCGCCCTAGAACAGGGCCGCGATGGCGGGCAGGGAGGTCAGGCCGCCGGGCTCTGCGAGGACGCTCTCCTGGTAGATGGTGACCGAAAAGCCGGTCTGCTCCAGAAAGTCGCTTAAAGTCTTGGGCTGCCCCTCGTCCCCGTAGAGGTCTTTGCCGATTTTCACGCTGTACATCAGCGGCGGGGTGGCGCTTCCGGCGGGGAGGGGGGCACAGTAGTAGAAAAAGCCCGATTTCGAGGTGTCGCCGCTCACCCGGCCCCAGTCGGTGCGGTTGATCTCGATGTAGACCTTGCTCTCATCTTCCATCGAGCTGCCCTTGGGGACAAACAGGAGATCGCTCTCGGCCACACCGGAGACCATGATCCGCGCCCGCACATAGGCGGGGGACTTGCCGGTGTTGGCAATGGACACCGTCTTGTTGCCCAGGGAGTCGTCCTCCTCGATCACGGTGCTCATGTCGGCAGGAGAGAAGCGGTTGGTGACAGCGCCGGTGCCCGACGCCTCATAGGCCAAAGTCGAGCCGATGCCAAAGACCAACGCCGCTGTCAGAAGGGAGAGCAGCAGTTTTTTGCGGTTTTTCCAAAACGCCTTCATGGGTTTCTCCTTTCTGCACTAGTTCTCGTCTCGTTCGTCGGGGGAGGGGACCAGGTCGTCCTGCTTGGGGACGATAAAGACCAGTTTCCCGTCCTCCACCTTGAAGACGTTGCGGGTGGCGCTGCTGTCGGTGGGGATGTCTCCGCCGCTGTACCGGTTTTGGAAGGTCACCTCTCGGTCGAGGGCGGCGGCGTTATACTGCTGGCAGCCGCCGTCGTCAAAGCCGATGCAGACGGTGGCGGCGGCGCCGCTGTGGGCAAAGTGGCCGGGGTCATCGGCGGCGATGTCGGCCAGGGTGTAGTTGAGGTTTTCCAGCTCTTCCACCCGGTAGCTGCCGATGGGAAGGGCGATCTCGGCCACCAGCTGGCGGCCGTTGCCGGCGGCGTTTCTCATGTCGATGTGGTAGTAGTGGACCACGCCGTCCCCGCCAGTGAGTTTGAAGCTAAAGACGGGGTCGCCCTTCTCCAACTTCACCTGGTCGAGCTGTTTGTAGATGCGCAGGGTGCCGTGGTTTTGCCGGTAGCTGTTGACCAGGGTGAGGGTGGCGGGTTTGCCGGGGCGAAGGGTGACGGTGGCGTTCGAGGAGTCGACGCTCGCGTCGTATCCCTCCACCTCCTCCCCTGTCTCGGAGAGGGTGTACTGCCCGGGCAGCAGCTGCTGGGTGTAGGTGAAGGTGTTGCCGTCCCAGCGGCCGCTGGGGTTGTCGCTCTTGACGGTGAAGGCGGGCTCGCCGCTGGCGTCGGTGACCACAAAGGTCAGGCGGGACTGGAGGTTCGCCAACTCTTGGGCGCTCAAATCCCCTTCAATCACCTTGCGGATGGTGAGGTCGGCCTTTTTCAGCTGGTTGGTGACGGTGACGGCGCTGACCCGCTCGGTCTGCACCACCCCTTCGGGGATCTTGCCGGCGCCCTTGCCGTCGGTGTCGGTGGAGGTGGCGTTCTTGACCTGGTACTGGGGGGCCAGGTAGTTGTCTCCAGGGGAGACCTCCACCACCTGGAAGCTGCTGCCCCAGACGACCCCGGGGATGACCGCCTTTTCGTCGGCCTTCAGGGGGATGATGCCGTTGGACGTGCTCTTCTTCACCCCGCTGTCCAAATCGAGGCTGCTGTCCTCCCGGCTCATCAGGTAGTACTCGCCCACATAGGCCTTGCCGCCGATCTGCACCTGCATGTCAAAGCTCTCGTCGGAGGGCGCGCCCTGCATCACCTTTTCCACCGAGAGGTTGTAGAGGTTTTGCACCAGGCAGCGGTTTTCAAAGGTGACGGCGGGGTTTTCCTCCACCACCAGGTCCTCTGACTGGTAGACCTGGGTGGAGCCGTCGGGCCCCTCCGCCTTGGCGGTGGTGCTGTTGACGATGACCTCGTACTTGTCGGAGTAGGCGCCGATCTCGCTGGCGCGGTAGACGGTGTTTGCCTTGATGTTGTCGGCCAGGGCGGCGTACTGCCCGTGTTTGAGGGTGAAGGTGCCGTCGCTGGTGGTCCCCTCCCGCACCTTCTGGGCGCTGCCGTTTACATCGGTGTAGACGGTGTAGCTGCCGGTGTAAGGGGCGTAACTGTCGCCGTTTTTCAGCTCGACTTTAAACTGGAAGTCGGCGTCGGCGAAGTCGGCCATGTTGGTCTCGGTGATCTGCTTGCGCACCAGGATGGTCTCGTCGGGGATGGACTGGAGGTTGAACTTGATGCGGCAGTTGGAGCCGCCGGCGCCCCGCTCCATGTAGTAGTAGCGGAAGGAGTGGGAGCTGTAGTTCTGAAATACCCAGTTGCCGTTTTTCTTGACGAAGTTTTTGTCCACATAGTCCTGGCCCTTGGCCTCTCTCATAATTTCGTAGAGGCTCTTGGTGACCACCCGGTTTCCACCCCTACTGGTGTAGACGTGGTCGATGGCGACCTGCCCGGTGGCGAAGTTGATGGAGCCGCTCATGGCGTCGTGGATGCCGCCCATGTCCAGCACCAAAACCCCGTCGATGTAGATCCAGACGTCGTCGTCGCCGGTGAACTCAAAGACCATGTCCCGGCTGCCGATCTTGCCGTTTTTCGGCTGCATGAAGTTGAAGTCCATGGAGAGGCCGAAGTGGTAGTTGGCGTTGCTGTTCAGCGTCTGGCTGTTTTTCAGGTCGTTGAGGGGCAGGAACTTGGGGGTGGAGGGAGCGGTGTCCCCCGGCTTGTAGGGGGTCCTATAGACCTTAAAGTTCTTGTCGTTATTGTCCACGATGGTGGCGAAGTTCTTGGCCGCATCGTAGATGTAGTAACCCTCGCCGTCCTGGTAGAACAGGTGGTTGAGCCCGGTGCGGGCCGAGACCATCCCCTCGCCGTCATTGACGGCCTTGGGGCTAAACAGGTAGCTCAAGCTGGTGCCGTTGACCAGGCGGGGGTAGGCGGTGTTGCTGTTTTGCATGGTGGGCTGCACCACCCCTTGGATCACACCGCGGCCGCTCTTCCAGCCGTTCCAGAGTTTTCTGCCGTCGATGTGGGTGGCATTGGAGCCGACAAAGGAGAGGTAGTTGTCGTATTCGTTGGCCTCGGTGCCGTTGTAATCAAATAAGTTGAGGTGGATCCCCCGCGAGGCGCTGTCCACGGTTTGGATGGTGTCCAGAGAAGGACCGTCGCCGGGGGCGGCCAGAGCGGTGGCGGGCGCCAGATTTGCCAGCATGGCGGTGGCGAGCGCCGCGCTGAGTAAACGGCTGAACAGTTTGCGTTTCATCATTGCTGCCTCCTAAAGGGATGGTGTAGATGGGGCCTTTGGAACGCCGGCTTCAGGAAAAGGCGGCGGAGGGCTTGTCGCTGGGGGGAGAGGTCTCTTCCAGGGCACTGTCCATCAGTTTGATCAGCTCCAGCGCGCTGCGGAAGTGGCTCTGCTTGCCCTCTTCCAGCCAGGTGACGGTTCCCTGCCAGGTGGCGTTTTGCCGGTAGGTGACCTGAACGGTAAAGGTGGCGCGGCCCCCAGCGTGCTCGGACAACCTCTCGATCGGCTGTCTGTCCATACGTGTGTTCCCCCTTTTTGCCGGCCGGGGGGAGAAGCTGCGGGCGAGCAGCCCCGGCTGCGGGTAATTCCAGGTGTCAAAAAGTGATTCTGCGGCGAGGAGCAACTGCTCTGCGCCCGCAAACAAAATGGGGGTGGGCGCGTACCGGTGGTAGAGTCGGCCGCGAAAGGTGCCGCTGCCCACAGCGTCCACGCAGATGCGGATGGCATTTTTTGCGCGGCTGATGTCTGGTGCGGGCATTTCCCCTCTCCCCTTTCTATCTGTATGGTTTTACCATAGCAGCGGCAGGTCAAAAAACGGTTAAAATACAGGGAAAATCGGGGTGACATTTTTCGACCCTTCACCGGCGACAAGGCGACAAAAAGCGCCCCCGCGCACAGGGCGCGGGGGCGCAGAAGGGGCTAAAGAGACTATTTCCAGCCCGGGTCGGCGCCCATCATCTGGGTGCAGCCGGGGCTGCCCACGGGGGTGGATTTGTAGTGGAGAACGACGCCCCTGACCCGTTCGGGTGCGCTTTGAAAGCGGGCGTCGATGCGGTCGCTGATGAGGGTGCAGTTTTCGCGGGTGAGCCCCAGCAGCAGGATGAGGAAGCGCCCGGCGCAGGGCTGGGTGTAGGCGTCCCCCCGCCGCAGGGCGTTTTGAATGGCCGCGCTCACCTGGGGGATGGCCTTTTCCAGGCGGCCCCTATCCCCCAGGGGCTGGCCCTGCCGGTCGGTGAGCCAGCAGAGCATCAAGTAGGCCGACTGGCCGCTGCGCTCGAGCATCCGCCCGACGGCCCGGTAGGTGTCGATAAAGCTGGGAAAGGGGCAGTAGTAGGCCCCGTGGGCGGCGGTGTCCTCGGCGAGGACCGTCTGCAGCTGCTCCATCGAGACCGCCCGCTCAGGGGCCACCTGCTCGATCTTGCGCAGCGCGTCGATGAGCTGTTCTGACGGCTTGACGCCGAAGGTCTCCTCCAGACGGGTGGCGGTCTCCTCGTAGACGTCCTTGGCCTCCTGATAGCGCTCCAGCGCCAGCAGACTTTCGATGCGCAGGGCGTCCCACTCCTCCTGCGGGCAGAGGGCCGAGGCGCGGGTGGCCACCGTCAGCACCTGGGCGTCCTCCCCCTTCGCCCGCAGCAAGTCGGTGAGGGCGCGCACACAGCGGGCGTAGAGCTCCCGGCAGTGGACTGCCACCGCCACCGCCCACTCCTCCCCCTGCAGGTGGGGCAGAAAGTCGCCGGTGTAAAGGGCGCAGGCCCGCCGCAGGGCCTCCTCCCGCCCGGGGCCGGTCTCGGCCAGGGCCGCAGCGGCCTGCCGGTAAAAGCAGTCCACGTCCACCTCGGTGGGCAGGCTGCTCTGCCAGCGGTAGCTGCCGCCGGAAAACTGGATGGTGGTCCCCGGCAGCCCCGCCTGGGCCAGCCGTTTGCGCAGGTTGCTGATGGTGACTTTTAAGTTGTTGGCCGGGTCGGTCACCCGCTCGTCTCGACCGTAGAGCCGGTCCATCAGCACGGCGCGCGAAAGGCCGTGCTCCCGGTCGTACAGAAGCATCTGCAGCGCCTGCATGGCGCGGGTGTTGTTGTTTCGCTCCAACTTGAGGGTGGTTTCCCCGAAGCGAATGGAAAACTGCCCCAACATGGTGACTGTCAGGCACTTTGAAGGTTCCATTGCCATCTGTCCTCCTTGCCGCAATTTGCGCTCCCGCCGGCCGGGAACGGCTGCCAGTGGCGATCCCAGCGGTGACAGGGCAAGACCCATCCCGCCGCTGGGCAAAACGACTGCACAGCGATCTTTAAAGAGATATAGAGTGAACGCGAGAAAAATGCGCTTTCTGTAAAATTACACCCGCCCGAACGCACGGCAAAAGGGCTGGAAAGGCGGGTCTTCACGGGGCCGTACAGCGCCGCCCTTTCCGAACAGCACTGCCGACCCGCTGTGTGCAAGCTGGCTTTTTTGTTGCACAGGCACAAAAAACAGGTCGAAAAGAAAAGGCGTACTCTATTTTCATTATAGAGAAAAAATCCCGAAAGAAAAGCCCTGGCGGGGAATTTTCTTTCGGGAAAAATTCGGCCTATTTTTTTAAGCGGGCAAAAAAACGGCGCAGCCATGCGGTTTTTTCTCGCTTTTTACCCCGTGAAGTATCACGAAAGGCGGACTATAAACGCCTGCTTGTGACCAGTTAACCACAGGCGGTTTCCAGCAGGGAGCGGATCTCGCCGGGCAGGTACTCCCCCTGCGGGGGGTCCTTGATGTCCTTGAGGTAGTGGGCGTCGGAATTGGTGATGGCCTTGATGTCGGTGGGCACCAGCCCGTCGGCGATCATCTGCCCCGCCCGCTCGATGCGGGCGAATTCGCCGATGGAAAAGCCCATGTCCCCGCTCATGATCCCCAGGTTGCTCACCAGGCTGTTGGCGCCCTTGTCCAGGTGGGCGGGCCAGCAGACCCCGCCCCCTGCCGCCACCCGCTGGGGCACCTGGGAGAGGGGGATGGAGCAGGCGTTGATGAGCAGTTTGTCCACCCGGCCGACGACCTGGTCCTCGGTGTCCATCACCAGCTGGTCGCCGAAGATGGCGGGGTCGTTTTGGATGGGGGGCAGGGCGGCATAGACCTCCTCCCCAAAGGCGAGGGCGGCCTCAAGGGTGGGAAAGAGGCAGACCACGTGCACCTCTTCCGCGGTGCAGAGCTCCATCCCCGGCAGCACCGGTATCTGGTAAAACCGCCCGGCCTCCAGGGCGGCCGGGCAGTTGAGGGAGCTGTTGTGGTCGGTGAGGGCGATGAAGTCGAGCCCCAGGGCCTTGGCCATCCCCACCAGGGTGGCGGGGGTCATCTCGTTGTCCCCGCAGGGGGAGAGACAGCTGTGCAGGTGCAGGTCGTACTTGTAGGCGGGGGCGGAGAAGCGGCCCATCAGAGACCGCCGCCCAGCTGCTCCACCAGCCGGGCCGCCTCGTAGACGGGCAGTTCGGTCCGAAACAGGGCGATCCCCTGTTGGCGGGCCCGCTCCACCGCGGCGGGGTCGAAGGCCATCCCCTCGGCCAGGAGGATGCAGGCGGCATCGGCCAGGGTGGCCACCGCCACCGCGTTGACGTTGCCCATGACGGTGACCCAGCAGTCGCCGGCCTTGGCGCGCCCCATCACCAAACTCAACAGGTCGCAGCAGTAAATGCCCTCCACCGGCCGCTCCTCCCCCCCGCAGACCGGGGAGAAAGAGGGGCAGGACAGCAGTTCTTGGGTGGTCAGTTTCACGAGTGGTCCTCCTTTCTAAAGGGGAGGGGGACGAAGCTCTTCATCTCGCCGCTCTCGAGCTCCTCCAATTCCTCCCGCATCCGGAAGATGCAGTCGCCCTCCTGGGCGAAGCCCCGCACCACGTCCTCGGCAAAGGCCCGGCAGGAGGGGGCCCCGCAGGAGCCGCAGTCCAGCCCCGGGAGGGAGGCGGCGAAGGCCTCGATCTTTTCCATCTTCTCCAGGGCCACCGAGAAGTCGGGGTCCAGCCGCATCACCGGCTCGTAGGTGAGCTCCTTCTCCCAGCGGAAGCTGTCGGGGATGGGGGTGGTGAGCCGGTTGCAGGCCACCGGCAGGTACTTGCGCAGCCGGGCCAGCTTGGTCTTGGCCACATAGGGGTTTTCCACCGTGAGGACCCCGCCCACGCAGCCGCCGGAACAGGCGTTGAGCTCGACGAAGTCCAGGCGGTCGAACTTCTCGTCCTCCATGTCCTCCAGCACCCGGATGACGTTTTCGATGCCGTCGGCGGCCAGGTAGCTGTCCGAGAGGAGGGCCGAGGCCTCCCCCCCGCTGCTGCCCCAACCCACCCCGATGCGGCCGGTGGAGATGACAGAGGGATTGCCCTCCTCGGTCATCTGCTCCAGCAGGGCCGGGTAGAGGTCCTTGACGGCCAGCACGTAGTCCACCGCGCTGCGCTCCACCCCGATGGGGGACTTGGAGGCGGTGACCTTGGCCGGGCAGGGGGAGATAAAGGCGGTGCAGATCTCCTCCTCGGGGATGCCGGTCTTTTCCGACGCCTCCCGCTTGGCCATCCGCGCGGCCACCTCCACCGGGGCGTTGAGGGGGAGCACATGGCTGACGAGCTGGGGAAAGCGCACCCGGATGAGCCGCGTCACCGCCGGACAGGCCGAGGAGATGACCGGCTTTTTGATGTCGCCGTACTTCATGATCCGCCGGGTGGCGTCGCTGACGAGCTCGGCGGCGCGGGAGACCTCGAACATCCCGTCAAAGCCCAGGCGCAGCAGGGCGCCAGCCACAATGTCCATGTCGCTCAAGTTGTTGAACTGGGCGAACAGGGCCGGCGGCGGCAGGGCGATCTTGTACTTGTAAGGGGCGCTTTGCAGCGCGGAGAGCGAGTCATAGGTGGCCTGTTTGGCGTGGTGCGGGCAGATGCGGATGCACTCGCCGCAGTCGATACACTGCTCCTTGATGATGTGGGCCTTTCCCTTGTGCACCCGGATGGCTTCGGTGGGACAGCGCTTGATGCAGTTGATGCACCCGCGGCACTTCTCCGGGTCCAGGGAGACCGAATGGTAGAACGCTTCGGCCATGAAGGCGCCTCCTCTCCTGATGTGCTGAATCGGCAAAACGAATCGCGGGCAGGGGGTCAGATCCGCACCGTCATGTAGACGGTGGTGCCCACCCCCAGCTCGGTGTCGATGTGGATGTCGTCGGTGTACTTTTTCATGTTGGGCAGCCCCATGCCGGCGCCGAACCCCAGGTTGCGCACCTCGTCCGGGGCGGTGGAGTACCCCTCGGTCATGGCCAGCTCCACGTTGGGGATGCCGGGGCCGGTGTCGGCCAGGATCATCTGGATGTGGTCGGGCTCCACCGTGACGGTGACCGTCCCCCCGTGGGCGTGAATGACCATGTTGATCTCGCCCTCGTACATGGCGATGGCCACCTTGCGAATGGCCTCGGGGTCCACCCCCAGGGCCTTGAGTTTTTTCTTCACGTCGGAAGAGGCCTCTCCCGCCCGGGTGAAGTCGTCCCCCGGCACGTCGTAGTGAAGGGTCAGCAGTGCTGCCATGTCCGTGTACCTCTCTTGTCGTCATAATAGCCGCCGCTGGCGGGCGTGCGGCAGATGCGCCGCTGGCCGGCAGGAGGACCTGCCGGCTGGATAAAAGCTGTGAAAGTAGGGCCGCCTCTCCTCGCTGGGGGGGCGGAGAGGGATTGTGCGGGAGCCGGTGAAAAGCCGGTTGAGCCTTCACACCGCCTCCTATCCCGGAGGGCAATTTTTGCAGGCGGGAAATCGGGGCCGGTGCCGCGATGGCGGCAGGCGTGGCGACTGCCCCGCCAGGGGCCGGTTTCAGGGAGCCGGGGGAAAGCCGATCAGGCTTTCACGCCGCCTCCCAGCCCAGCGGACGATTTTTGCAGGCCAGAAACCGGGGCCGGTGCCGCGATGGCGGCGGGCGTGGCGATTGCCCCGCCAGGGGCCGGTTTCAAGGGGCCGGGGGAAAGCCGGTTGGGCCTTCGTGCCGCCTCCTATCCCGGAGGGCGATTTTTGCAGGCCAGAAACCGGGGCCGGTGCCGCGATGGCGGCAGGCGTGGCGACTGCCCCGCCAGGAGCCGGTTTCGGGGAGCCGGGGGGAAAGCCGTCTGGGCTTTCACGCCGCCGCCCAGCCCAGAGGACGATTTTTGCAGGCGGGAAATCGAGTCCGGTGCCGCGATGGCGGCGGGCGTGGCGACTGCCCCGCCAGGAGCCGGTTTCAGGGAGCCGGAGGGAAAGCCGTCTAGGCTTTCACACCGCCGCCCAGCCCGGCCGCGTACAGTTTGCCGCAGGCGGTGAACATCCGCTCCGGGGTGGAGAGCAGGGCGATCTCCCGCTGCTGGGCCAGGGCGATCATGGCGCTGTCGGGCACCTTTCCCCGCACGAAGACGACGCAGACCATGTCCATCATCTCGGCGGTGCGGATCACCTGGGGGTTGACGAGCCCGGTGAGGAGGACCGACTGGTTTTTGACGAAGGCCAGCACATCGCTCATCATGTCGCTGCCGCAGGCGGTCTGTACCTCGTGGTCGCGCCACTCCTCCCCGCAGATAAAATCGGCGTTTAATATGGTTTGAATCTCGGCAATGGTCAAGGCTGTTCCCTCCCTGTAAAAGGGCGGAGGCCCGGTTCCCCTCCCCCGGAGGAGGGGGCGCGCCGCCCGCTTGGTACCTTCTATGATAAGCCATTGCGCGCCAATTTGGAAACGGATTCTTATCAGCAAAACAACCAAATTCCATTTTAAAAATTGATGGTTCCGTCAAAAATTCAGAAAATTGCCAGGATTTGCCGGTTTTGGTGGATTTGAAACCGGGAGTTTGCTATAATTTTTAGAGCTAATGGTCTGCGCCAGACGGTGCATTTACCAATTCTTTTGGGGATCATTCATAGGAGGTACGATTGATGGCCAACAAAATTTCGCCGGTGCCGTTTAGCGGCACCAAAGAACAGGAGCAAAAGCTGCTGGAAGTCATCGCCGCCCACAAGGACACCCAGGGCGCGCTGATCTCGGTTCTCCAGCAGGCGCAGGATATCTACGGATACCTGCCCATTGAAGTGCAGAAGATCATCGCCGAGAAGATGGGCGTGCCGCTGGAAGAGGTCTACGGCGTTGTCTCCTTTTACGCACAGTTCTCGCTCAACCCCAAAGGCAAATACAAGATTTCTGTCTGCCTGGGCACCGCCTGCTACGTCAAGGGCTCGGGCGACGTGTTCGACAGACTCAGTCGCACCCTGGGCATCTCCTCCGGCGAGTGCACCCCCGACGGCCGCTTCTCACTGGAGGCCTGCCGCTGCGTGGGCGCCTGCGGTCTGGCCCCGGTCATGACCGTCAACGACGAGGTGTACGGCCGCCTGGTGCCCGACGACATCGACGGCATCATCGCCGACTACCAGAACCGGTAAGGTGCAGGAGCTCTCCCTCAACATCCTCGACATCGCCCAGAACTCCATCAAGGCCGGGGCCACCCTGGTGCGCATTGAAATCGAGATTGACCGGGCGAAAAACGGGATGCGCATTGCCGTCATCGACAACGGCTGCGGAATGGATGAGGCCACGCTCGAGCGGGTCGTCGACCCCTTTTACACCACCCGCACCACCCGCAAGGTGGGGCTGGGCGTCCCCTTTTTCAAGATGGCCAGCGAGATGGCGGGGGGGCAGTTCTCCATCCGCTCCGCCCCCGGCGAGGGGACGGCGGTGGAGGCCACCTTTCAGTGGGACAATGTGGACCGCATGCCCCTGGGCGACATGGCCGCCACCTACTGCAGCTTGGTGATGGTGTCCGAGGGGACCGACTTTGTCTACACCCACACGGTGGACGGCCGCTCCTTTACGGCCGACAGCCGGGAGTTTCGGGCCGTGTTGGAGGGGGTCCCCCTCTCGACACCGGACGTACAGGCGTTTATACGGGACTATATCCGTGAGAATACGGAAGAGATAAGCGGAGGTGCTTACGAATGAAAAGTTTAGCGGAACTGCAGGCCATCAAAGAGAAGATGAAGGGCAGCATCGGTCTGCGCGAAGAGGATAAAAACTGCAAGCGGATCGTGGTCGGGATGGCCACCTGCGGCATTGCTGCGGGCGCCCGCCCAGTGCTCACCGCCTTTGCCGACGAGGTGGCCAAGCGCGGCCTCACCCAGGACGTGATGGTCTCCCAGACCGGCTGCATCGGCATCTGCCAGTACGAGCCGGTGGTGGAGGTCTTTGTCCCCGGCGAACAGAAGGTCACCTATGTGAAGATGACGGCTGAGAAGGCGGCCCGCGTGGTGGAAGAGCACATCGTGGGCGGCAACGTGGTCAAGGAATACACCATCGGCGCCAACGCGAAATAAGTGAGGAGGAAAGAAGGATGTTTCGTTCCCAAGTTCTAATCTGCGGGGGTACTGGGTGCACCTCCTCCGGCAGCGATGAGATCAGCAAAGTATTTGAGCAGGAGGTCGCCAAGGCCGACTTGCAAGACGAGGTGAAGATCGTCCGCACCGGCTGTTTCGGCCTGTGCGCCCTGGGCCCCATCGTCATCATCTACCCCGAGGGCTCCTTTTACAGCCGGGTCCAGGTCTCCGACGTGGCCGAGATCGTGGAAGAGCACCTGCTCAAGGGCCGCCCGGTCCAGCGGCTGCTCTACGACGAGACCGTGACCGACACCGGGGTCATCTCCCTCAACGACACCAACTTCTACAAACAGCAAAAGCGGGTGGCCCTGCGCAACTGCGGCGTCATCAACCCCGAGAACATCGAAGAGTACATCGCCATGGACGGCTACCAGGCGCTGGGCAAGGCCCTCACCGAGATGACCCCCGAACAGGTCATCGAGGAGATCAAGCGCTCCGGCCTGCGGGGCCGCGGCGGCGCCGGCTTCCCCACCGGCAGAAAGTGGGAGCTGGCCGCCATGTACCACGCCGACCAGAAATACGTGGCCTGCAACGCCGACGAGGGCGACCCGGGCGCGTTCATGGACCGCTCGGTGCTGGAGGGCGACCCCCATGCCCTGCTGGAGGCCATGGCCATCGCCGCCTACGCCACCGGGGCCGACCACGGCTTCATCTATGTGCGGGCCGAGTACCCCATCGCCGTCAAGCGGCTGCAGATCGCCATCGACCAGGCCCGCGAGTACGGCCTGCTGGGCGAGAACATCTTCGGCACCGACTTCTGCTTTGATCTGGAGATCCGCCTGGGCGCCGGCGCCTTTGTCTGCGGCGAGGAGACCGCGCTGATGCGCTCGGTCGAGGGCAAGCGCGGCGAGCCCCGCCCCCGTCCCCCCTTCCCGGCGCAAAAGGGCATCTTCGACAAGCCCACCCTCCTCAACAACGTTGAGACCTACGCCAACGTGGCCCAGATCATCCTCAACGGGGCCGACTGGTTCGCCTCCATGGGGACCGAGCGCTCCAAGGGCACCAAGGTCTTCGCCCTGGGCGGCAAGATCAACAACACCGGCCTGGTGGAAGTCCCCATGGGCACCACCCTGCGCACCATCGTCGAGGAGATTGGCGGCGGCATCCCCGGCGGCAAGAAGTTCAAGGCCGCCCAGACCGGCGGTCCCTCCGGCGGCTGCATCCCCGCCCAGCACTTCGACGTGGCCATCGACTACGACAACCTGATCGAGATCGGCTCGATGATGGGCTCCGGCGGGTTGATCGTCATGGACGAGGACACCTGCATGGTGGACATCGCCAAGTTCTTCCTGGAGTTCACGGTGGACGAATCCTGCGGCAAGTGCACCCCCTGCCGGGTGGGCACCAAGCGGCTGCTGGAGATGCTGACCAAGATCACCAAGGGCCAGGCCACCATGGAGGACCTGGACAAGATCGAGGAGCTCTGCTACTACATAAAGGACAACGCCCTCTGCGGCCTGGGGCAGACCGCCCCCAACCCGGTGCTCTCCACCCTGCGCTACTTCCGGGATGAGTACGTGGCCCACATCGTGGACAAAAAGTGCCCCGCCGGCGTCTGCAAAGCCCTCCTCACCTACACCATCGACCCCGAGAAGTGCAAAGGCTGCACCCTCTGCGCCCGCAACTGCCCGGCCGACGCCATCACCGGCTCGGTCAAGCAGCCCCACGTCATCGACCCGCAGAAGTGCTTGAAGTGCGGCGCTTGCATCGAGAAGTGCAAATTCGGCGCCATTTCGATTCAGTAGTGAAGGAGTGTGCAAACAGTGGAAAACGTGAACATTAAAATCAACGGCATGCCCCTGTCGGTGCCGAAAGACGCCACCGTTTTGGAAGCCTGCCGCCTCGCCGGCATCCAGGTGCCGACCCTGTGCTACCTCAAGGAGATCAACGAGATCGGCGCCTGCCGCATCTGCGTGGTGGAAGTCAAGGGCGCCCGCACCCTGGTCGCCTCCTGCTGCGCCCCGGTCAACGAGGGGATGGAGGTCTACACCAACACCCCCAAGGTGCTGGATTCCCGCAAAAAGACCCTGCAGCTGATCCTCTCGACCCACAAGCGCGCCTGCCTGTCCTGCGTGCGCAGCGGCAACTGCGAACTGCAGAAGCTGGCCAAGGACCTGGGCGTGGAGGACGAGAGCTACTACGACGGCGAGAACGTCGAGTACGACATCGACGACTCGGCCGCCCACATGTACCGCGACAACTCCAAGTGCATCCTCTGCCGCCGCTGCGTGGCCGCCTGCCAGATGCAGAAAGTCGGGGTCATCGGCCCCAACGACCGCGGCTTCGACAGCCACATCGGCTGTGCCTTTGACCTGAACCTGGGCGACACCGCCTGCATCTCCTGCGGGCAGTGCATCGTGGCCTGCCCCACCGGCGCCATCGCCGAGAAGGACCAGACCGACCTGGTCTGGCAGGCCCTGGCCGACCCCGAAAAGACCGTCATCGTCAACACCGCCCCCTCCATCCGCGCCACCCTGGGCGAGGCCTTTGGGATGCCCATCGGCACCAACGTGGAGGGCAAGATGGTGGCCGCCCTGCGCCGCCTGGGCTTTGATCGGGTCTTTGACACCGACTTCTCCGCCGACCTGACCATCATGGAAGAGGCCCACGAGTTCCTCGACCGGGTGAAAAACGGCGGCAAACTGCCCCTGATCACCTCCTGCTCCCCCGGCTGGATCAAGTTCTGCGAGCACTACTACCCCGAGATGATCGAGAACCTGTCCTCCTGCAAATCCCCCCAGCAGATGTTCGGCGCCATCACCAAGACCTGGTACGCCGAGAAGGAGGGGCTGGACCCGAAGAACATCTTTGTGGTGAGCATCATGCCCTGCACCGCCAAAAAGTTTGAGGTGGGCCGGGACAACCAGGCCGCGGCGGGGGTCCCCGACGTGGACGTGGCCCTCACCACCCGCGAGCTGGCCCGGATGATCGAGCGCGCCGGCCTCAATTTCACCCTGCTGCCCGACGAGGCGTTTGACAACCCCCTGGGCGAATCCACCGGCGCCGGCGTCATCTTTGGCGCCACCGGCGGCGTGATGGAGGCGGCCCTGCGCACCGCAGTGGAGACCCTGACCGGCGAGGAGCTGGCCGACGTGGCCTTTAAAGAGGTCCGCGGCACCCAGGGCATCAAAGAGGCCACCTACCACGTGGCCGGGATGGACATCAACGTGGCGGTCGCCTCGGGCACCAAGAACGCCGACGAGCTGCTGAAAAAGGTGCAGTCGGGCGAGAAGCAGTACCACTTCATCGAGATCATGGGCTGCCCCGGCGGCTGTGTCAACGGCGGCGGTCAGCCGGTACAGCACGCCTCGGTCCGCAACAATGTGGACCTGAAGGCCCTGCGCGCCAAGGCCCTCTACGACGCCGACGAGGCCAAGACCATCCGCAAATCCCACGACAACCCGGTCATCAAAGAGGTCTACGAGACCTACCTGGGCGAGCCGGGCAGCGAGAAGGCCCACCACATCCTGCACACCACCTACGTAAAGCGCGGGCTGTAAGCAAAAGAGAAGAAGCGACGAGAGGGCGTCCCCACCGAGGGCGCCCTCTTTTGCCGCCTCCTGTGCAAAAGGGGAAAGGAGGTGGAGTGCACAACCAAAACGGGTTTGTCAAAAGGGGGGCACAGTGCTATACTGGTGACAGTATTTTGGCCCCGGCCCCCGGGGCGACAACTGTGAGAAAGGGCGGTATCCCGCTATGAATCAGCAATTTTCCCCTGCCGATGTCAATCAGACCAAGAGCCTGGCCTGGATGTCCTACCTGGGTGTTCTCTTCTTTGTGCCGCTGCTGGTGTACCAGTAGTCGCCCTACACCAAGTTTCACGTCAACCAAGGGCTGGTGCTCTTTATCGTCGAGGTGGGGAGCGGCATCCTGCAAAGGGTGTTTCACTTTATCCCCCTGGTGCGAATCTTTTCCGGCCTCGCCCTGGGCATCGTGGGGATCTTCACTCTGGTGCTCTCCATCATGGGGATCATCTACGCCGCCCAGGGGCAGGCCAGAGAGCTGCCGCTGGTGGGGCAGATCCACATCATTAAATAGAAAAACCGAACAAGAGGGCCCCGGCGCAATTGCCGGGGCCCTCTCTTTTTTTCTGTTTTGCCCCGCCTTTTCCGCAGACAGCACTTTCTCCACATCTTATATTAAAAATAATACAGGATTTGTGGCTTCTGCATCTGGGAGAAGAGACAATCTTGTGCTATAATTGATACAAGTTTAGAGGGGCAGAGAGCGTCCAAAAAGGGAGTGGAAACAGTGGGTGAAAAGCGGTACAAGATCGTGGTTTTGCTGATGCACGCCAACACCTTGGTGATGGGCATCGGCTTTTTTATGCTGATCCCCATTCTCAACAACTACCTGGTCAACGGGTTGGGGATGGCGACGGCCATGGTGGGCTATATCACCGGGGTGCGGTTTTTGGGGCAGGACCTGACCAGCATCTTTCTGGGGGCGGTGGGCGACAAGATCGGCTGCAAGCGGGCCATGGTCATCGGCGCCGCCATCCGAATGTTCGGCCTCCTCCTCTGCGGGTTCATGAGCGACTTTTGGGGTTTTTTTCTGTCCAGCTTCTTTGTGGGGCTGGGGGGCGCGCTGTTTGTCCCCTCCTGCTACTCCTACTACGACCTGCTGGCAAACGACCAAAACCGCACCGCCCTCTTCTCCATGCGGGAGATGCTCAACAACTGCGGCAACATCGTCGGCCCCGCCGTGGGCACCTTTTTGATGGTGATGGGCTTCCGCTGGGTCTGCATCGTCTCGGCCGGGGTCTTTGCCCTGACCATCGCCCTGTCGATCTTTCTTCTCCCCGACCTGAAGGCCGATGGGAAAAACGGGGCTGCCCCCGCCCAGACCAGCGCCATGGAGACGGTGCGCACCTGCCTGAAAAACAAGACCTACATCCTCTTTTTGCTGATCACGGCCATCACCACCGGCCTCATGAGCCAGAAGGACCTGACCATCCCCACCCGCATCAAGGCCATCGACCCCAGCTACGCCTATGCGGGCTTTATCTACACCCTGGCCTCGGTCGTCGGGGTGGCGGTGCAACTGCCCTTGGTCAAGTGGTGCAAGCAGCACCTGCACGCCAACGAGTCGCTGGCCCTGGCCAACATCCTCTACGGGGTGGGGCTTGCGATCATGGGGTTCGTGCCCGCCCTCCCCGCCCTCTACGCGGGGACGGTCATCTTCACCCTGGGGCAGATGATTTACCAGCCGGTGCGGAATATGCAGGTGACCGACTTCGCCGAGCCGGGAAAGGTGGGGGCCTACTACGGCTTTCAGGGCACGTCGCTAGCGGCGGGCACAGTGCTGGGGAACTTTCTCTCGGGGTACCTCTACGACCTGGCGGAGAACCCTGCCCTGCGCCACCTGCCCTGGGTGGTCTGGTGCACCCTGGCGGCGGTGGCCTGTGTGCTGTTTTGGAAGTTTCTCAGGGGAATGCCCACCCGAGACCTGCCCATCTACCGCACAAGGGCGGCAAAAGCCCCTTCTCTAAAAGAGGCGGAGGAGGGCTGAGGGCTGAAGGCCAAGGGCCGGGGAGAAAAGAGCGAGGGTCAAGGGAGCGGGGAGCGGGGCTGCATGTCTGCGGGACCCTCCCCTTTTGGGTGGCGGGGCCCCCGTCGGGAGATGGGGCCCCGCCGCTTTTTTATAGGGGTGCGTCGGGTCAGCTGCGCGAGGGCGGCTCGGGAACGGCCCGGCGCAGAACGGGAAAGAGGGCCACCGCTGCCGCCCCACCCACCAGGGCGGTCACCAGTTGGGGCAGGGAGAAGAGGGCGGAGACCGCTGCCGCCTGTTGGGGCGGCAGCTTCAGGAGGATGGGGATGGCGAACTGCACGATGCCCAGATAGAGGGTGGCTGTCTTGGCGGGCGCGGCGAGGAGAGCGGCCCCACCCAGTGCGAGCCAGCCCTGCCCCCAACTGTGAACGACTGCCCGCCAGACAAAGATCAACACCAGATTGCCGAGGGCAATAAAGGGGATGAGGGCCCACAGGGGGCCGATGCCGAGAAATTTGGCCACTGCCGGGGAGAGTAGGCCCACCGCCGCAGCGGCGGGAAGGTCCAGAAAGAGGGCGGCGAGGATCAGCAGCAGGTTGACCACCGAGCCGGTGACCAGGGTGTTGCCGAAGGGCAGGGTGGCGGCCTGCAGGGCCACCAACAGGGCGGTGAATAGGGCGGTTCGGGTGATGCGGGTAACGGCTTTGTCCATCAAAAGTACCTCCAAATGGTTGTGGGTCTGTCCTTTTTGGGCCCATTGTACTACAATAGAGAATAAAGATATGTTGCACATGCAACGAAAGGGAGCGGTAACAGATGGAGGTCGCACTGGCGGAGACCGAACTGTTTGCGGGGGTCGATGAGGGGGAGCTCGCCGCCCTCCTGCAGGGGGTGGGGGCGATTCCCCGGAGCTACCCGGCGGGGGCGCAGATTTTGGGCGAGGGGGAGGCGGTCTCCTCCTTTGGGCTGCTGCTGTCGGGGCGGGCCCAGGCGGTGAAGGGGGACGCCCAGGGCCGGTCGGTCATCCTGGCGCTGCTAAAACCGGGGGACGCGATCGGCATCCTCCTGGCGGCCAGGCCGGGAAGGCCGAGTCCGGTGACGGTGCGGGTCACCGAGGGGGCGGGGGTGCTCCACCTCCCCTTTGAGGGGCTGATTGCTGGCTGCCAAAGGGGCTGTCCCGGCGCGGACAGGCTGCTGCGCAACTACGTGGGGATCGCTGCGGAGAAGGGGCTGCTGCTCCACGAGCGGATCGACTGCCTGCTCCGCCCCACGGTGCGGGAGAAGGTGCTGGCCTACCTGCGCCGGGAGACAGCGCGGGCGGGACGCAGTGCCGTCGCCCTGCCCCTGGACCGGGCGGCCATGGCCGACTACCTGCACGTGGAGCGCAGCGCCCTCTCCCGAGAGCTGTCGAGGATGCGGCGGGACGGACTGATCGATTTTTGCAAAAACCGATTTCAACTCCTCGAAGCCGAGGGAGAGGACGGCCCCCTTTCCTATATATAGGAGGAGAGAGGGCGGCGTCTGGAGAGGGAGTTTTCGGGCGCCCCCCTTTCCCTCACGAAAAAAGAGCAAAAAAGAAGAGCCCTGCGGCAGAGACTGCCCGCAGGGCTCTAAAGACAAAAAATAATACAAAAAGTATAAATAGATGAAGATATTGTAAATGGGAAATCAAAATCCGTCCAGATGGGCCCGACAGATGGCGCCGAAGATGCGGTCTTTAAATCCGTGGTCCAGCCGCTCCTGCTGGCGGATGTACTCCTTCATCCGCTCGCGGTTGGTGTGGCCGTCCACCGGGCAGCTGCTCTTGACCACCGGGAAGTCCAGCCGCCGCGCCGCCGAGCTCACCAGAAATTCATCGGCCAGCACCAGGGGGCGGATGACGGTGAGGTCTTTGCGGGAGAGATAGGTCACCGGCTGAAAACAGCCCAGCCGCCCCTCGTTGAAGAGGTTCATAAAAAAGGTCTCCACCGCGTCGTCCTTGTGGTGGCCCAGGGCCACCTTGTTGCAGCCGGCGGCCTTGGCCGCGTCGTGGAGGGAGCCGCGCCGCATCCGCGCGCAGAGGGAGCAGGGGTTTTTCTCCTGCCGCACGTTGAAGATGATGTCCCCGATCTCGGTGCGCTTGACCTGGTACTCTACCCCCAGTGCGCGGCAGAAGGCTTCGACCCTGCCCCAGTCGGGGGTGGGGACTTTGGGGTTGCCCATGTCGATGGTGATCCCCATCACCCGGTAGTCGATGCCGATGTAATCGCGCAGCCCGGCCAACCCGGCCAGCAGGGCCAGCGAGTCCTTGCCGCCGGACACCCCGACAGCCACCCGGTCGCCGTCGGACAGCATCCCGTAATCCTGAATGGCCTTGCGCATTGCCCCCATGAGTTTTTGCATGAGCGCTCCCTCCCCTGTGTCGGTCTGCCGGTGTGGGAAGGCGGTGCTCCTCCCCTGCGGGCGCTTCCTATTATAAGGCCTGGGGCGCGATTTTCCTAGTGCTTTTTTTACCTCCCACTGCGGCGAGAGAGAGGGGCTGGACACATCCCCCCAAGGGGGGCTGTCCGGCGGGCGGCGCGGGAAAGGGACGGCCGCCTGCCGCTGCGGCCACTGTGCTTCCCGCCCGGAGAAGACCTGCCCGGCAGCAGGCCGCTCCACTGGCGCTGCCCTACCGCCGGGCCTTCGCGTGTCCCCTCGCCCCACCGCCGCGTCGAGGGGCGTCTGTGGCATAGGGGTGCAAAGAGGCCATGCGCTGCGGGGTGGCCGGCAGTCCCCCTCCAACGGGGCAGGCAGGGGCGCGATTCTCCATCCCACCAGCTCTCAAAGTGAAATGGAGGTTTCGCAATCGAGAGGATGAGGGAGGATAAGGGCGAAAACAGAAGGTGCACAGATGCAGATTGAAAAAATCGAATTTTGGTGTTGACAGCGCCGGTGCGGGTGGCTATAATGATACTTGCACGTTTGTGTAACCGGCCAACTGGCCATTTCATACAAGCGAATGAAACCAAAATTCAGGAGGAAAGACCATGTCTACTACCATGCCGAAACCCGCCGAGATCACCCGCAAATGGTATGTAATCGACGCGGCTGGCAAACCGATGGGCCGCACCGCTGCCATTGCCGCCAACCTGCTCAGAGGGAAGAACAAAGTCACCTTTGCCCCCCATGTCGATTGCGGCGACCACGTGATCATCATCAACAGCGACAAAGCGATCCTCACCGGCAACAAGCTGGACCAGAAGTTCTACCGCCACCACAGCGGCTGGGTCGGCGGCCTGAAAGAGGTCAACTACCGCACCTTCATGAAGGCCCACTCTGACCGCGCCATGACCCTGGCGGTCAAGGGGATGGTTCCCGACACCACCATCGGCCGCGCGGCCATGACCCGTCTGCGCGTCTACAAGGGCGACGCACACAAGCACCAGTCTCAGAAGCCTGAAGCTTACAACGGTTAACAAGGAGGAACGCATCCATGTACGATAAAACTCCCTACTACTACGGCACCGGCAGAAGAAAGAATTCGGTTGCGAGAGTGCGCGTCTACGACAACGGCACCGGCAAGATCACCATCAACGGCCGCGACATCGACGACTACTTTGGTCTGGAGACCCTGAAGGTCATCGTGAAGCAGCCCCTGGCCCTCACCGGCCTGGAAGGCAAGTTTGACATCGTCTGCACCGTCTCCGGCGGCGGCGTTTCCGGCCAGGCTGGCGCCATCCGCCACGGCCTGTCCCGCGCCCTCCTCCTGTTCGACGCCGAGCTGCGCGGCGACCTGAAGAAGGCCGGGTTCCTGACCCGCGACCCCAGAATGAAAGAGCGCAAGAAGTACGGCCTCAAAGCCGCCCGTCGCGCTCCCCAGTTCTCCAAGAGATAGTTTTTTCTCCGCTCTTCAAACAGCACAGGCAGATTGCCTGTGCTGTTTTTTTGCGCCTTTTTGGCAGCGTGTAAATGAATAAGTATTCCCTATATATGAATGCAAACGGGACGAACAGAGAAGTAGAAAACAAAATGTACTATAAATACGAAAATATCCTGTTAGGATAATTAGAGAGGGGCAAAAGGGAGGGACAGGCTTTCAAAAGGGCGGAAAAACTGTTCGACAGAAACCAGTCTGTTTTTTTAAAATGGCTTAACAATCGCGTTTTTGCGCTAAATGTTACAAAATGGTTACAGCGAAAAACGGACCATGGCAGAGGAAACGAGAATGATTGGGGGGCTAAATGGGAATCCTTCCAGGTAAGGAGATTTTTCCTTCAGAAACGGCCCAAAGCCCGGTTTGACTGGGAAATTGGCCATCGGGTATACTAGGACGTACTTTGGCAAAGGAAGCAATTTGCTTTGGTAAAGGAGAATCTATGATACAGAATGCACGAATGATTATAAAGCGGGTGGGCCAGAGCAGCCGGGCGCTGTTCTGCGCCAGCCTTCTGTTGGCGCTGTTGATCGTCTCGACCTTCGTCACCGCGCAGACCGACGTGGTCTTGGTATCGGACAGCAGCCGCACCACCGCCGTCCTCTGTGTGGGCAGCGCCCCCGAGTCGATCCTGCAAAAGCAGGGCATCTCGGTGGGGCCCGGCGACCTGGTGACCGCCAAGTCCCACGCCGCAGGGGGGCTGCAGAAGATCACTATCCAAAGGGCGTTCCCGGTGGCGGTGCAGGTCGAGGGCGGCGAGACGGTGGTCTGGACCACCGAGGCCACCGTCCGCAGCGTGTTGGAGACCGCCGGCATCCCCCTGGGAGAGGAGGACGTGGTCGTCCCCGCCCGGAGCGAGCTGGTGGAGGAGGGGGCGATCATCGCCATCTCCCGGGTGACCTATGCCGAGGCCCAGCACACCGAAGAGGTGCCCTACGGCACCCAATACGAGGAGACCTCTCTCCTGGGGCCGGGGCGCACCCAGCTGCAGTCAGAGGGGCGAAACGGGGAGAAGTTGGTCACCACCCGCACCCGCCTGGTGGACGGGACGCCTGAGGGCGAGCCCCAGGTGGTGGCCGAGGAGGTCACGGTGGAGCCGGTGGACGAGGTGGTGCTCAAGGGCAAGGAGCGGGCGATGGTCTCGACCCTGCGCTTTGGCGACGTGCCCATCGGCGACGACGGCATCCCCCTCTCCTACTCCCGGGTGATGAAGGGGGCCATCACCACCGGCTACAGCGTCAAGCCCGGCCAGGGAACGGCCAGCGGGCGCAAGCCGGTGCCCGGCATCGTCGCGGTGGACCCCTCCAAGATCCCCTATGGGACGCGGATGTACATCGTCTCCAGCGACGGCTCCTTTGTCTACGGGTACGCCATTGCCGGCGAGACCGGTTCGGCCATGAAGGAGGGGCGGGTGGACTTCGACCTGCTCTACGCCACCTATGCCCAGAGCTGCGCCCACGGCAAGCGGGCGCTGGACGTCTACTTTTTGGACTGAGTGAAACAATGACAGGGGGCGCGCCCAGCCGGTTCGGCGGGCGCGCCCCCTGCCTTTGCGCCCGGCGGCTGCGCGCAAAAAAAGGGCCGTCAGGCCCTTTTTATATCGGTGTTTGGCGGCCGATCAGGCCAGCCGGGTGCCGCGCTGTAAGGGGGTGGCGATGTCCCCCACCAGCCGTCCCCCCTGCAGCAGGAGCTGCCGGGGGGCGCAGGCGGCCAGCTGCTGGTCGCGGGTGAAGAGGACGATGGAGAGCCCCTCTCTCCCCAGCTGGCGGAGAACGGCCCCCACGTCGGTGTGGGCGTCGGTGTGGCTCTCCCCCGGCTCCTCCACCAGCAGCAGGGACGGTTCGGCGGCGATGGCCCGGGCGATGACGGCCCGCCGCAGCTGGCTGTCGTTCAGGCTGTCCGGCAGGCTGCCGGCGCGCCCCTCAAGCCCGACTTTGGCGAGGGCGCGCAGGGCCATCTCCCGCCGCCGGGCGGTGGGGATGCCCCGGCTCATCAGGGGGTGGGAGACATCCTCCAACAGGCTGGCCCCCTTTTCCAGGGGGGCCCACTGCAGGGCAAATCCCATCTGCCCCCGCAGCCGGGCCAGGCAGCACTCCCCCATCCGGGTCACCTCTTCCCCCCGGAACTGGTAGCGGCCGTGGGTGGGGGCCTCCAGCCCGCCCAAGATGTCCAGCAGGGCGGATTTGCCGGAGCCGGCCTCTCCCAGCACGGCGGTGAAAGACCCCTCTTCCAGGGCAAAATTGACGTCCCAGAGGGCGCGGACCTCCCGGGGGCCGCAGCCGTAGATTTTGGTCAGGTGGTTGACAGAAAGCAAACGGGACATACCATCTCTCCTTTTTTTCTTTGGAGATAGTATGCCCCGCTCTCCCCCGCGCAACGGGGAGAGGCACAATTATTCTGCCGCGGAGGAGGCCCCAGAGGAGGTGGCTTCGGGCTCCTCTGTCTTGCCGGGAGCGATGTCGAGGGAGGACTCGTTTTTGTCGCTGACGACGGCCACATAGGTCTTGCCGGCGTTGAGGGTCAGGGGCGAGCCGTCCTCTTTGGTAAAGGTGAGGGGGTCGCTGACCCCTCCCTTTTTCCACCGGATGGGCTCGTACTGGCCGCGGGTGAAGTAGTAGCCCGTCCCGCTGTCCAGGTCCACGTCCACATGGCCGATCTGGTCGACGACCCGGATGGAGGTGTAGAGGAGCAGGGCGTTGTCAAAGGAGAGGGTCTCGCCGGTGGCGGCGTCGATGTGGGGCTGGCCGAACTGGTACTTTTCGTACCTGCAGGTGGCGGCGTTGTAGCGCAGGGTGTCGCTGACATACCCCGAGAAGGGGAAGGAGACCTCGTCGGCCTTGCCGTAGCTGGGGGCGTAGAGCTCGCCGCTGAACTTGGACTGCTCGCAGAAGGAGAAGCCGCAGCGGGGCGCGCCCGAGAGACTGATGGACTTTTTGTCCAGCCCCTTTTGGATGAGTTCGCCCGAGGTGAAGGTGCAGTGCTCCCGCGAGTAGGTCTTGTGCCGCACCTCGTCAAAGGAGAAGGCCACGGTGGAGAGGGCCATCCCGTCCACCGTCTTGATGCCGTTTTTCTGCAGCAGGGCGTCGGCCTGAGTGCTGGTGCCGTAGTGGATGAGGGTGGCGTCGTGGCCGGTGGCCAACTCGATGTAGACGGGCCGGGCCGAGCGCACCGAGCCGATTTTGGGCACCTGCCGCGCATCGGAGTAGATGGCCAGCAGCCGGGTGATCCCCCCCTCGGCCACCACCTCGTAGAGGATGTCGGCCTGTGCCAGCCCGTACTGGGGCAGGGCGGCCTTCAGGTTGTTGATCATCACCCCCACCGGCCGGTGGGTGGCGGCGTAGTCGTCGTCGACGCGCAGCCCGGTGAGGGGGTTGGTCGGCCGCAGGTCGACCTGGGCGGAGGAGATGGAGCCGCCCGTGGCGACCGCGCTCTCGTCCTTGTTGCAGCCGGCGAAAAGACCCAGGGCCAGAAGGCAGGCCAGGGCTGTGCAGAGTGCCTTTTTCATTCTTGTTTCCTCCAAATGTGAAGTTTGGTGGCTCTATTATACGCCCATCCCCCGCCCTTTGCAAAAAAATGAGAAAAAGAGGGATTAAAGGGGAGAAATGACCAGTGCTGAAGGTGGCGCCGCAGGGGGCAGATATGCTATACTGTCTCTACATCCGCAGATGGAAGCCGCCAAGGCGGCCATTGCATGTTTGCCCCACTGGGGAGAAGAGAAGAAGGAGAGCGTATGGAGAAGACACTAGAAGTGCGCCAACTGCGAAAGCGGTACGGCCAGGTAGAGGCGGTCAAGGGCATCAGCTTTGACGTGGGCAAGGGCGAGGTCTTTGCCCTCATCGGCCCCAACGGGGCCGGCAAGACCACCACCATTCGGATGATTGCCACCCTGCTGACCCCCACTGACGGGGACGCGGTGGTGGCCGGACACAGCCTGCGCGCCGAGCCGGAGAAGGTGCGGGAGTCCATCACCTACCTGCCCGACGAGGCGGGGGCCTACAAGTCCATGACCGGGATGGAGTACCTCAAGTTCATGGCGGGGCTGTTTGTGGCCGACCGAGAGCGGGCCAAGGCCTGCGTCGAGTACGCGGTGGAGCGCTGTGGCCTGGGCGAGCGGCTGGGCGACAAGATCGGCACCTATTCCCGGGGAATGACCCGCAAACTGCTCCTCTCCCGGGCGGTGATGACCCGCCCGTCCCTGGCCATCCTCGACGAGCCCACCAGCGGGTTGGACATCATCAACGCCCTGGAGATCCGGCGGATGATCAAGGGGCTGGCCGCCGAGGGGATGAGCTTCCTCCTCTCCAGCCACAACATGTTGGAGATCGAGTTCCTCTCCGACCGGGTGGGGATCATCGACAAGGGCATCCTCCACGTCACCGGCAACTGCGAGGAATTGTTGGAGCGCTATCAGGCGCAAAATCTGGAAGAGGTATTTGAGAGGGCGGTGAGCGGCCGATGAGAAAGTTTTGGATCCTTTTGAAAAAAGAGCTGCGGGAGATGATCACCCTGCAGTCGGTCCTCTCCATCGTCCTCTGCGCGGGCATCTTTGTGCTGCTGGGCAACTTTATGGGCTCGGTCACCGAGGAGGCCGCCAAAAACGCGGGCGAGGTGGCCGTCATCGACCTGGACGACAGCGAGCTGACCCGGTCGCTGCTGGGCGGGCTCGAGCAGTCGGGCTTTGTGGTGCACCGCACCACAAAGGCCTATGAAAACCCCATCGACTACGCCCGGGAACTGGGCCGGCAGAGCGCCATCGTCATCCCCGAGGGGTTTGGCGCGGGGATCCTGGCCGAAAAGCCGGTGGCCCAGAAGATCCAGCTGTACAGCGAGATCAAGAGTGCGGCCATCACCGCCAACATCTCCGCGGGGGTGGACAGCCAGGTGGTGCAGCAGCTGGGGTCGATCCTCTCCCGCACCCTGGTGGAGAAGGCGGGCATCGCCGACCCGGGCCCCATTTTGGAGCCGGTGCAGGCAGAGGACTACACCGCCGTGGGGGAACACACCCAGCAGGTGCCGGCGAGCACGGTGTCCGGCTTTCTCAGCAGCCAGACCATGATGGTCCCCATCATCGTCTTTTTGCTGCTGATGTTCGCCTCGCAGATGGTGGTCTCCACCATCGTCAACGAGAAAAATGACAAGACCCTGGAGACCCTCCTCTCGGCCCCCATCAAGCGCACCAGCATCCTCTCCTCCAAGATGATCGCCGCGGGGCTGGTCTCCCTCCTCAACGCGGCGGTGTTCATGGTGGGCTATTCGGGCTACATGGGCAAGCTGATGGGGGGCAGCGGCCAGAACGCCGCCGGCGAGGTGCTAAAGGCCCTGGGCCTCTCCCTCTCCACCGGGCAGTACCTCCTCATCGGGGTGCAGCTGTTCGCCACCATCCTCACGGCGCTGACCATCTCCATCCTCCTGGGCTCCCTGGCGCAGGACATCAAGGCGGCCCAGACGGCCATCATGCCGGTGATGGTGATGGTGATGATCCCCTACTTCATCTGCCTGCTGGCCGATGTCAACGGGCTGCCCACGGTGGCGCGGTTCCTGGTCTACGCCATCCCCTTCACCCACACCTTCATGGCCATCCCCAACATGATGTTTGGCAATTACCCCCTCTTCTTCTTTGGGCTGGGGTATCAGGTGGTCTTCTTCGCAGTCTGCATGTTCCTGGCTGTGCGCCTCTTTTCCAGCGACAAGATCCTCACCGCCAAGCTGCAGTTTGGCAAGAAAAAGAGCGCGGGCAAGAAACCCGCCTTCGCCGCCCTCGGAAAAAAGAGCGGCCGCTAAAAATCGCCGTAGGCGACAAAAAAGGGCGCTGGACCGTCTGGTCCAGCGCCCTTTTTGCGCGGGAGAGAGGGGGCTACCACTCCAACAGGCAGCCGGCGTAGACCAGCCCGCCGCCAAAGCCCACCAGGCAGATCTTGTCCCCCCGCTTGAGGAGCCCCTCCCTGCTGGCCTCGGCCAGGCAGATGGGGATGCAGGCGCTGGACATGTTGCCGTAGCGGTCGATGTTCAGGTAGAAGCGCTCGAAGGGCAGCCCCAGGTTCTGGGCCGCCGTCTCGAGGATGCGCCGGTTGGCCTGGTGGGGAAAGACCCAGTCCAGCTGTTCCAGCGGCAGCCCCGCCCTCTCGCAGACGGTCTTGACGCAGAGGGGGAGGACGCGGGTGGAGAACTTGTAGACCTCCCGCCCGTTCATGTGCAGGGCATGGCCCGCCGACGGGCCCCAGCCGTCGCCCAGGGGGTCAAAGGGCTGCTGGCGGAAGGGGCTGGCAGGGGCGACGCCCCGGGCAAAGAGATGGCGGCCGCCGCTGGGGTCCGACCCGGCAAAGCTCTCGTAGAGGCCGTCGGCGGCCCGCAGGACCACCGCCCCGGCCCCGTCGCCAAAGAGGACGCAGGTGCCGCGGTCGGAAAAGTCGGTCAGCTTGGTGAGCATCTCGCTGGAAACCACCAGCGCACAGCGGTATTGGCCGCCGGCCAGGTAGTGCTGGGCCAGGTCGACGGCGGCCACAAACCCGGCGCAGGCGGAGTTGACGTCCAGACAGAAGGGGCTGTCGAGCCCCAGCTCCCCCGCCACCAGGCAGGCGGTGGAGGGGGTGAGGTAGTCGCCGGTGACGGTGGAGCAGACCACCAGGTCGATTTCGGCGGGTGCGACCCCGGCGTCCTCCACCGCCTCTCTGGCGGCGCAGGCCGCCATCTGCCAGGTGGCCTTTTCGGTCTCGACCCGGCGGGTCTTGATGCCGGTGCGGGTGGTGATCCACTCGTCGCTGGTGTCCACGATCTGCGCCAGGTCGTCGTTGGTGACCACCCGGTCGGGCAGGTATTTTCCGGTGCCGATGATTTGAATTCCCATGTTGATCGTCCTTTCCGGTCAGTTGTTTTGGCGGTCTAAAGACTCATTTTTTTGAAGAGCAGGGGGATGAAGCCGACGGCGGCAAAGACCATCGTGCCGTAGCGCAGGGCGCCCCCCACGGCCGTCTGGGGCAGGACCAGGGAGAGCCCCCAGTCCAGCAGCCAGAGGAGCAGGGCCCCCAACAGGACCCGCGCCAGCTTTTTGAGTAGGGAGGTCTCGCAGGTGAAGCGGACGGCCGCGTCCTCAAACCAGGCGCCGGCGGCCAGCCCCACAAAGGCGCCGGTGAGCTTGTAAAACGCGGCGCTCCCCTTGGTGGGCCAGGCCAGCAAAAAGAGGGCCGCGGCCGCCACTGTAAAGAGGAGCCAGGGGCGCTTGGTGGTGATGAAGAGCCGGTAGCAGACTTCGGACACCAGCATCGCCAGCAGGAAGCCGGCCACCACGTCGGTGGGCCAGTGCAGCCCCAGGTAGAGCCGGGAGAGGGCCACCGCCACCCCGATCACCACCGCCACCGCCAGCATGGACTTCTGCTTGACGAATTTGTAGATGGAGTAGAGCAGGGTGGCGGCCCCCTGGGTGTGGCCGCTGGGCATAGAGGAGCCGCCGGCAGTCTGGGTGCGCAGGCTGCGGATCCCCGGCTGACCGATGGGCCGCCCCCGGCCGACAAGGGCCTTGACTCCGGCGTTTACCCCCTGGGAGGTGAGGCTGGAAAAGGCCAAAAAGAGCCCCATCTTCTTGTTGTAGCAGTAGTAGATGACCAGGATGGGCACCAGAATGGCCACCGGTTCCCCCAAAACGGTGATGGCGAGGAAGACGTTGTCCAGCAGCGGGGTGGCAAAGCGCTGGATAAAGTGCAGGATCGACAGTTCCAAAAGCGGTTCCCCTTTTCAAAAACAGACTGCTATTATGATACCACAGGGGCGGGGGCTTTTCAAAAAAAGAAAGGGGAAAGATCTGCTCTTTCCCAAATTTCCCCTTTCTGCGCCGGGGGATGTGGTATAATGGCCACAAAGTGGCGATCATGCCGGGGTGGCCGCGCAGGTGCGCAAACGCCGTTTGCTCCCTGCCTCATGCCAAATCCCGCTGCGCGCTCGGCGCTTGTGGCATAGTGGCCACAGTACAGCCGTTATGCCGAAACGGCCGGGCGTCGGATGGATGGGCCGCGGTTGTCCCTGTCCGGCGGTCCGATTTTACCTTGCGATACAATGGCCGCGAATGACCGCGCCGCCGCTCCAGGGCGGTGCGCGCGGCGAGGGGAGGAATCTGCTGTGATGCGTTCGGTGAATTTTTACATGCCGGTCCAGGTGTATTTTGAGAGCGGGTGCGTGCTGCTGCACTCCCAGCAGCTGGCGTCGCTGGGGGACAGGGCGCTGCTGGTCACCGGCAGGAGCGGAGCGGTCAAGAGCGGCGCCCTGGAGGACGTGTGCACCGCCCTGAAGATGCACCGGGTGGAGTGGGAGGTCTTTTCCCAGGTGGGGGAAAACCCCCTTGTCTCCACCTGCAAGCGGGCGGGCGAGGCGGCCCGGGCCTTTGGCGCCGACTTTGTGGTGGGGATCGGGGGCGGTTCGGCCATGGATGCGGCCAAGGCGGCGGCGGTCTTTGCCGCCAACCCCCAACTGGACGAGAGCGCCCTCTACGACAGGGAGTGGCAGGCCCCCGCCCTGCCGGTGGTCTGCGTCCCCACCACCGCCGGCACCTCCAGCGAGCTGGACCAGACGGCGGTGCTGACCATCGACGAGATCGGCCGCAAGCAGAGTGTCGGGCGGGAGGACACCTTCCCCCGCCTGGCCCTCATCGACCCCAAGTACACCTATTCCCTCCCCTACCGGCAGACCGTCTCCACGGCGGTGGACGCCTTCTGCCACGGGGTGGAGAGCTATTTTGCCCAGAATGCCGACGGGGTGAGCCGGATGTTCGCCCTGCGGGGGATCGAGCTGCTCTACGAGGGGCTCTGCCGTCTGGCCGACGCCTGGGAGGACAGCGTCCGGGGCGCGGCGGTGGAGATCCAGCCCCAGCTGCGCGACCAGATCAGCGAGGGCTGCCTCTGTGCCGGGTTCTCCCTCAACCGCTGCGGCACCTGTTTCCCCCACCGGCTGGGCTATCTGCTCACCGAGCGTTACGGCGTCCCCCACGGAACGGCGTCGGGCGCTTTTCTGCCGGCCTTTATCCAGCGGGCCAAGAGCTGTTCGCGGGAGCTGTTCCGCCCCTTCTTAAAGGCCCTGGGCGAGCCGGACGAGCGGGCGGTCTGCCGGCTTTTGCAGCGGTTTTGCCGCACCGGCTGCACCATGACGGCGCAGGAGGTGGAGGGCTGCCGCAGCCGCTTCGAGGCGGTCTCCAACTTTCACCGCACCCCCGGCGGCTACACGGCCGACGAGGCGGTGGAACTGCTCCGGGCCATGTTTGTCAAATAGCAGCTGTCCTTTGGGGCCGGGCGAAATCGCCCGGCTTTTTTTGCGCCTCCCGGCGGACAGCCGCGCAAAAAAAGAACGAAAAAAGGAAGAATTCGTAGAAAATGTAAAACGGGCGTTGTGGACGGAGGGGGGACGGGGCGTTATAATGGGGCAAACGAACAGAGGGGGAAAGCCGGATGGCAGAGAAGAAGACGGCGCGGGAGCCGGGGTGTTTTGGCAAGAATTTGGCGGTGATCCGCGCAGCGCTGCACCTGTCGCAGGAGCAGCTGGGGGAAAAGGTGGGTCTCTCCCGCCAACAGGTTTACCGCTATGAGCAGGGATTGGCCTTTGAACCGCTGCACTCGACGGTGGAGAGGGTGGCGTACTTTGCCGGTGTGAGTCAGGAGCAGCTGACCCACGCCCTTTTGCGGGAGGGGGATATCCATGTCGATGGCAGGTGAGATCCGGCGGGCCGCCCGCCATGTGTACGCCGACGGCCAGGCGCACGAAAACGCCGAGGTCAGGGACGAACTGGCCCGGCGGGGGTTTCCTGTGCCGTCGGACAGCGCGGCCCTGCGCTCGGTGCTGCACCAGATGAAGGGGCAGGGGGAGATCGAGCTGTTGCGGCCGGGAGTCTACCGCCTCGCCGCCGCAATGGAGGGGGACGAGACAGCGCCCGTCACCCCCTTCTCCCTGGAGGAGCTGGCGGCGGAAAAACGGCGGCTGGAGCGGACCATCCAGGAAATCAAGGCCTTTGACTGGCTGCGCTGCAGCGACGCCGAGCTGCAGCGAGCGCGGGAGAAGGCGACCCTGCTGCGGCAGATGGCCGACCTCCTCCGGCGCGCGGACCTGTAAGGCAGACGCCCCGGCAAAGCCGGGGGCCGGAGAAAACCCTGGAAAGACATGATATCGACGGCCTCTCAAGGGGCACTGAGAATTTTCCCACCTGTACCACCTGCCCCACGGCCCGCAAACGGGCTATTGCGCACTGAGAAAACGCTTTGTTCATGTAAATTTCCATTCATTCCAAGCCTCGCTTGCTGCTTGGATCCAAAGTTCCTTTGCACCCGCCGACTTACTCGAGGGCTGTCGGCTGTCGTTTCGCGAAAGGATATCAAGGGAGAAAGAGAGGGTGCTTCGCACAGTGGCGGAGCGCCCTCTCTTATCTAGGCAATCCAGCGGCTACCGGCTTTTGGCGGCGATGCACCGGGTCACAAAAGTGGCGGTGCCTGCGCCGGCTTTGTCCATGCTCTCGGCAAAGCGGGGATCGGCGGCGTACATCTCCCCCAGGCCGGCCAGTATCTCGTCGGTGCAGGGGTAGTAGTGCGCGGTGATAAAGTCCTGCCAGCGCTGCACCGCGGCGGCGGCCTCCGGGCTGTCTGGGGCGGCGCCCTCTGCCATCAGGCGGGAGAAGGCGGCGAAAATCTCCTCCATCTCCGCTGTGAGGGCGGCCCAGTCGTCGGGGGTGTAGGCGGCGGTGCGCCGCTGGCTCTCCCGGTAGGCATCGGTGTCGCCCCAGCGGGCGCGGGCTTCCTCGCGATAGGCCTCTTTGGCCCGATCGATTTTGTCCATTGAAAATTCCTCCAAATTGAGGGAGGCGTCCCCCTCCACCGCCCGGTCCAGCAGGGCCAGCAGCCCGTCCAGCCGCTGCCGCTTGAGCAGCAGCAGTTCCCGCTGGCGGCGCATGGCCTCCTTTCGGTCGTAGGCGGGGTGATCCAGAATGGCGGCGATCTCGCTGAGGGGAAAGTCCAGCTCCCGCAAAAAGAGGATCTCCTGCAGCCGCTCCCGCTCGGCCCGGCCGTAGAGCCGGTAGCCCGCCTCGGTCTTCTGGCCGGGGCGCAGCAGGCCGATGCGGTCGTAGTGGTGCAGCGCGCGCGCCGTGATTCCCGCCTGCCGGGCCACCTGGGCCACCGTCCACAGGGTCTCGTCCTCCATCCCAGATATGCCTCCTCTTTGCTGTTCTGTCTCGACCGGTCTGACTTTAGCATACCCTATGACGTAGGGGCAAGGTCAAGGGGGCAGCGAAAATTTTTGCAAAAACATTTTTGCATCGGCGGGGTGGATTGCGCGGCGGTGGACAGCGGCGGTATAATGGTAAAATAAAAGGGCTTCGGGGCAATTGCCTGGGAGCGGCGAAAGGGGGGGAGAACCAGTGAAGATCGACTGCAGCATTGCCCTGGACATTCTGTCCATGGCCAACCTCTTCATCCTGCTGTTTGGCCTGCGTGGGAGAGAGCGGAGCGACAGGGCCGGCCGCGCCTACTTCCAGATCATTTTGCTGGTATTGGCCTTTTTGTCCCTGGACGTCGCCTATCTGGCCCTCTACGGCCGCCCCTGGGCCCGCGCCGCCATTGCCGCGGTCAAAAGCGCCTACTTTGTGGTAAATGCCGCCATTGTCTGGACCTGGGCGCGCTTTGTGCTGCACACCCTCTTCCCCGGCGCGGCGGGCGGGCACTCCGCCCTCTACACCGCCCTCTTTGCCGCGGACGCGGCCATCGTCCTGGTCAACTGTGTTTGCGGGTGGATGTTCTCCATTTCAGAGGAGGGCACCATCGTCATCGGCTATGTGGCGATGTGGGTGTTCACCCTCTTCAACTACCTCTCCACCGCCGCGGTGATGCTGCTCCTCTATAAAAACCGCAACTGGGTCAAGCGGGAGACCCTTCTCCCCTTTCTTCTCTTCCCCGTCCTCCCCCTCTGCGCGGAACTGGTGCAGATCGCCGTTCGGAGCGTCTCCCTCATCTGCACCTACGCCCTCTCCACCCTCATGCTCTACCAGGTCTCCCAGGGCAGCTTGATCTACACCGACGCCCTCACCGGCCTGGGCAACCGACGGCTGCTGGACGAATACCTGGGCCGCTGGTTTGACGGCGCCGGTTCGGGGAAGGTCTGCGGGGTGATGATCGACTTAGATGGGCTCAAGGACATCAACGACACCCGCGGGCACCTGTGCGGCGACCAGATGCTGGTGCGGATGGCAGAGGTCATCCGCCGGAGTGAGCGCAAGGGGATGGTGGCCACCCGGTACGGGGGCGACGAGTTTGTGGTGGTCTGGCGGGATGGGGAGGAGCGGATAGGCGACCTGCTCCGCCGGCTGGAACAGGCCCGAACGGCCCTCAACGGCCAGTCGTCCGGCGAGGGCGGGCAGCTCTCCTTCAGCACCGGCTCCCTCTGCTGCGAAAGGGGCGGATTGAACGTTGCAGACTTCTTGCGCCGGCTGGACGGGGAGATGTACCGGGGCAAAAACGCCAAAAAACAGGGGGTCTCCCCTTCTGCTGCCGATCCCCCCTGCCCCCAATAAAACAAAAGCAAAAAGAGTGCCGAAGACCGGCACTCTTTTTTGGTTGCAATGGGGATTTATTCGGGCTGCACCAGGGCGATGGAGAGCTCCTCCAACTGGCTGGGGTCCACCGCGTCGGGGGCGCCGCTCATCAGCTCGCTGGCATTTTGCACCTTGGGGAAGGCGATGACGTCGCGGATGGAGGACTTGCCCAGCATCAGCATCACCAGCCGGTCGAGGCCGTAGGCCATGCCGCCGTGGGGGGGGACGCCGTAGGAGAAGGCGTCGATGAGGAAGCCGAAGCGGCGGTGCGCCTCCTCCTCGGTGAAGCCCAGGGCCGCAAACATCCGGTCCTGCAGCGCGGGGTCGGAGATGCGGATGGAGCCGCCGCCCACCTCGCAGCCGTTGAGCACCATGTCGTAGGCGCGGGCCCGGGCGTGGGCGGGGTCGCTCTCGATCTTGTCCACGTCCTCCAAAGCGGGGGCGGTGAAGGGGTGGTGCTTGGCCACGTAGCGGTCCTCCTCCTCGCTGTACTCGAAGAGGGGGAAGTCGGTGACCCAGAGGAAGTCAAAGCGCTCGGGGTCGATGAGGCCGTGTTTCTCGGCCAGTTCGCAGCGCAGGGCGCCCAGGGCGGTCTGCACCGTCTCCTCGCTCTGGTCGGCCACCACCAGCAGCACGTCGCCGGGCTGCAGATCGGCCGCCTGGCGGACAGCCGCCACCTCCTCCTCGGTGAGGAACTTCTCAAAGCTGGAACTGGCGGTGCCGTCCTCCCCCAGCCGGGTGAAGGCGAGGCCCTTGGCCCGATAGGTCTTGACAAAGTCGGTCAGCTTGTCGATCTGCTTGCGGCTCAGTTCGCCGTAGAGGCCCTTGGCGTTGATGGCCATCACCCGGCCGCCGGCCTCCAGTGCGCCGGAGAAGACCTTGAAGGTGCAGTCCTTCAGCGCCCCGCCCAAATCGCACAGCTCCATCCCAAAGCGGGTGTCGGGCTTGTCGCTGCCAAAGCGCTCCATGGCCTCGCGGTAGGGCATCCGCAGGAAGGGGGTCGGGATGTCCCGGCCCAGGATCTCCCGAAAGACGTACTTCATAAAGCCCTCGTTGACCGACATGACGTCGTCCTCCTCGACAAAGGACATCTCCAAATCGATCTGGGTAAACTCGGGCTGCCGGTCGGCCCGCAGGTCCTCATCCCGGAAGCACTTGACCACCTGCATGTAGCGGTCAAAGCCCGAGAGCATCAGCAGCTGCTTGTACATCTGGGGGGACTGGGGCAGGGCGTAAAAGGCGCCGGGGTGCACCCGGCTGGGCACCAGGTAGTCCCGCGCCCCCTCGGGGGTGGACTTGATGAGCATGGGGGTCTCGATCTCCAAAAAGTCGTTGCGGTCAAAGTAGTCCCGCGCGGCCTTGACGATCTTGTGGCGGGCCAGCAGGGGGGCCATCACCTCAGGGCGGCGCAGGTCCAGGTAGCGGTAGCGCAGCCGCACCTCGTCCTTGACGTTGATGGAGTCGTTGATTTCAAAGGGCGGGGTCTTGGCCTTGGCCAGCACCCGCAGCTCGGTGACGTAGATCTCGATGTCGCCGTTTTTCAGGTCGGGGTTCTTGCTCTCCCGCTCCCGCACGGTGCCGGTGACGGCCAGCACAAACTCCGCCCGGGCGGAGAAGGCCTTTTCAAAGATGTCGCGGTCGGTGCCGTCGTCAAAGGCCAGCTGGACGATACCGGTGCGGTCGCGCAGGTCGATAAAGATCAGGTTGCCCAGGTCTCTCTGTTTCTGCACCCAGCCGCAGACTTTTGCCTGCTGGCCGATCTGGGCGGCGGTGACTTCGCCGCAGTAACTGGTCCTCTTAAAGCCGTGAATGGTCTCCATCAGCAATTCCTCCTATTTTTCACACAGCAGGGCGGACAGGGCCTCCAGGGTGGTCTCCTCCACCTGGCCGTCGTCCATCCGCTTCAGTTTGATCTGCCCGGTCTTGACCTCGTCGTCCCCCAACACCACCGTGTAGCGGGCGCCCAGCTTGTCGGCGTACTTCATCTGCGCCTTCAGGCTGCGGCCCTGCACGTCGCTCTCGGCGTGCAGCCCGGCCCGGCGCAGTCGCAGAGCCAGTTTCTGCGCCTCCACCGAGGCGCCCTGGCCGATGGAGGCCAGGAAGATGTCGCAGGCGGGGGGCGCGCCCAGGGAGGCGCCGTCCTGCTCCATCACCGCCAGCAGCCGCTGCAGCCCCACCGCAAAGCCGATGGCCGGGGTGGAGGGGCCGCCCAGGGTCTCCAGCAGGCCGTCGTAGCGGCCGCCGCCGCAGACGGTGCCCTGGGCGCCGATGGAGGTGGAGACAAACTCAAAGACCGTCTTGGTGTAGTAGTCCAGCCCGCGGACGATCTGGGGGTTGACGGTGAAGGGGATGCCCATGGCCGTCAGCCGCTCCTTGAGGGAGGCGAAGTGGTCGGCGCACTCGTCGCAGAGGTTGTCGATTCCCAGCGGCGCGCCCTTGGCCACCTCTTTGCAGCTGTCGTTTTTGCAGTCGAGGATGCGCAGGGGGTTTTTCTCCAGCCGCTCCCGGCAGGTGGGACAGAGGGAGTCGATGTGCTGGGCGAAATAGGCCCGCAGCTTTTCGTGGTAGGCGGGCCGGCAGTGGGGGCAGCCGATGGAGTTGAGCTCCAGGGCGATGTCGGAGATGCTCAGGGTGGTGAAGATGTCGGCCACCAGGGCGATCACCTCGGCGTCCACCGCCGGGTCCTGGCTGCCGAACACCTCGGCCCCGAACTGGCGAAACTCGCGGAAGCGGCCCGCCTGGGGCTTTTCGTAGCGAAAACAGCTGATGAGATAGCTCAGTTTCAGGGGCAGGGGGTTGTTGAGCAGGCCGTGTTCCAGCACGCAGCGGGCGACCCCGGCGGTCCCCTCCGGCCGCAGGGTGATGGAGCGCCCCCCCTTGTCAGTGAAGGTGTACATCTCCTTTTGTACGATGTCGGTGGTGTCGCCCACCCCCCGGTCGAAGAGGCCGGTGTGCTCAAAGGTGGGAGTGCGCACTTCCGAAAAGCCGTAGCGGCGGGCCAGGTCCATCAGCTTGCCCTCGATGAAGTGCCACTTGTAACTCTCCTGTGGCAGCACGTCCTGGGTGCCGCGGGGGGCGGTGGTGATCAGTTTTGCCATGTTGGTTTCCTTCCTTTCTCTCGGGCGGTTTGATGGGGGCGAACAAAAATAAAAAGAACCCCATCCCCAAAGGGACGAGGTTCGTACTCGCGGTGCCACCCTTGTTGGAGGGGACGCTGTGCGCCCTCTCCCACTCAAGACCCGGTAACGGGGGTCAAACGGGACCCCCTCTCGCCGCGGGCGATTGCGGGGGACCGGCTCCCAGGACGTCGTTCAGCGCGGCGGCCCGGTCCCCCTTGCAGCCGATGGGGGGACTCTCTCGGCGGGCGTGATCGCGCCTACTGCTCCTGTTCGCAGCCATTTTTCTGTCGGTTTTCAGTATAATCCAAACCCCGCAAAAGCACAAGGCCCCGGGGCAAAAAAAGCGGTCTCTCGGCGGGAAAAGCCTATTTGGGGTTGACGATGTTGCGCCAATCCAAGTCGCCCCGGTCCAGGCCGTGGATCAGCACCTCGGCGGTGGCCATGTTGGTGGCGACCGGGATGTTGTGCACGTCGCAGAGCCGGAAGAGGTTGTCGTCCCCCTCCCTGTTCTTGCGCTGGGTGATGGAGTCGCGGAAGAACAGCACCAGGTCGATCTCGTTGGAGGCGACCAGCGCCGCGATCTGCTGCTGGCCCCCCTGGGCCCCGGCCAGATACTTTTGGATGGGCAGGCCGGTGGCCTCTGCCACCAGGCGGCCGGTGGTGCCGGTGGCGCAGATGTTGTGGCGGCTCAAGATTCCGCAGTAGGCGATACAGAACTGAACCATCAGTTCTTTTTTGGAGTCGTTGGCGATGAGCGCTATGTTCAAAGTAGACCCTCCCGTCTAATTATTCTCTACTGTACTGCCAGGGGAACCTGCTCCCCCTCCAACCGCCTGGCGATGTTTGCAAAGGCGGTGGCGGCTTCCCCTTCCGGCAGGGCGCGGCCGGACACGGCCGCCAGGTGCAGGGCGGTGCTCTCGGGCAACACCCCCAACAGCCGGGCCCCCACGGTGTCGATGACCTCGTCCAGGTCGGAGATGGGGCCCCGCGCCACGGCCTTGGCGTCCACCCGGTTGATGATGAGGCGGCGGCGGGTGATGCCCGCCTCTGCCAGCAGGTCGCAGACCACACCCCCGTCCCGCGCGGAAATGGGGTCGGGGGTGGCGACGATCAGCGCCGAGCGGGCGGCGGTACAGCCCACCTTGAAGCCGTAGCCGATGCCTGCGGGCGCGTCCAAAAAGGTGTAGTCGTAAAACCGGTCCAGCCCCTGGCAGAGCCAGGCCAGCCGGTGGGGCTCGATGCGGTCCTCCGGGGAGAAGGGGGCGCAGAGAAGTTGCAGGTTTTTGCAGAGGGGGGAGGAGACGATGGCCTCGCTGGGCTTGACCCGGCCGGCCGTCACGTCCCCCAGGTGGTAGACCGTCTGCTCGGAGATGCCGGCGATCACGTCCAAAGAGCGCAGACCGGTGTCCAGCTCGATGATGAGGACCTTTCGCCCCCGCAGGGCGAGGGTCAACCCGGTGTAAAACGAGACGGTGGATTTCCCCACCCCGCCCTTGCCGGAGGTGACCAGCATCAGTTCTCCCATCGCTTCCCTGTCCTTTTTGCCTTAAAATTATGGCTTTTGCCCAATTTTTTCAAGAAAAGCCCTATTAGCATTGTAGCATAGCGAAATTGGTTCCGTCAAATTTTTCTGCGCGCCCCCTGGAAAAGGGGACCGCCTGCCAAACCCCGGTCAGCCCTGGGGCTGCTGGGTGTCGGCGGTAGGGGCCTCCTCCTGCCCGCTGTCGGCGGCGCTTTCCTCCTGCGGGGGGAAGAAGTAGGCGTTCATGATGTCCCGCGCCAGGGTGGGCAGATAGACGCTGTCGCCGCCGTGCTCGATGATGATGCAGACGGCGATTTCGGGGTCGCCCACCGGCCCGAAGCAGATGAACACGGCGTTGGGGCTGCCGCCGGGCACCTGGGGGGTGCCGGTCTTGGCGCCCACCGTGTAGGTGTAGTTGGCAAAGCCGGAGCGGCCGCTGCCCACCCTCGCCACGGCCACCATCCCGGCCTCAACGGCGGCAAAGTCCTCCTCTGAGACGTCCACCTTGGTGGACTGAACGGGGGTCTCGTAGACCGTTTCGCTGCCGTCGTGCCGCTCAATGCTCTTGACCACGTGGGGGGTGTAGTGGGTGCCGTGGTTGGCGATGGTGGCGGCGTAGTTGGCCAGCTGCAGCGGGGTGACGGTGGTGTAGCCCTGGCCGATGCCGGCCTGGATCACGTCGCCCGGGCCCCACTTCTCGGTGGGGTTGAGCTGGGATTTGACGTCGGGGCTGGAGATCTGGCCGGAGGATTCGGCCAACTCGACCCCGGTCTTGACCCCCAGGCCCAGCTGGTTGGCGATCTTGCCGATGGGGTCGATCCCCACCCGGCGGGCCACGTCGTAAAAGTAGATGTTGCAGGAGACCTGCAGCGCCCTCGTCAGGCTGATGTTCCCGTGGGTGCCGAGGCACTGGGGCTGGTAGTCGCTGTAGTAGGTGTAGGTGTGCCCGCAGTAGACGGTGGAGGAGGGGGTGATGATCCCCTCGCTGAGCCCTGCCAGGGCCACCGCGGGCTTGAAGACCGAGCCGGGGGTGTAGGTGCCCTTAAAGGCCCGGTTGTAGAGAGGGCGGCGGCTGTCCTCCAGCAGTTCGGTGTAGTTTTTTTGAAAGGTGTTCACGTCGTAGGTGGGGGAGTTGACGGCCGCCAGGATCTCGCCGGTGCGGGTGTCGATGACCACGGCGGTGCCGGCGTTGGCGTCCCGCCCCTTGTCCACCCCCTTGGTGGCGGCGATCTCCTTGATTTTGGCGTCCAGCAATTCCTGCACGGTGGCCTGCAGCCGGGCGTCGATGGTAAGGCGGACGGTGTTGCCGGCCACCGGCTGCTGCACCTCCTCCACCGAGAGGATGTTGCCCTGTTTGTCACGGGAGACCTGAGTTTTGCCCGGGGTGCCCTTTAAATAGGATTCGTAGAGCTTTTCAATGCCGTCTTTGCCCACGGTGGCGTTGAGCTTGTACCCCTGCTGGGAGAGCTCGGTGTACTCCTCGGCGGAGATGGGGCCGATGTAGCCCAGCAGGTGGGGGGCCAGGGTGCCGCCCGGGTATTCCCGCACCGTGTCCTCGACGATGTCCACCCCGGGGTAGGTGACGTTTTTCTCCTGCACCATGGTGACGGTGGTCATGGACACGTCCTCGGCAAAGGTGTAGGGGGTGCCGTTGGAGTAGCCCCGCTCCACCATCTCGTAGCGCACCCCGGCGATCTTGCGGGCGGTGGCCCGGTCGTACTCCTGCAGGTCGTAGGTGTCGATGAGTTTGTCCATCACGTTCTCGGCGGTGGCGTAGACGTTGAGGTTGTTCTGCCGCTTGACCTTGGCGATGGTGGCCTCCACCTTCTCCTCGGAGGGTTCATCCTCCCCGTCGGGCACCTGGTAGGGGGCAAAGGCGAAGGGCTCGGTGAGGGTGATGGGGAGGGTGTCGTTCCAGCTGTCGCCGTTTTGCTCCAAGATCTCGATCATGGCGAGGATGGTGGCGTTGAGCTGGTCGGCGGGCAGGTAGAGGCGGTTGAACTGCACGTTGAAGCACATGCGGTTGCGCGCCAAGGCCACGCCGTTGCGGTCGACGATCTCCCCCCGCGCCGCCTCGGTGGTGTTGGTGTAGACCGAGGTGGAGCGGTTGAGCTCGGCGTACTCCGCCCCCTTGACGATCTGGGTCTTAAACAGGGAGACCGAAAAGAGCCCCCCCACGAGAAGAATGAGGATGGCCAGGTAAAAGAGACGGTTTTTCAGCAGGTTTCGCAAGGAAGGTCCCTCCTTTTGGCGCGCCCGGCGGGCAGGCGGGGCTTACTCCTCCACGGCGTAGCGGCGGGCGATCCGCCGGGCCAGCCAGAAGAGGGGCGGGCAGTAGACCAGGGTGTACCCGGCCATGGGCAGCAGGGTGTGCAGCAGCAGGTAGAGGCTGCCCCCCTGGTAGAAGATCAAGAAGTTGAAGAGGTAGTCCAGCCCCACCGCCACCAGCAGGGCGACGGCGCAGGCGAGGGTGAAGTTGACGGTGTTCTGCCGGATCCAGAAGAGGAAGCAGAAGCTGACCGCCACGCAGAGGACGCAGAGGATGATCCCGAAAAAGCCCGAGATGCGGGAGGCGGACAGGTCCCACATCAACCCGGCCAGGGTGCCGAAGATGGCGCCCGCCAGCTCGTTTTCGAGGACGGCCACCGCCAGGCAGACCGGCACTACCAGCACCGGCTGGATGGAGCCGATGGCCAGCAGCCCCGGTGTGGTCTGCACGATGTAGCAGAAAAAGAGCAGCAGGGCGTAAAAGAGCCACTTGAGAAAGCGCTCTTTCCCCTTTTTGGTGGGCATCTCTCGCCCCCCTTTCCCTTCACAAATCGGTGTTCTTGCAGGCGGTTTTGCCCGGCGGCATCAGTAGGCTTTGACCACCATCACCGAGGTCACCTCCGACGCGTTCACCGCCGGCTGCACCACCGCGTATTTGGAGATGCCGGAGGACTCCATCTGCACCTCCAGCACGGTGCCGATGAGCAGGTCGGCCGGATAGGTGCCCCCCAAATCGGAACTCATCACCAGCTCGCCCGCCTTCACCTCCGAGGTGGGGGCCAGGTAGCGCAGCTTGGTCTTCCCCTCCTGGGCGAGGGCCACGTCCCCCTCCACCATGCCGGGGTCCCGGCTGGCGGTGGCGGTGGCCCCCACCTTGAAGGCCGGGTCCAGCAGGGTGGTGACCACCGCGTAGTTGGGCCCCACCTCGCTGATGATCCCCACCATCCCCGCCTGGGTGATGACCGGGTCCTGCAGGGCAATGCCCTGGTCGCTGCCCCGATCGATTTTAAAGGAGTAGAAGCGGCTGCCGGAATCCCGGGCGATGACGCTGGCCGCCTCCATCTCAAAGGTGGGGTGCGCCTCCTGGATCTGCAGCATCTCCCGATAGGTCTCGTTCTCGCTCTTGTAGCGGTCCAGGTCGGCCAGCTGCCCCTGCAGCTGGCGCACCTGTTGCTGCAGCTGGGTGTTCTCCTCCAGCAGCTCGTCGGCCAGGGTCAGCCGGTCAAAGAAGCCGCCGAACCAGCCGGTCACCGCAGAGGAGACGGCCTGAAAGGGGGTGGAGACAAAGCCGATGGCCTTGCTCGCCACCGAGCTGAGGGTGCCGCTGTAAGCGGCCTGGATCATAAAGCCCAACAGAAGGGCCAAAACGCAGAGGATTACCTTGAAGCGGGTGGTCTTGAAGAAGTCACGCATGGCCTTCCCTCCTACCGACAGGTTGTGGAAAACGGTCTAAAATAGGCGGGCCGACGGCGGGCGCTCGTCGCCCTGGCCGCCATTTCCCGCCTATCCGTTTACATGGGTTGCCGGATCGCCGATCCGTGGCGGCCCCTTCCCTCAAAGGGGGCGCGCCCGATCAGTAGCTGCTGTCGCCGTCGTCGGACAGCACTTCTTTGAGCAGATCCAGGTTTTCCAGCACCTTGCCGGTCCCCTCGGCCACGCAGTCCAGGGGGTTCTCGGCAATGTGCACCGGCATCCCGGTCTCCCGGGTCACCAGTTCGTCCAGCCCCCGCAGCAGCGCGCCGCCGCCGGTCAGGGTGATGCCGTGGTCGATGATGTCAGAGGCCAACTCGGGAGGGGTCTTTTCCAGGGTGGTCTTGATGGCGTCCACCACCTCCTGCAGGGGGGCGGCCAGGGCCTCGCGCACCTCTTTGGCGCTCAGGGAGATGTTCTTGGGCAGCCCGTCGGCCAGGTCGCGGCCCTTGATCTCCACCTCGCCCTCGCCCTCGTAGGAGGAGGCCGAGCCGATCTCGATTTTGATCATCTCGGCGGTGCGCTCGCCGATGAGCAGGTTGTAGGCCCGCTTGACGTAGTTGATGATGGAGGAGTCGAACTCGTCCCCGCCCACCCGGACGGATTTGGCCGAGACGATGCCCCCCAGGGAGATGACGGCCACCTCGCTGGTGCCGCCGCCGATGTCCACCACCATGCTGCCTATGGCCTCGGCCACGGGCAGCCCGCCGCCGAGGGCGCCCGCCATGGGCTCCTCGATCACCGACACCTGCTTGGCGCCGGCCTTGAGGGCGGCTTCCCGCACGGCGCGGCGCTCCACTGCGGTGACCCCGGAGGGGATGCAGATGATGATGCGGGGGCGGGCGAACATCTTGCCGTTAAAGACCTTTTTGATGAAGATCTGCAGCATGCTGGTGGTGATGTCAAAGTCGGCGATGACGCCGTCTTTGAGGGGGCGCACGGCCACAATGGAGCCGGGGGTCCGGCCGATGACGTCTTTGGCCTCCTGCCCGACGAAGCGGACGGTGTCGGTCTTTTTGTCCACGGCGACCACCGAGGGCTCCCGCATGATGATCCCCTTGCCCCGCATGAAGACGAGGGTGTTGGCGGTGCCCAGGTCGATGCCGATATCGCGTGAAAACATGGAAATACCCCTTTCAAAGCGCGCGCCGAAGAGTGCGGGCGAGCGCCTGATGTTGTCAAAAAAATTGGTTCCCCCTGCCAAAATGCAGGCAGGCCATATCTTTTCCTATTATAAACGCTGGCCGGGCAAACCTCAACTGGATTTTATGAAGATTTTCCAACAATTTGGCCCTGCCGGCCCCTTTTTCCCAGAGAGAATGCCCCGGTTGGGTAGCCGGCAAGCGGCCGGGGGCAAAAATCTGCTTATTTTGGCGCAGGCAGCTCCTGCAGCGCCTGGCAGAGGTGAGCCACCGGCAGCCCCAGCACGGTGAAGTAGTCCCCCTCCACCCGCTGGCAAAAGGCCGCCGCCGCCCCCTGGATGCCGTAGGCCCCGGCCTTGTCAAAGGGCTCGCCGGTGGCCAGGTAGCGCTCGATCTCCCAGTCGGCCAGGGGGCGGAAGGTCACCCGGCAGCTCTCCACAAACGAGCGGCCCTCCCCCTGTTGCAGCAGGCAGACCCCGGTGTGCACCCAGTGGTCCCGCCCCGAGAGGGCGCGCAGCATGGCGCGGGCCCCCTCCTCGCCGTGGGGTTTGCCCAGGGCCCTGCCGTCGAGGTCCACCAGGGTGTCGCAGCCCAAGACGGTGTGGCCGCCCCCCAGCTCGTCCAGCACCGCCTGGGCCTTGATGCGGGCCAGGTGGGCCACCGCCTCCCGCGGGGGCATGGGGCGGGGCAGGGTCTCGTCGGCCCCGCTGACGCGGATGACAAAGTCGTCAGTGATCAGGTGCAGGTACTCCTGCCGCCGGGGCGAGGAGGAGGCCAGCACCAGGTGCAGGTGTTTGCAGTCGTACATCCCGTTTCCCCCTCTCACAGCGCCCTAGCGCTTTCCGGTGGAGCCGAAGCGCCCCTCGCCCCGGCCGGTGGCCGCCAGCTCCTCCACCTCCTGGATGGAGGGGGTGAAGATGGGGGTCAGCACCAGCTGGGCGATGCGGTCCCCGTGGCGGACGGTGTAGGGGGCGTCAAAGGTGTTTTGCAGCGAGACCAGCAGCTCACCGGTGTAGTCGGCGTCGATGACCCCCACGCAGTTGGTGGGCACCACCCCGTGGCGGACGGCCAGCCCGCTGCGGGCGTAGATGAGCCCCACCATCTGGCCGTGGGGCATCCCCACGGCGATCCCGGTGGGGAAGATGTGGGCCTGGCCGGGCGCAAGGGTGATCTCCCCCTCCTCGGGCAGGCAGGCGCACAGGTCGTACCCGGCGCTGGATTCGGTGGCGCGGCGGGGGAGGTTTGCCCCCTCCCGCAGCCGTTTGATCTGCAACTTGTCCAATGGCTTCTCTCCTCGCTTGTGGCGGGCGCTAGACCGCCCGGAAATAGAGCCCCCGGGTGTACCCGCCCTGGGGGGTGCTGCGCTGCCCGGCGGCGTAGCGGCGGATGGTGGGGGCGATCTCCCCCGGGGCCTCGACGGTGAACCAGAGCAGCTCGCTGTCGGCCAGGGCCAGGGCGTCCCGCCGGTCGCCCATGTCCAGGGGAAGGCAGTTGAGCAACTGCGACCAGCCCCCCTGGCACAGCAGGGGGAAGAGGCGGCCGGTGCGGTCCACCACCCCGCCGGTCCGGCGGCAGGCGGCGCAGCCGCCCCGGTTTTGCAGGGGGCAGGCCCGCAGGTTCATCACCGGCAGCCGCCCGTAGCCCAGGGCCCGCAGAAAGACCGCCTGGGGGAACTGGGCGATCTCGGCGGCCTGCACCTCAGGCGAGAGGGTCGCCCGCACGGCCCCCATCTCCTGCAGGGCGAGGGCGGCGGGGCCGGAAAAACAGCTAAGCCCCGGACCGGCCGTCACCTCTGCCCCGCAGCCGCGCAGCAGTTCCAGGTGGGCCAGGTTGTCCCCCTCGACCCGGGGCAGGCCCCGGGCCGCCCAGCGGCGGGCCCGCTGGGCCACCTCCCCCTCGCCGGTGAAGAGGAGCCGGGGCAGGCAGCCGGTGAGTTTGGGCAGCAGCTCGTCCAGAAAGGGGGCCAGCCGCCGGTCCTCCAGCGCCCGCAGGGGGAGGAGGATCTCGTCCAGCAGGGGCCAGGCCTCCCTCGCCCCCAACAGCTGCTCCACCGCCTCGAACCGGGCGGCCAACTGCCGCCGGGCCGGGCGCCCCCTGTGGCAGGCGGACAGGTCCACCGGGCACTCCCGCCGCGCGGGAGCTGGGGCGGCGCAGCGCTCGGCCAGCTCCCCGTAGACCTGCCGGCGCAGGGCGTTGCAGGCCGAGACGGGGACAAAGAGCCCCTCCTCCACCTCGCAGCTGCCCTCGGCCAGGGAAAAGGGGGTGTCGCCGGTCTTTTCCAGGCAGCGCAGCAGGGCCTCGCGCCCGGTGGGCTTGGCCCTCGCCTCCTGGGCGGGGATCGAGCCCTGGGCCTGCGCCTCCCCACAGCGGGCAATCAGGGTGAGCCCCTCCCCCCGGCGCAGGGTGAAGCGGGCGCGCAGGGGCAGCTTGTCCCCCCGCTCCCGCCGGGGGAAGAGGGGTTCGGCCGCCAGCCGGGAGAGGGCCTTTTGGCTGGCCCTGGCGTCGGCCTCCCGCCGGTGGCCGAACATCTGCGGCCCGATGGCGCCGGTCAGGTAGCCGTCGGTGAACCCGCTGCGGGAGAAGAGGTCTTGCAGCAGGGCCTTGTCGTACCCCTGCCCCGCCCGGGCGCGCCAGACGGCGGCGGTGACCTGCCCCACGTACTCCGGCCGCTTGAGCCGCCCCTCGATCTTCACCGAGGCGACCCCCAGCGCCTGTAGCTGGGGGAGGTGGTCGATGCCGCAGAGATCCTTCAGGCTCAAATCGTAGCGGTCGCCGGCCCCGCCGGGGAGGGCGGCTGCCTCCTCCGGCGAGGAGACGGCGCAGAAGGGCAGCCGGCAGGTGCCCGCGCAGTCCCCCCGGTTGCCCGAGCGCCCGCCGATGACGGCGCTCATCAGGCACTGGCCCGAAACCGACATGCACAGCGCCCCGTGGATAAAGACCTCCAGCTCCAGCGCCCCCTCCCGGGCGATGGCGGCGATTTCCTTTAAAGAGAGTTCCCGCGCCAGGATGGCGCGGGAAAACCCCAGCCGCGCCAACTGCCGCGCCCCGGCCGGGGAGTGGATGCTCATCTGGGTGGAGCCGTGCAGGGGCAGGTCGGGGAAGGCCCAGCGCACCAGGGAGACGAGCCCCAGGTCCTGCACGATGAGGGCGTCGATCCCCGCTCGGTGGGCCTGGCGCACTACCTCCAGCGCCCGGGGCAGCTCGCTCTGGCGCAGCAGGGTGTTCAGGGCCAGATAGACCTTGACCCCCCGCCCGTGGCAGTCGTCCACCGTGCGGCCCAGCTCCTCCTCGTCAAAGTTCTGGGCGCCGCTGCGGGCGCTAAACTGCTTGGCCCCCAGGTAGATGGCGTCGGCCCCGTTGAGGATGGCCGCCCGGGCCTGGGCGGGCCCCCCGGCGGGGGCGAGGATCTCGATGGGCGCCATCACTGGATGTCCAGCCGGGTCTTGAGGGAGGCGATCTCCCGCTTGAGCCGCTCGATCTCCCGCTTCTGCTCCTCGCACTCGATGCGGGCCTTGGCCGCATCCTCCAAATAGTCCTTGATCTGCAGCCGCATGTTGTCGGTGCTCTCCTGGGCCTTGACGCTCTCGTCCAGGTGGTCCAGCGCCGCCAGCACCGCGGCGGTCATCACCGAGATGCGGGGGTTTTGCGCCATCATCTTCTTCAGCTCGGCGTCCAGCTTCCGGGCCAGGTTCAGCACGTACTCCTCGTCCTCGTTCCCGGCGATCACGTAGTCAATGCCGCAGATGGTGATTTTGACTTTGTTCATTGCCCGTCTCCTCCTTGTTGCGCGTCCCTGTATGGCGGGGTGTCGCTGTGCCTTTTTCTTTTCCCCGCAACGGCAAAAATGCCATGACAGATTGAATCGGACCCAGACAAAATGGGTCGAACCTATCATAGCACAGTTTGCCGCAGATGTGTGAAGTTTTTGCAAAGGGAGAGGGGGCAAAAATGCCCGCCTAGGCGATGGAGAGGACGGCCAGCATCGGCCCCAATTTTTGATAGGCCCCCTCAAAGCCGTCCAGGGGCAGTGGGTTCTCCCCCAGCCCCACTTCCAGGGTGTAGCCGGGGCGGCCGGTCTCCTGAATAAACCAGTCCTTGAACCCGGCGTGGGAGGCGGTCCCCCCCGGCTGGGCCACCCGGTAGCCCCCCACCGAGGCCAGCATCTGGGCGACGAGGGCGCTCTGCTTGGGGGTGCGGGGGCCGTACTGGTAGTAGATCTCCTCCCCCTGGCTGTGCAGGGCCACCACCTGCCGCGGGGCGTAGAGGCGGCAGAAGTCGGCCAGGGCCCGGGTCTCCGGCTCGGAAAAGGGGAAGGGGCCGCCGTACTTGGTGGGCCCCGGCAGGTAGATGCCGGTCTGCTCCACCTGGCGGCGGGCGATGTCGAAGCCGGCATCGAAGTTGTGGTTGAGGTCCACCCCCCGGGCGTTGGCCTGCCAGTGGCTCAAGTCCCCGCCGCAGTGGGCGAAGACAAAGGTGCGCAGGGGGCCGGCGGTGTCCACGCCCCCCACCCAGAGCTCCAGCCCGTCGGGGTTGAGGCAGGGGATGAAGAGGAGCCCCCGCTCCCCGATGGCCTTGCCCATGGGGGTGTCGTAGGGGAAGGTGCCGCTCTCCAAACTCTCAAGCACCTCTTCGCAGAAGCGGAAGCACCCCAGTACCCCGTAGTACTCGGTGGCGTGGGTGCCGCCCACAATGCAGGTGGCGCTCTGCAGGTTGCCCACCCCGATGGCGTAGATTTCCCGCCCCAGCCAACTGCGGCCGATGGAGAACACCTTGGCGGCCGGGTAGCGGATGGCGATCCTGGCAAACCGGGCCATGGTTGTGGTATACTGTGGATATTCCTTGTAAAACAGGTCGGTCATGACGTCACCTCCCTGCAGTATATGCGCCCTCTGGGCGCAACTTGCCCGGCGGGGGGCGGCTGGCCGCCGAGCTCGATGCGCGATGGAGGGATTGTCCCATGAAATTAAACGAGACGACCGCGGCCCAAAACACGGTGTTTTCCGGCCGCATCATCACCGTCTGCGACGACGAGGTGGTGCTGGAAAACGGCAAGCGCACCCGGCGGGAGGTGGTCTACCACCACGGCGGGGTCTGCGTGGTCCCCTTTGACGGGGAGAACACCTATCTGGTGCGGCAGTTCCGCTACCCCTACAAAGAGGTGGTGCGGGAGTCCCCGGCCGGCAAGTTGGAGCCGGGCGAGGACCCGCTGGAGTGCGGCAAGCGGGAACTGGAGGAGGAGCTGGGGGCGGTGGCCGGACGCTACACCGACTTGGGCCGCTTCTACCCCTCCCCCGGCTACACGTCGGAGGTGATCCACCTCTACCTGGCGGAGGAGCTCTCCTTCACCCAGCAAAACCTGGACGAGGACGAGTTCTTGGAGGTGGAGAAACTCCCCCTGCGCCGGGCGGCGGAGCAGATCCTCTCGGGCGAACTGGTGGACGGCAAGACCCAGGCGGCCGTCCTCAAGGCCGCGGCCCTGCGGGGACTTTTGGGGGAGGGCGGCCGATGAACTGGCTGGACAAGCTGGAGCGCAAGGCCGGCCGCTTCTGCATCCCCCGGCTGATGTGGTACCTCTCCGGGCTGATGCTGGTGGTCTTTCTCATCGACCTGCTGCTGCCCCAGGTCGGCTTTTCGGGCTACCTGGTCTTTGACCGGGCACTGATTTTACAGGGGCAGGCCTGGCGGCTGGTGAGCTTCCTCATCGTCCCCCAGGGAAACACCGTCTGGATCCTCTTGAGCCTCTACTTCTACTGCGTCCTCAGCGACGGGCTGGAAGCCTGCTGGGGCAGCTTCAAGTTCAACGTCTTTTACCTGGTGGGGGCGGTGGGGGCCATCCTCTCGGGGATGATCACCGGCCTGGGGTGGAGCGCCTACCTCAACATGTCCATCTTCCTGGCCTTTGCCCTGGTCTACCCCGAGTACGAGGTCAACCTCTTCTTCCTCCTCCCCATCAAGGTGAAGTACCTGGGCTTTTTGGGGGCGTTTTACTACTGCATCGCCCTCATCGGCGGCAGTTGGTCGACCCGGCTGTCCATCGTCATGGCCTTTTTGAACCTCATCCTCTTTTTCGGGGGGGACTTCTGGGGCCGCATCAAAAGCCGCTGGAAATACCGGGAGAGCCGCAGGGCCTTTCGCCAGTACCAGCAAAACCGGCAGCGGGGCCCCTGGGGACAGTAGGGCGGCTGCCGACGGATCGAGAGCGGAAAAGGGGGACACAGGGATGAACGGTGCTGTACAGAACAGAAAAGGGGACCTGACACGGCGGGTTTTTCTCCTCTTGGCGGGGTGGCTCGTCGCCGTGGCGATGGTGGGGGCGCTTTTGCACTCCGCCCCTACGCCATTCCCGGGAGCCGGGTCGTCAAGTGGATCGCATTGCACCTCCACTGTGCCCTCCTCGTCTCCGCCCTTTCTCGGGCCGTGTCCAGGGGGAGAGGGGCGGTGGCAATGCCTCCTCGCCCTCCCCCCGCTGACAGGGTATCTGGGGTCGTTTACCGAGCGGGCAAACACCCCCCTCCTCGCCCCCTGATGTCCTTTCACAGCGCGCTGCTGCTGGCAAGGCCGATCTGGCTCTGGTTTTCGGCCTGCGCGCGGGGGAGCTGTTGGCAGGCCCCCGCAAAGGGGAGGGTCATCGCCCTGGTTGCCCTGGTGCGGGGCTGTGCAGCCGTCGCCTTTGCCCGGGCCTGACGGCCGCCTTTTCCCGGCAGAGCCGCTTCCCCCTGTGGGGGGTGTAGCTGGCCCGCCCCGGCCTTCCAGTCTCCGGCTTTTTGGGCGGGGTGAGCGGCCGTCTGCTCTCCCAGGTGCTCTGCGAAAAGGCCGGTGCGGGCTGTGGCCGCCATCGCGCTCGCCTGTGCACTGTTGTCGCTGAGCGGGCAGACGCAGGACGCCGCCCTGGCGCGCCTCCTCTTTGGCGGCTGGTATCTCTTTCTCTAGCGCCGCCGCAATCAAAACCACTGGGGGAACGGCCGGTATGCACCAGCCCTAAAGGGCGTGAAACAGGGCTGGTCCCTCAAGGGGCGTCGGAATTTTTTGTCGCACTACACGCGCTGCCACCAGTAGACTGGCAATTTAGAATACCGCTTCGTGTCATCTTTACACCTTCTGCACCCTTCCTTTCAGGGGGCTTTCTGCGAAAGCAGGTTGCCTTCCCCGGCAAAACGGGGGGCGCTGGAGTTGCAAAGAAAAAAGCCCCCGCCTCAAGGCGGGGGCTTTTTTTGCACGTGGGTCAGCCGCGCACGGCGACAGCTTCAATTTCCACCAGGCCGCCCTTGGGCAGGGCGGCCACCGCCACGCAGGAGCGGGCGGGGAAGGCCCCGTCGAAGTACTTGGCGTAGACCTCGTTGACCGCGGCAAAGTTGCCCATGTCGGTCAAAAAGATGGTGGTCTTGACCAGGTTGGCGGTGCTCATCCCCTCGGCGGCGAGGATGGCGCAGAGGTTTTTCAGCGAGCACTCGGCCTGCTCGGCCACCCCGGCGGGCATCTCCCCGGTCTGCATGTCGATGCCCAGCTGGCCGGAGATGTAGAGGCTCTCCCCCGCCATGACGGCCTGCACGTAGGGCCCGATGGGGGCCGGCGCCTGTTCGGTGAGTACGGTTTTGCGCTCCATAACGATTCTCCCTTTCTCTTCTGGCGCCGGCCGGCAGCCGGTCGCCCGTCTCGCCCGGGCCCCGGGGGCAGGGGCTCTTCCCCTCTCCGCCGCGGCGCCGGTGTCTAAAAAAAGTATAGCAAAAATTGCCCTTCAGGGAAAGGACGGCCGTCCATGTGGAGAGAATTTTTTCTGCAAAAAGGGCCAAAAGGGAGAGGGAGAATTTGTGCATGCGGTTGCGTTTTTGAATCTTCTGGGAGAAGTGCATAAATTTAAAAGGGGATTGTTATGGAAAGGCACAAATCGCCCCATGGAAACAAAACTTCTCTTAACAAACGCCGGCAAATGTTGTATCATACACAGTAGGATGTTGTACCAATCCAGACAGTCGTGTGGAAGCGTTTTGCGCGGCTTTCCGCCCCTTTTTATGCCCTTTGCGGGCCGAAAAGAGCGCCCCTTGCTAGCCGGGGGCCGGCGGGCCGGAAAACGGGTGCACCACCGGGTAAACGGTCTGCTGCCCAGGGGGGATCTGCCCTTCCGGGGGCTTGTTGCCGTTTGGGAAAAAACAAACCGCAAAGGGAGGAAAACAATCAATGGAGATGAAGATTACACCGCATATCAATCCAAAAGCTGAGATCGCGCCCCGCATTCTTCTGCCTGGCGATCCGCTCCGGGCGAAATACATCGCCGAAAACATGCTCGAGAACGCCGAGCAGTTCAACGAGGTCCGTGGGGCCCTGGGCTTCACCGGCACCTACAAGGGCGAGAAAGTCTCGGTCATGGGCACCGGCATGGGCATGCCCCAGGTCTCCATCTATGTCACCGAGCTGATGAAATTCTACGGCGTCAAGACCCTCATCCGCATCGGCACCTGCGGCGGCATGCTGCCCGATATGCAGCTGATGGACCTGATCCTGGGCACCGGCGCCTGCACCACCAGCGGCATCAACCGCCACATCTTCAACGGCGATTTTGCTCCCACTGCCGATTTTGAGCTGCTCAACAAGGCCTACGAGATCGCCAAGGAGAGAGAGATCAAGACCTACACCGGCCTGATTCTGTCCAGCGACATGTTCTACGGCGAGAACAAAAAAGAGGATTCCGAGATGTGGAAGAAGTACGGCGTGATTGCCGGCGAGATGGAGGGCGCCGCCCTGTACACCATCGCCGCCAAGTACCGCTGCAGAGCCCTGACTATGCTGTCGGTCAGCGATGGCCCGTTCATCGACAGAGACCTGACCTACGAAGAGAAAGAGAAGGGCCTCAAGAATATGTTCGAGGTCGCCCTCGACACCGCTATCGCGTTTTAAGACAACATAAAAAGGGAGGAATTCGATTATGAGTTTACATATTGGCGCCAAACCCGGCGATATTGCTGAAAGCATCCTGCTCCCCGGCGATCCCAGAAGAGCGAAGTACATTGCCGACACCTTCTTCGAGAACCCCGTCAAATTCAACGACGTGCGCGGTATGTGGGGCTTCACCGGCACCTACAAGGGCAAGAGAGTCTCCGCCATGGGCACCGGCATGGGCATTCCCTCCATCAGCATCTATGCCAACGAGCTGATCAGAGAGTATGGCGTGAAGAACTTGATCCGCGTGGGCACCTGCGGCGCCATGCAGGATCATGTCGGCCTGAAAGACGTCGTCCTGGGGATGGGCGCCTGCACCGACAACGACTTCAACCACCATGTCTTCAAGGGCATCTATTGCCCCACCGCTGACTTCGAGCTCATCCGCGCTGCCTACTACACCGCCAAAGAGACCGGCGTCGACGTGAAGGTCGGCAACATCTCCTCCGGCGATATGTTCTACGGCGAGCACGACGAGAAGTCCGACCGCTTCACCGAGTACGGCGTTCTGGCCGGCGAGATGGAGGGCGCTGCCCTGTACACCATCGCCGCCCGCGAGCACGTTCGCGCCCTGACCATCCTCACCGTCACCGACCACCCCAGTGGAAACCTGACCCCCGAGGAGCGCGAGCTGACCCTGAACACCATGCTGCAGCTGGCCCTGGACACCGTCATCAAATTCCAGGATTAGTTTTCCGCCTGCCAAGGGGCGCGGCCATCCGGCCGCGCCTCTTTTTTTTGTCTTCTCTCGCTTGCCCTTTCCTCCCTCCGCCCTGTTCTGCTTTCCCCACCCCCCCTCGCCCCGCCGGGGGAGAAGCGGTAGTGCCGGTGGGGAAGGGCACGGGTCGCCCGGTGCAGCACCTCCTCCCCCTGCCGCGTTTTGCCGTCGCCCTGCGGCCGCCTCACTCCCGCCTCCCCCTGCGATTTTTTCGCCCATCTCGCGTTGCCCCGTCCTGCCCTTCACTTTGCTCCCGTTTCGCTTTCGCCCTCTCTCCCCTCGTCTCATCCCGTTTTGGCTCGCTCCGCCGCACGCTGCCCTTGCTTTGTCCCGCTTCCTTCTCTCCGCTCCGCCCAGTCCAGTCCTTCCCTCCCTTTGCCTTTCTTTCGCCCCACCTCCCTTTGCCCTCGCTGTGCCTTCCCCTCGCTTCGCCCCCCTGCCTCGTCCTCGCTCCGCTTTGACTTGCTCCTCCGCGCTCCGCCCTCGCCTCTGCCTCCGCCCGCCCCCTTCTCTTTTGGAGGGCAGCGAGGTATAATAGAGGGCGAAAAAACAGGGCGCGGCAGCGCCGGAAAGGGAGTGGGCGCGGTGTATGTGATCAGCAGCGGCGTGGTGGAGGGGGTCATTGCCGACCGCTTCGGCAAGCGGGGGGAGCAGTTTGGCCCGGGAGAGGTGTCCACCTACTCCCTCCCCCTGCAGATCTGCGAGCCGCCGCAGGGCACCCAGAGCTACGCCCTGGTGCTGGAGGACCGGGACGCCTTCGCGGTGACCCCCGGCTTCTCCTGGATCCACTGGACGGCGGCCAACCTGCAGCGCGATTTTCTCGAGGAGAACGAGAGCGTCTCCGCCCGCGACTTTGTGCAGGGGGTCAACAGTTGGATCAGCGAGGGTCTGCCGCTGGAGGACTGCACCGGCTACGGCGGCATGGCGCCCCCCGACTGTCCCCACCAGTACGAACTGCGCGTCTACGCCCTGGACTGCCTCCTCCCCCTGGAACAGGGCTTTCTCTATGGCGAACTCTACCGGGCGATGGAGGGGCACCTGCTGGACAGCTGTGCCCTCAGGGGCTGGTACCGTGCGTGAGCGGCTGGCCCCGCCCCGGGTGGGGATGCGGATGGTCAAGACCGCGGTGGCGGTCTTTCTCTGTTTTGCGATTGACGCCTTTCGGGGCGGAGGGATCCCCTTTTACTCGGCCATTGCGGCGGTGCTCTGTCTGCAGCCCAGCTGGCAGGGCAGCACCCAAAAGGCCCGGGAGCGAACGGTGGCCACCTTTCTGGGCGGCCTGGCGGGGATGCTGGTGCTGGCGGCGGAGCGCAGCTGGTTCCCGGCCATCCCCGCCCTGGGATGGTACGCCCTGGTGGCGGCCTGTCTCATCCCCCTGCTCTCTCTGACGGTGGTCCTCAAAAAGCCGGGGTCCGCCTATCTCTCCTGTGTGGTGTTTATGAGCGTCACCGTCAGCCACGGCGGGGATGAAAACCCTTACCTCTTTGCCTTCAACCGGATTGTGGACACCCTCATCGGCATTCTGGTGGCGCTGGCGGTGGGCGGCATCCGCCTGCCCCGCCGGGGCGGCGATTGCCTGTTGGCGGCCGATCTGGAAGGGCAGTTGGCGCCGGGAGGGGTGCTTTCCCCCGCGGTGCGGGTGCGGCTGACCCGGCTCTGCGAGAGGGGGATCCCCCTGACTATCTGCACCGCCCTCTCCCCCTCGGTGGCGCTGGGCCGGTTGGCGGGGGTCCCCCTCACCGCCCCCCTGGTCGTACTGGGCGGCGCGGCGGTCTGCACACAGACGGGGGACGACTTTCTGTGGTCGGCCCCCCTCACGCCGGAGGCGGAGCGGGCCGCCAGATTACTCCTGGACGGGGTCGGGGCCGCCGGGTTTTGCTACTTTCTCGACCGGGAGGGACTGCAGATCAGCTATGGCCCCAGCTTGCGGCCGGGAGAGGAGGAGCTGCGCCGGGCGACCCGCGCCCTCCCCCACCGGCACTACCGCTTCTCCCCCGGCGGGGCGAGGGGCGAGGGGGCGGTGCTGGGCTGGCTCGCCCTCCTGCCCGAAAAGCAGGCCGAAGCCGTCCGGCAGGGGGCGGCCGGCGAGGTGAGGGCGGACGACTATCCCAGCGGGGAACCGGGGGAGCGCTGGGTGTGGCTGCACAGCCCGGCGGCGGGCTACGGCTCGGCCCTGGACGAGGTTGTCCGCCGGCTGGGATCGCCCGCCCCTGCCCCCTTCTGGCCCCCCGATGGCCTGACGGGGGAGCGGGCGGTGCGCGCCCTGGAAAAACGGGCCTTTGGCGGCCGCTGACCCTTCCCGAAGGGCGGCCGGCTGTGGTATCATAGAAAAAAAGAGCGGGCGGCATGGCCCGCCTGTGCGCCCGGCCGCAGAGCGCGGGCGCGGGAGAGGAGTGTGCGGCGATGCCCGGATGGGGTTGGGCCCTGCTGGCCTTGGTGGCGGTTGCCATCTTAGTTTTTGCGGCGGTGAAGGGGCTGCAGCGGCTCTGGTGGGGGGTGCGCCACTCGGCGGTCGGCCTGGCTGCCGACGTCATCCGCGCGGCGGTGGGGCAGGAGGGAGAACTCCCCCCGGAGCCCCGCTCCCTGCAAAATGGCGACAGCATCTACGGCCCGCAGATCCAGCGGGATTTCACCGGCTTCAACATCGCCCGCGCCAAGGAACTGGCCGAGGGGGCGGTGCGCCGTGCCTGCCCCGGGGGCACCGTCCGCAAGACGGTCATCAGCGGCTACGACCGGCGGGCGGAGCGGCGGGTCATCACCTTTCAGTGCGGGGTGAAGGACGGCCAGCGGGAGCGCAAGTTTGAGGTGGACTACTGCTACCAGGCCCCGGGCTTTGGGCAGGGCGAGACGCCGGAGGTCTGCCCCCGCTGTGGCGGCCCCATCCCCGCTGTCCACGGGGGCAACTGCCAGTTTTGCGGGGCGAGGTTGGACTCGGCCATGGAGGGCAGCTGGGAATGGACCCCCTGCCGGGAGGTGTAGCGGTGAAGCTGGTCATTTTGACGGGCCCCCACGCGGTGGGAAAGATGACGGTCGGCCAGGCCCTGGAGCGGCGCACCGGCCTGCGCCTCTTTCACAACCATGAGAGCTTGGAGCCGCTGCTCCACCTCTTCCCCGACCGGCCCGACATCTGGGGCCCCTTGAGCAACCAGTTTCGCTGGCAGGTGTTCGACGCCTTCTCCCAGACCGACGCCGCGGGGCTGATCTTCACCTATATGTGGGCCTTTGACGTCCCCGAGGACCGGGCCTATATCGGGCGGCTGCGGGCGCTGTTTGAGGGGCGGGGCGCACCCGTCTATCTGGTGGAGCTGGCGGCGGATCGGGCGGTGCGGTTGGTGCGGAACCGCAGCGAAAACCGGTTGCTGCACAAGCCCTCCAAGCGCGATCTCCGGCAGTCGGAGGCCCTGTTTTGCCAGTTGGAGGGGGCGCACCGGCTGAACTCCCTGCCGGGGGAGATCGACTGGCCGCACTACCTGCGGCTGGACAACACCGACCTCTCCCCCGAAGAGGCGGCCGCCCGCATCTGCGAGACCTTTGCGCTGTGAGGCCGGGGGGAGAAGGGGCCGGCGGAGGGGCGCTGGCGATTCAGCCGGTCACGGCAGAACGCCTGCCCGCGGTGCTCGCCCTGCGGGTGGCCCCCGGGCAGGAGGGGTTTATCGAGACCACCGCCCAGTGCCTGGCCGAGGCGGCGGAGGAGCCCACCTGGCGGCCGGTGGCCCTCTGCGACGGCGGGCAGGTGGTGGGCTTTGCCATGTACGGCCGCTTTCGCAACCGCCGGCGGGTCTGGCTGGATCGGCTGCTCATCGACCGCGCCTATCAGGGCAGGGGCTACGGCCGCGCCTTTTTGGGGCTGCTGTTGGAGCGGCTCTTTGCGGAGTACCGGTGCGACAGCATCTACCTCAGCCTGTTTGACGACAACCGGCGGGCCCTTGCCCTCTACGAGTCCTTTGGCTTTGTGTCCACGGGCGAGCGGGACACCGGGGGCGAAGCGGTGATGCGGCTGCGGCGAACGCCGTGACAAAAACGATCATCTATTTGGAGGAAAAGGCAGTCTTCCCCTGGGGAGGGCTGTCTTTTTGTTGTGGACAGAGATGGGGGGCAAATAGAAAAGTCCGTATATGGAGGACAACTTTGTACAATCTGTGCACAGATTGCCTGGAATGCGGGCAAAATGTGAGGGCTTTTTTAGGGAGAAAGCGGATGGACGGTGGAATCGGCCCACCGTATAATAGGGAACAACCCCCGGGCGGAAGGGCCGCCCGGGACAGAGGGCCGGCCCCGCCATCCCCGCCCCGTCGGGAGCGGGCGGAGCCGCGCACTCCATCACTTTTTAGGAGGGACATCAATGGCAACCAACCGCGTGTACAACTTCAGCGCAGGCCCGTCTATGCTGCCCGAGTGGGTATTGGAGCGGGCTTCTTCAGAGATGCTCTGTTACGGGTCTTCCGGCCAGTCAGTTATGGAGATGTCCCACCGATCTAGTGCCTTTGAGCAGATCATCGGCGACTGCGAGGCCTCTCTGCGCCGCGCGCTCTCCATCCCCGAGGGGTACAAGGTCCTGTTTTTGCAGGGGGGCGCGTCTAGCCAGTTCGCCATGGTGCCCCTAAACCTGCTCACCCGCTCGGGCAAGGCCGACTATGTCATCACCGGCCAGTGGGCCAAAAAGGCCTGGCAACAGGGCCGCGTCTACGGCGAGTGCCGGGTGGTGGCCAGCTCAGAGGACCGCACCTACAGCTATATCCCCCAGGTGGACCCCGCCCAGCTCGACCCGGCGGCCGACTACCTGCACATCTGTTACAACAACACCATCTATGGCACCACCTTTTCCCCCCGCACCCTGCCGGTGTCCGGCAGCGTGCCGCTGGTGGCGGACATGTCCTCCTCCATCCTCAGCGAGCCGGTGGACATCTCCCGATTCGGCCTCATCTACGCCGGCGCCCAGAAGAACATGGGCCCCGCCGGCCTGACGGTGGTCATCATCCGGGAGGACTTGATCGGCCACGCCATGGAAAAGACCCCCATCATGTTTGATTACAAGACCCACGCCGAGGCGGGCTCCATGTACAACACCCCGCCCACCTACGCCATCTACATCTGCAAACTGGTCCTCGACTGGCTGCAGGGCCCCATGGGCGGCCTGGCGCAGATGGCGCAGCGAAACCGCGAGAAGGCGGAGCTGCTCTACGACTACCTCGACCAGAGCCGCCTCTTCTCCCCCACCGTACAGGGGGAGGACCGCTCCCTGATGAACGTGCCCTTTGTCACCGGCGACCCGGCGCTGGACGCCGCCTTTGTGAAGGAGGCGGAGCAGGCCGGACTGGTCAACCTCAAGGGACACCGCTCGGTGGGCGGGATGCGGGCCTCCATCTACAACGCCATGCCGATCGAGGGCGTGGAAAAGTTGGTGGCGTTTATGCAGGCGTTTGAGTCGGATCACCGCTAAATTTGGCAGGGGGTGCTTGGCCGCAGGGCGAAGCGCCCCCTTTTTGTCCCCCGACAGCACCCCACTTCACCCCGCCGCGCCGGCCGCCGGCGCGGCAAACACAGCACCCCAAAATCAGACAGATGAGAGAGGAAGCGCATATTGATGTATATTGTCAAGACCCTCAACCAAATCAGCCCCGCAGGCCTTCGTGCCTTTGACCCCGACCGCTTTGTCCTGGACGACGGCGCCGAGCGGCCTGACGCCCTGCTCTGCCGCTCGGCGGACCTGCACCAGTACCCCTTTGACCCCTGTCTGGCCGCCATCGGCCGGGCGGGCGCGGGGGTGAACAACATCTCGGTGGAGGAGTGCAGCCGCCGGGGGATCGCCGTCTTCAACACCCCCGGCGCCAATGCCGGCGCAGTGAAGGAGATGGTCCTCTGCGCCCTGCTGCTGGCCTCCCGCAAAATTCCCGCCGCTCTCGCCTGGGTGCAGGGGCTCAAGGGGGAGGCGGATCTGCAGAAGCGGGTGGAGGCCGGGAAGAAGGCCTTTATCGGCCCCGAGCTGGGTGGCAAGACCCTGGGCGTCATCGGGATGGGGGCCATCGGCATCCAGGTGGCCAACACCGCCCGCCACCTGGGGATGGAGGTCATCGGCTACGACCCCTACATGTCGGTGGAGGCCGCCTGGAAGGTCTCCCGCCAGATCGCCCACGCCGCCAGCCTGGAGGAGGTCTACCAAAAAAGCGACTACATCACCCTGCACGTCCCCTACACCGCTGACACCAAGGGGATGGTCGATGCCGCCGCCCTGGCGCAGATGAAGGACGGGGTGCGGCTGCTCAACTTCGCCCGGGGCGAACTGGTGGAGACCCCGGCCCTCCTCGCGGCTGTCGAGGGGGGAAAGGTCGCCTGTTACGTGACCGACTTTGCCCAGGAGGAACTGCTGGGGGTCGAGGGGGTCGTCGTCCTCCCCCACCTGGGCGCCTCCACCCCCGAGAGCGAGGACAACTGTGCGGTGATGGCCGCTCGGGAGCTGATGGACTACCTGGAAAACGGGAACATCAAGAACGCGGTCAACCTACCCACCTGCCGGATGGCCCGCTCGGGCCGGGTGCGGGTCTGCGTCATCCACAGAAACATCCCCGCCATGATCACCCAGATCTCCAGCGCCCTCAGCGGGGCGGGACTGAACATCGAAAACCTGGTCAACAAATCCCGCGGCGAGTACGCCTACACCATGCTGGACCTGGCCGACGAGCTGCCGGAGCCGGTAGAGGGGGCGATCCGGGCCATCGAAGGGGTCGTCCGGGTGCGGGTCTTGCCCCGCTGCGAATAGATTGATTGGCGGAAACGACCGCGCAAAAAGGGCCGGAAGGAATGTTTCTTCCGGCCCTTTTGTTGTATTTTCCGTTAACAACTCTGATTATCTCCAAAAAGCCCGGAAATACGGGCATTTCACGGGATATAAGAACTGAATTTACTACCGATTTACTACTTTCGGATTGAGCTTTGACACGCTTCCGCTTCCCGTGAAGCCCACCGCCCAAATAGTGACACATCGAAAATCGAACACGACACCGCAGACGGCGGCGTTCTCTTTTCCCCTTTGGGGAGATCAGGACGCCGCTTTTTTTGCGCCCAAAACCAGAAAGGAGGCGACCGCCTATGTACTTTACTTCCGGCAGTGACCGGGCCTTTGAACAGCTCATGCAGACGAGACCGGGCGCAGATCATTTTGACAGCGGCGAGGCCGGAGCGCCGGAGGACTGCGGTACCTGCCGTTTCTACCGCCCGCACTGGAAGTACCAGTTTTGTGTGTATGAGGAATGTCCCTACCAGCCGGGCAAGCGCACCGCCCTTGACGGCGCGGTGAAATTTCAAGTGAAAGGAGTGGACGACGAGATGGCAGTTTTTCGAGTGGAGAAAAACCGGGGCTACACGGTGATGTCCAACCACCACCTGCGGAACAAGGACTTGTCTCTGAAAGCCAAGGGGCTTCTGTCGCAAATGCTGTCCTTGCCGGAGGATTGGGATTTTACGCTGAAAGGCCTATCCCTTATCAACCGGGAGCAGATCGACGCGATCCGGGCGGCTGTCCGGGAGCTGGAACAGGCGGGCTATATCGTGCGTTCCCGTGAGCGTGACAGCCAAGGCCGCCTGCGCGGGGCGGATTACATCATTTACGAACAGCCCCAGCCTGTGCCGGATTCGCCTACATTGGAAAATCCAACATTGGATAATCCAACGCAGGAAAAGCCTACGCAGGAAAAACCAACGCAATTAAATAAAGATAGATCAAGTAAAGAGAAATCAATTACGGATGGATCAAATACCGATTCCATTCCTATCCTTTCCCCTCCCTCTCCTTTGGGGGACGAAGCGGCTGCGCCGCCGGAACGGAAAGGAACGGGAGCGAAATCACAGAGCGCCGTAGAGATTTATCGGGAGATCATCAAGGACAACATCGAGTATGAACGCCTTTGCCAGTACGCCAAGGGGATTGACCGGGATATGCTGGACGAGATCGTGGACTTGCTGGTGGAAACCGTATGCAGCGCCCGAAAGACTATCCGCATTGCCGGGGACGATTACCCCGCCGAGCTGGTGAAATCCAAGCTGATGAAGCTGAACAGTTCTCACATTGAGTTTGTCTTTGACTGTATCAGCAAAAACACCACGGAAATACGGAACATCAAAAAATACCTGCTGGCGGTTCTGTTCAACGCCCCAAGCACCATCAACGGCTATTACACGGCGCTGGTGGGCCACGACATGAACACAGGCAGTTGGGGAACCCCGCAAAATCGGTGATTTTGTGGGGAGAGGAGAAACAGCGAAATGAGCGAGCTTTTCACGCTTGCGTGGAAACAAGCGATATGGAGCTTGTGACGACGAGAAAGGAGGCCGACCCTATGAAACAGGGTACTTTGATTTTTGATGAGCAGACAGACCGCTACGACATCCGCTTTGACCTTGCGGACTATTACGGCGGCCTGCACTGCGGAGAAACTTTTGATGTGATGGTGGGCGGCAGATGGAGGCCGACCCGCATTGAAATGGCCGAGAACTGGTATCTGGTGGGAATCCATGCCGACGACCTCTCCGGCCTGCGGGTGCGGATTTAAGCCATCCGCCTGCCTGCTGACTTTCCAAAGGAGGGATAGCAGTTGCAGGAAGAAGTAGACCAGAAAACCATAGCGTTAGCGGTTAAGACGGGCAAGCTCACCGCCCAAGTGCTGCAAGCGGCCATCCGAAAATATCTGGCCGCCCGGCAGAAAGGGACGGGCAAGACCCGTCACGGACAGCAGAGCTTACGGCAGCTCAAAAAGGACGGTTCCGCCCTGTCCAACATTGAGATCACCGACGCCAACATTGGCTTATTTAAGCTCTGCGCCAAGAAATACGACATTGATTTTACCCTGCGGAAAGACCTCACTACCCATCCGCCCCGGTATATCGTGATCTTCAAATCCAAGCAGGCGGACAATCTGGAACAGGCGTTTAAGGAGTTTACGGCCAAGAAGCTCAAACAGCAGGAACGCCCCTCCATCCGAAAGACCCTTGCCGTCCTGAAAGAAAAGGCAGCGGCCAGAAGCAGCCAGCAGGCCAAGGAGAAAATCAAGGAAAGGGGGCTGTCACGATGAAGCCGGAAATGAAAAAGCTGATAATTGCCAACCTGCCCTACCTGCTGTTTGTGTACCTGTTCGACAAGTTGGGACAGACCTACCGGCTGGCGGCTGGGGCGGACTTGTCGGAAAAACTGCTGCACCTTGCGGACGGCTTTTCCCTTGCCTTTGAAAGCGCCGCCCCCAGCTTCCACCTGTTCGATCTGGCGGTGGGCGTGGTCGGTGCGGTGACATTGCGGCTGATGGTGTACTGCAAGAGCAAGAACGCCAAGAAATACCGCCGGGGCGTCGAGTATGGCAGCGCCCGTTGGGGCGGGCCGAAAGATATAGCCCCGTACATCGACCCGGTGTTTGACAACAACATCCTCCTGACCCAGACGGAACGCCTCACCATGAACAACCGGCCCAAAGACCCCAAGACCGCCCGGAACAAAAATGTGCTGGTGATCGGCGGTTCCGGCAGCGGCAAGACCCGGTTCTTTGTGAAGCCCAACCTTATGCAGTGCGTATCCAAGGACTACCCGACCTCATTCGTGATTACTGACCCGAAAGGAAGTCTGATCGGCGAGGTGGGCCAGCTCCTTGTGCGGTGCGGCTACCGGGTAAAAGTGCTGAATACCATTAACTTTTCCAAGAGTATGCGCTACAACCCGTTTCGCTACATCCATTCGGAAAAGGACATTTTGAAGCTGGTAAACACGCTGATCTGCAACACCAAGGGCGAGGGCGAAAAAAGCGCCGAGGATTTTTGGATCAAATCGGAACGGCTGCTGTATTCGGCCCTCATTGGCTATATCTGGTACGAAGCGCCGGACGATGAAATGAATTTCACTACGCTGCTTGAAATGATAAACGCCAGCGAAGCCCGCGAGGACGACCCGGAATTTCAATCCCCGGTAGACCAGATGTTTGAACGGCTGGAAGAAAAAGACCCGGAACACTTTGCGGTGCGCCAGTACCGTAAATTCCTGCTGTCGGCGGGCAAGACCCGCAGCTCCATCTTGATAAGCTGCGGAGCCAGATTAGCGCCCTTTGACATCCGGGAGGTGCGGGAGCTGATGGAGGACGACGAACTGGAACTTGACACCATCGGGGATAAAAAAACAGCCCTGTTCCTGATTATGTCGGACACGGACACGACCTTTAATTTCATTCTGGCAATGGTACAAAGCCAGCTCATAAACCTTTTGTGTGACCGGGCCGATGACAAATATGGCGGGCGGCTGCCCGTCCATGTGCGGCTGATTCTGGACGAGTTCGCCAACATCGGCCAGATTCCAAACTTTGACAAGCTGATCGCCACCATCCGAAGCCGGGAAATCTCGGCTTCTATTATTTTACAGAGCCAGTCGCAGCTAAAGGCTATTTACAAGGACGCGGCGGAAATCATTTCCGACAACTGCGACTGTACGCTGTTCCTTAGTGGCCGGGGCAAGAACGCCAAGGAGATCGCGGAGGTGCTGGGCAAGGAAACCATTGACAGCTACAACCAGAGCGAGAACCGGGGCGCGCAGACCTCCCACGGACTGAACTACCAAAAACTCGGAAAGGAGCTGATGAGCCAAGACGAAATTGCAACGATGGACGGAGGCAAGTGTATTTTGCAGGTGCGCGGCGTGAGGCCGTTTTTCAGTGAGAAATACGACATCACCCGCCACCCCCGCTATAAATACCTCTCGGACGCCGACAAAAAGAATACCTTTGATGTGGACAGCTACCTGTCGTCCCTGCGTCGGAAAAAGCGGCGTGTGATAACGGAGGACGAACTCTTTGACCTCTACGACATTGAACTGTCGGATGAAGATTTTGCCGCGGAATAAAGCGGCCATAGAGAAAGGAGCGTGACCGATGGGACACTCGGACGAATGGACATTTGCGGATTATTTCAGGTATGAGAAAGAAATCTACCGGGCGATCATTTCCGCTGCGGTTTTGTGCCAGTGGATCGCAGAACATGATACCCCGCCCACGGATGGGGAAGCCGAAGAACTTGTAAGGGAAATAGACCGCAGACTGTGTGAAGCATGGGGCGAGATTTTTTCGCTGGCTGTGCTGGAATGGCGGGACGGCCAGTAACTCCGGGCCGTCTGCGGATTGTGAGGCTGCCGCTATGTACGGCGGCTTTTTTTGTACCCAAACACCATCACAATCTGAATTTATGGAGGTAAATTTATGGAATTTTTCAATAGTGCAGTTGATACTTTGCAGACCATCGTTGTGGGCCTCGGCGGAGCGCTTTGCGTATGGGGCGGCGTCAATCTTTTGGAGGGATACGGGGCGGACAACCCGGCAAGCAAGTCACAGGGAATCAAGCAGCTTGTCGCCGGAGGTGGCGTTGCCCTCATCGGCATGACCCTTGTTCCGCTGCTGTCCGGGCTGCTGGGATAACCCCATGTGTGTTAGAAAACCCTCCGCGCCCTCTCTGATCTGGGAGGGCGCGGGAAAGGAGGTGTCCCCACATGATCGGTGATTTAATCGGGGAATGGATCAAGGGAATCCTGATCGACGGTATCATGGGCAACCTGTCCGGCCTGTTTAACACGGTCAATACCAAAGTCGGGGAAATCGCGTCGGATGTGGGCAGTACCCCGCAGGACTGGAACGGCGGCATTTTTTCCATGCTGCAAAACCTGTCCGAAACGGTGATCGTCCCCATTGCGGCGGCCATTCTCGCCCTTGTGATGTGCTATGAGCTGATCGACATGATCGTGGAAAAGAACAATATGCACGACTTCGACAGCTCCATGTTCTTCCGCTGGATTTTCAAAAGCGCCTTTGCCATCCTCATTGTGACAAACACATGGAATATCGTCATGGGCGTGTTTGACGCTACCCAGCAAGTCGTCAACCAGAGCGCCGGGGTGATTATCGGAGATACCAGCATTGATTTTGACACGCTGCTGCCCGATCTGGAAAGCCGCCTTGAAGCAATGGACATTGGGCCGCTGCTGGGCCTGTGGTTCCAGACCCTTGTTGTGGGGCTGACGATGAACATTCTTTCCATCTGCATTTTCCTTGTGACCTATGGAAGAATGATTGAAATTTACGCCGTGACCGCATTGGGTCCGATCCCCCTTGCCACGCTGGGCAATGCAGAGTGGCGCGGCATGGGCCAGAACTACTTGAAATCCCTGCTTGCGCTGGGCTTCCAAGCCTTTTTAATCATGGTGGTTGTCGGGATTTATGCGGTGCTGATCCAGCAGATCGGAACCGCCGACGACATATCCGGCGCGATCTGGGGCTGTATGGGCTATACCGTTTTGCTTTGCTTCTGTCTGTTCAAGACGGGAAGTATCAGCAAGGCCGTATTTACTGCTCACTAAAGAAACGAGGTGACTTTTTATGGCTTATGTAACTGTCCCCAAGGATTTAACCAAGGTCAAATCCAAGGTAGTATTCGGGCTGACGAAACGCCAGCTCATTTGTTTTGGCGGTGCGCTGCTGGTAGGCGTCCCGCTTTTCTTTTTGATCCGGGGCCGCGTCCCGACCAGCGCGGCGGCACTCATTATGGTGTTCGCCATGCTGCCGGGCTTTCTGCTGGCGCTTTACGAAAAACACGGCCAGCCCCTTGAAGTGGTGGTACGCCAGATCGTAGAGTGCTGCTTCATTCAGCCAAAGGAGAGGCCCTACCAGACCAACAACGCTTATACCGCCCTTGTGCGGCAATCCCAAATGGAAAAGGAGGTCAACGCTATTGTCCAAAAAGCAAAAGAACGAAACGAGCGCAAAAGCGCCGGTCAAGCTCACCCGCGCCGAAAAGAAAGAGATTCAGGCCGTCATCCGAAAGTATAAGGGCGACGGCAAGCCCCATTCGGCGCAGGCCAGTATTCCCTATGAGGCCATGTATCAGGACGGCGTGTGCCGGGTAACGCCCCGCACCTTTTCCAAGTGCATTGAGTTTACGGACATCAGCTACCAACTGGCGCAGGCGGACACCAAGACCGCCATCTTTGAAAACCTGTGCGACCTCTACAACTATCTGGACGCCTCCATTCATGTGCAGTTTTCCTTTATCAACCGCAAGATCGACCCCAAGCAGTACGCCAAGAGCTTTGAAATCCGGGCGCAGGGGGACGACTTTGACGACATCCGCAGCGAGTATTCCGACATTTTGCAAGACCAGCTTGTGAACGGGAACAACGGCCTGATGAAGCGGAAATTTATGACCTATACCATCGAGGCGGACAGCCTGAAAATGGCCCGCGCCAGACTGCGCCGGATCGAAACCGACCTTTTGGGCTATTTCAAGAGCATGGGGGCCTCTGCGTGGGGACTGGACGCCAAGGAACGGCTGGAAGTCATGCACAGCATTTTCCACCCGGACGGGGAACCGTTCTCCTTTGACTGGAAGTGGCTTGCCCCGTCGGGGCTTTCTACCAAGGACTTTATCGCCCCGTCCTCGTTCCGCTTCGGCAATGCCCGGATGTTCGGGCTGGGCGGCAAATACGGGGCGGTGAGCTTTCTGCAAATCCTCTCCCCGGAGCTGTCGGATGAAATGCTGGCCGACTTTCTCAACACGGAAAACGGCATTGTGGTGAACCTCCATGTGCAGGCCATCGACCAGAGCGACGCCATTAAGACGGTCAAGCGCAAGATCACCGACCTTGACGCCATGAAGATTCAGGAACAGAAACGGGCTGTCCGCAGCGGTTACGACATGGATATACTTCCCAGCGACCTTGCCACCTACGGGCAGGACGCCAAGGAGCTGCTAAAGACCTTGCAGAGCCGGAATGAACGGATGTTCCAGCTTACCTTTTTGGTGCTGAACACCGCAGACACCCGGCAAAAGCTGGAAAACGATGTGTTCTGGGCTGCCGGGATCGCACAGAAATACAACTGTTTCCTTGTGCGGCTGGACTACCAGCAGGAACAGGGGCTTATGAGCAGCCTGCCGCTGGGGGCCAGCCACATCCAGATTGAACGCTCCCTGACGACTTCCAGCGTGGCCGTGTTCGTCCCCTTTGTGACACAGGAGCTTTTTCAGGGCGGCGACGCCATGTATTACGGGATCAACGCCAAGACCGGCAACATGATTATGCTCGACCGCAAACGGGCGAGGTGCCCCAACGGGCTAAAGCTGGGAACACCGGGAAGCGGCAAAAGTATGAGCTGTAAATCCGAGATTGTGAGCGTATTCCTCTGCACCCCGGACGATGTGTATATCTGTGATCCAGAGGCCGAGTATTACCCCCTTGTGAAGCGGCTGCATGGGCAGGTAGTGAAGCTGTCGCCTACCAGCAAAAACTATGTGAACCCGCTGGACATCAACTTGAATTACTCCGAGGACGAAAACCCGCTGGCCTTGAAATCCGACTTTGTGCTGTCGTTCTGTGAGCTTGTCATGGGCGGCAAGAACGGGCTGGAAGCCATTGAAAAGACGGTGATCGACCGGGCGGTACAGGTGATCTACCGGCCTTATCTGGCAGACCCCAAGCCGGAAAATATGCCCATCCTTGCAGACCTGCACAAAGCCCTGTTAGACCAGCATATCCCGGAGGCCGACCGGGTGGCGCAGGCCCTTGACCTGTATGTGTCCGGCAGCTTAAATGTGTTCAACCACAGAACCAACATCGACATCAAAAACCGCATTGTGGCCTTTGACATCAAGGAGCTGGGCAAGCAGCTAAAGAAAATCGGTATGCTCATTGTCCAAGACCAGATTTGGGGGCGCGTCACCCAAAACCGCAGCAAGGGCAAGGCGACATGGTATTTCTGTGATGAGTTCCATCTGCTTTTGCGTGAGGAACAGACGGCGGCCTTTTCCTGCGAGATTTGGAAGCGTTTTCGTAAGTGGGGCGGGATTCCCACAGGTGCGACGCAGAATGTAAAAGACCTGCTTTCCTCCCCGGAAATTGAGAACATTTTGGAAAACAGCGACTTTATCTGCCTGCTCAATCAGGCCAGCGGCGACCGCAAAATCCTTGCGGAACGGCTGAACATTTCGCCCCAGCAATTACGGTATGTGGACAATTCCGAACCCGGCGAGGGGCTTCTCATTTACGAAAATGTGATCCTGCCCTTTAAGAACCCCATCCCGAAAAACACCCAGCTCTACCAGATCATGACGACCCGGTTAGGCGAGGGGGCGACGGTATGAGGCACAAGGAGGTGAAGTCATGGAACCCTTAAAACCCCGTGACAAGGTGACGCAGCACATGACCCGCGACGGCCTGACGCTGGATAACCAGACCACCGGCGAAAGCGTCAATGTGTCCAGCCGGGAGGCCGAGCAGGAATACACCACCCAGCCGGAGGGCGCGGCGGAAAAAATACTGGAACGGGCGGACGAACTGCACGACCGCCATAAGGCAAAAAAAGCGGCCAAGGACGCCGGGGAAACTGTGGCGCAGGCCACCGGCCCTGTTTCCCGGTTGCAGTTTACCGCCGAGGAACGGGCCTCCCCGGAGCTGGCCCCGTATATCAAAAAGGCAGAAAAACGGGCGGATAAGCTGGAAGCGGCCAAAGAAGCCCTGCCGAAAAAGCGTGTCGTCACCAAGGAAACCGTTTATGACGAGGCCAAGGGCAAGGCCAAAAGCAGGCTGTATTTTGACAAGGTGGAGAAAGCACCTCCCCAGCTCAAACCAAACCCGGCCAGCCGCCCCATACAGGAAGCCGGGCTTTACCTCCACGGAAAAATCCATGAGGTAGAACACGAAAATGTGGGCGTGGAGGGCGGCCACAAGGGGGAGGAACTGGCGGAACGGCAGGCGGGCCGCATGATCCGCAGCGGCGTCCACCGCCACAAGCTCAAACCCTACCGGGCCGCCGCCAAGGCCGAGCGAAAGTCTATCGCCGCCAACGCCGAGTTTGTGTATCAAAAATCCCTGCGGGACAACCCGGAGCTGGCGCAGGCGGCAAAGAACCCCGTTTCCCGTTTCTGGCAGAAACAGCACATCAAGCGGGAATATGCCAAGGCAGCAAGGGCGGCGGGTCAGACCGCACAGGGGGCGGCAAGCACCGCCAAGACCACGGCTGCCGCAGCCAAGAAAGCCGCAGAGAAAAGCAGACAGGCCGCGTCCTTTGCCGCCCGGCACTGGAAAGGGGCGCTGATCGTCGGCGGCGTGGGCCTCATGCTCCTGCTGGTGATGGGCGGCCTGCAATCCTGCACCGCCATGTTTGGCAGCACCGGGACGGGCCTTGCCGCCACCTCCTATCTCTCCGAGGACAGCGATATGCTGGGAGCCGAAGCCGCCTATGCCGCGCTGGAAGCAGACTTGCAGCACGAACTTGACAACTACGAAAGCCTGCACCCCGGCTATGACGAATACCGTTTCGATCTGGACGAGATCAAGCATGACCCCTATGTGCTGACCTCCATCCTCTCCGCGCTGCATAACGGCGTGTTCACTTTGGGGGAGGTACAGGGCGACCTTGCCATGCTCTTTGAAAAGCAGTACATCCTGACCCAGACCATCGAAACGGAAACCCGCTACCGCACCGAAACGAGGACGGACAGCGAGGGAAACACCTACACCGTGGAAGTCCCCTACACCTACTATATCTGCAATGTGAAGCTGGAAAACTTTGACCTGTCCCACCTGCCCATCTACATTCTCACCGAGGAACAGATGGGCTTTTATGCTGCCTATATGCAGACTTTGGGCAACCGGCCAGACCTGTTTCCCAACGGCAGCTATCCCCACGCTTCCACCCCGAAAGAGCCGACCTACTATGAAATCCCCCCGGAGGCGCTAAAGGACGAAGCCTTTGCCGCCATGATTGCCGAGGCGGAAAAGTATGTGGGCTATCCCTATGTGTGGGGCGGCAGCTCCCCAAGCACCAGCTTTGATTGTTCCGGCTTCATTAGCTGGGTTATCAATCATTCCGGCTGGAATGTGGGACGCCAGACGGCGCAGGGGCTTTACAACATCTGCACCCCCGTTTCCCCGGAGCAGGCCAAGCCCGGTGACCTTGTATTTTTCGTCGGCACTTATGACACTGCCGGAATGTCCCATGTGGGGCTGTATGTGGGAAATTCGGTCATGCTGCACTGCGGCGACCCCATTTCCTACACAAACCTCAATTCAAGCTACTGGCAACAGCATTTTTATTGTTACGGGCGTTTGCCTTAAACGCCAGAAAGGAGTTTTTGACTATGGCAATGAACAAATTGGAGCGCATTGAAAAGGATATTGAGAAAACCAAGGGCAAGATCGCGGAGCTGCAAAAGCAGCTTCGGGAGTTGGAAGCGGCCAAGACCGAACAGGAAAACTTGCAGATCGTCCAGCTTGTGCGCGGCCTCAACATGACCCCGCAGGAGTTCGCCGCCTTTGTGCGCGGCGGCGCGTTGCAGGCGGCCCCAGCCCCGATCCCGGACTTTGAACAGGAGGACAGCGCCCATGAAGAAATCTAAACTGTTCCGCACTTTGACGCTGGCTGTGGCCGCTGCGCTCTGCATGGCGACCACGACCGTTACCGCCTACGCCGGAGGCGCTGACCCTGACCCTGTGCCGCTGCCGGAAACCACCGAGGCCCCCGCAGAGGTGCCGGAGGAAACCGAAGAACCTACCACCGGCGGCATGGAGCCGGAGGGCGTACCTGTCACCCCGCAGGGCAACGCTGCGCTGGTGGATGATTTTTTCGGGGATAAGCAGCTTATCACCGTTACCACCAAGGCCGGGAATTATTTTTACATCCTGATCGACCGGGCCAACGAGGACAAGGAAACGGCGGTGCATTTCCTCAACCAAGTGGATGACGCCGACCTGCAAGCCTTGTTGGAGGACGGGAAAAAAGAGCCGGAGGTCTGCAACTTTACGGCCAAATGTCAAGCCGGGGCCGTCAATACGGCCTGCCCGGTCTGTAAAAACAACCTGACCGCCTGCAATGGGCCAGAGCCGAAGCCCCAGCCGGAGGAAGAAAAGCCGCAGGAGGAAAAGCCAAGCGGCATGGGCGGCCTTGTGGTGTTCTTTGTGGTGGTGCTGCTGGGCGGCGGCGCAGCCCTCTACTTCCTGAAATTCAAAAAGGAAAAAGCCGACACCACAGGCAATGACGATCTGGCCGAGTATGACTTTGGAGAGGACGAGGACGACGAGGACGAAGCCCCGGAGCCGGACGAGGATATGACAAGTGAAGATGGAAATAAGGAGGACGAAGTATGAGCTATCAGTTAGTAATTGCAGAGAAACCAAGCGTCGCCCGCAGCATTGCGGGCGTGATCGGCGCGGACAAGAAACAGGACGGCTATATGGAGGGGAACGGCTATCTGGTGAGCTGGTGTATCGGCCACCTTGTTTCCCTTGCCGACGCCGGGACTTATGACGAGCGTTTCAAAAAATGGCGCTATGACGACCTGCCGATTCTGCCGCAGCAATGGCAGTACATCATTCCCGACGATAAGAAAAAGCAGTTTGACACCCTGCGTTCTTTGATGGAGCGCCCCGATGTTACCGGCCTTGTGTGCGCCACTGACGCCGGGCGCGAGGGGGAATTGATTTTCCGTTTCGTCTACCAGATGGCGGGCTGCAAGAAACCGTTTCAGCGCCTTTGGATTTCCAGCATGGAGGACGCGGCCATAAAGGACGGTTTTGCCCACCTGAAACCGGGAACCGACTACGATAACCTGTATCGGTCGGCCCTTTGCCGGGCGCAGGCGGACTGGCTGGTGGGGATCAACGCCACCCGGCTGTTCTCCATCCTCTACCACAAGACCCTGACCGTGGGCCGTGTCCAGACGCCGACCCTCAAAATGCTGGTTGACCGGGAGGCCAAGATCAGCAGCTTTCAGAAAGAGAAATACCACATTGTTCAGATCGCGGCGGGCGGCATGGAGGCGGCCAGTGAACGCATGGAAAACGCAGACGACGCCAAGGCCCTGAAAGCCGCCTGTGAAACGGCGCAGGCCGTTTGTGTGTCGGTAACACGGGAGAAAAAGACGGAGCAGCCGCCCCGCCTCTATGACCTCACCACCTTGCAGCGGGAGGCAAACCGCCTGTTTGGATTTACCGCCAAGCAGACCCTTGACTATGCCCAGCAGCTTTATGAAAAGAAGCTGCTGACCTATCCCCGCACCGACAGCCAGTATTTGACCGATGATATGCTGCCAACGGCGGAAAGCCTTGTGTCCGGCCTGTGGCCGCTGCTTCCCTTTGCGGCGGGGCTTGACCTGTCCCCGCAGTTTGGCCGGGTGCTGAACAGCAAAAAGGTGAGCGACCACCACGCCATTGTCCCGACAATGGAATTTGTGCAGAAAGGCTTTGACGGGCTGGCCGAGGGGGAAAAGAAACTGCTGTCCCTTGTGTGCTGCAAGCTGCTGTGCGCCGTGGCCGCGCCCCATGTGTATGAAGCTGTCACCGCTACATTCACCTGTGCTGGGAACACCTTTACCGCCAAGGGAAAAACCATCCTCACTCCCGGCTGGAAAGAGCTTGACCGCCGCTTTAAGGCGTCGTTCAAAACAGACGCCGACGACACCGCACCGGAGCCTGCGCGTGAACTGCCGGAGATCACCGAGGGACAGACCTTTGACAAGGTAACTGCCGCCGTCACCGAGCATTTCACAGCGCCGCCAAAATCCTACACGGAAGATACCCTGCTTTCTGCTATGGAGCGCGCCGGTGCGGGCGATCTGCCGGAGGACGCAGAACGGCAGGGATTGGGAACCCCGGCCACCCGCGCCTCCATCTTAGAAAAGCTGGTGCAGATGGGCTTTGTGGAGCGCAGGGGCAAACAGCTACTTCCCACCAAGGACGGCCACAACCTTGCCTGCGTGCTGCCGGAGGTGCTGACCTCTCCCCAGCTTACGGCACAGTGGGAAACGGAGCTGACGGCCATTGCCAAGGGGCAGGCCGACCCGGAGGACTTCATGGCTGGCATTGCGGAAATGACAAGGGGCCTGATTGCGAACTACTCCCAGATCAGCGAGGACGCGCAGAAGTTGTTTCAAACCGAGCGTGTGGTTATCGGCAAATGTCCGCGCTGCGGGGAAAGCGTCTACGAGGGCAAAAAGAACTACTACTGCGGAAACCGAAGCTGCCAGTTTGTCATGTGGAAGAATGACCGATTTTTTGAGGAACGGGGCAAGGCGTTCACCCCGAAGATCGCCGCCGCGCTGCTCAAAGACGGAAAGGCAAAGGTAAAGGGGCTGCGCTCCTTAAAAACCGGCAAGACCTATGACGGGACGGTGCTTTTGGCCGATACCGGCGGCAAGTATGTGAACTACCGCGTGGAACAGAGGGGCAAAAACTAAAGACAGCAAGCATAGGGAGTGTAGCCACACTCCCGGCAAAATCCCTGACCCGGCGCACCTGCCGGGCCGGGGATTTTCTCTTTGGGGAAGCCCCAAACCCTTATATTATGTGAAAGGAGCGATTCAATGAGCGAAGTGTTTTCTGTACTGCTTCATAACCGACAGCGTTATGAGCAAGGCAAAGAGGGCCTATGGTTTTCTCTGCCGACCACAACCGAAAAACTGCAAGCAGCCCTGCGGGAAATCGGAATCAGCACCGACAATCCACAGGACTTTTTTCTATACGGGTATAGAAGCCCACAGAAGCGACCTATTAAGCTGCCCCGTGATATGGTGCTGTCCGCAGGCATGGATGAGCTGAACTTCCTTGCCGCAAGATTGGAAAAGCTGGACGCCACCGAACTTACGGAGCTGAACGCCGCCCTGACAAGCCCGCAGAGTGATTTTCACAATATCGGCCAGATTATCGACTATCCCGAAAATGTGGACTTTTATGTGCATTTGCCGGATGTCACCGGCACAGGACAGTTGGGCGACTACTATCTAAACCGTTCCGGCATGGTGGATATGCCGGAGGAATGGAAAGCTGGGATTTTCCTGCCCCGTTTTGGCCTGCATATTGCCAACACAGAGCATGGTGTTTTTACCGATTATGGCTATCTGGTAAAAAGCGGCGACGAATGGCAGCGCGTCCATGAGGGCCAGCCAGTGCCGGAACAATACCGGGTGATGGCCTATCCTGTGCCGGAAATTCTGCGGGAGGAAAGCAAGGTGCAGCCGGAGGCTGCAGCGCCTACAAAGGCCCCGCAGCCTGTCACCCCCATTCTCTTAAACGGCCAGAACAGCGCCGAGCGCATGAAAGAGATCACCGACCGGCTGGAAACCGGCATACAGGAGCTTTTCGAGAGTGAACGCTACAAAGCCTATCTCACCACCATGTCCAAGTTCCACAGTTACAGCTTCAACAACACCCTCCTGATCGCCATGCAGGGCGGACAGCTTGTGGCGGGCTACAACAAGTGGCGGGACGATTTTCACCGCAATGTAAAGAAAGGCGAAAAGGCCATCAAGATACTGGCCCCGGCCCCGTTCAAGGCGAAAAAGGAAGTGCAAAAGCTGGACGCACAGGGCAGGCCGGTGATGGGAAAAGACGGAAAGCCTGTTACCGAAGTACAGGAAATACAGGTTCCGGCCTTTAAGATCGTTTCCGTCTTTGATGTGAGCCAGACCGAGGGGGAACCGCTGCCCTCTATCGGCGTGGAAGAACTGACCGGCAGCGTGGAACGCTACGGGGAATTTTTCAAGGCGCTGGAACAGACCTCCCCGGTTCCCATTGGTTTTGAGGACATTCCGGGCGGTTCCCACGGCTACTACCACCTGACGGAAAAGCGGATCGCCATTCAGGAGGGCATGAGCGAATTACAGACCCTAAAGACGGCTATCCACGAGATCGCCCATTCCAAGCTCCACGCCATCGACCCGGAAGCCCCGGCCATAGAGCAGGCCGACCGCCCCGACAGCCGCACCCGCGAGGTGCAGGCTGAAAGCGTGGCCTATGCCGTCTGCCAGCACTACGGGCTGGACACCTCCGACTATTCCTTTGGCTATGTGGCCGGTTGGAGTTCCGGCAAGGACTTGAAAGAGCTGAAAGCCTCCCTTGAAACCATCCGGGCCACCGCCCATGAACTGATTACCACCATTGACGGCCACCTTGCCCAGCTTCAGAAAGAACGGCAGGCCCAGCAGGAGCAGCCGCAGGCCGCGCCGTTAGAACAGGCCGCCGAGCAGCCAGACCCGGACAGCGTATTTTCCAAGCTGTCCCCGGAGCAACAGCAGGAAATGACCGCCAGCGTAAAAGCCATGCTGCAAACCCTGATTGACGCGGATTTGAAATCCACCGGCGAAGTGTCGCAGGGAACCAAGGAGGCGGCGCAGGCGCAGGGCTTTACCATTGTCGGGGACGGAACGCTGGAACAGGCAGAAGCCCCGCAGGAGGCCGCCTACCGTCTGGAAAGCGGCGATTACCTGTATATCCAGACATCGGAAACCGGCTATGATTACACGCTGTACGACCCCGACTACAAGGAACTGGACGGAGGCCAGCTTGATAATCCCGACCTGTCCCTTGCGGAAGCCGGAAAAGAAATCCTTGCCATCCATGAGCTACCGGCTGGGGCAATGGAACCCCTGACCGGCGACAGGCTGGATGATTTTCTGGAAGCCGCTGAACAGGCCAACGCCATTCCCCAGCCGCAGGCGTGGAACGGGATCGACGGCCTTTTGAATGGGAAACCGTTCATGCCGGAGGCGTCCCCGGCTGACCGGGCCGCCGCCCTGATGGAGCTGGCAGAGAAAAACGCCCCGCGTCTGGGCAGCGAGGAACGGCAGTTGATCGTGGCCTATGCCGAGGCCGTGGGCGATACTGACAAGGTGATCGGGCTTATCAACCGCCTGTGTGAACAGGGCTATGAGCTGCAAAAGGGCCAGATGGATTCTTTTGTGAAAAGCGAGATCGAAAGTGAGATTGCCGTTGCCAACGCCCAGCGGCAGATCGCGCAGTATCCGGCAGCGGAGCCGGTTGTCACAATCCTTTGGAGTGAAAGCCCCCATCTGAAAGACGGCCAGCAAATGCCGCTGCATGAAGCCGAGGCCGTTTTCAAGGAGCTGGACAGCGCCAGACGCCATGAACGGGAGCAGCCGGGCTATACGGGCCATTGGTACGACAAGACCAAGTTCCGCATTGACTTTACCATGCAGGGCCAGCCGGACAGCTACGAGGGACGGCAGGACTTTGGCGACGGGGACGGTTCCCTGATCCAACATATCCGGGGCTACCACGAATACTATGCACAGGATGAAAGCTGGAAAAACCATGTGCTGCACCATGAGGGGCCGAAGGCATGGGAGGCGGACAAGGCCCAGCGGGATATGCTGCTGCATGAGTTTGTTCCGTATATGGAGCTGCATTGCAATCTGGCCGCTATGGAGCAGGAGGCCCGGCGTCCCCTGCGATCCGGGGAAACCCTGACGCCGGAACAGACCGCTTATTTCAACGCGGTTTTGGACTATGTAAAGGAGTGCCGCCCGCTTCTCAATCAGGGCCAGTACCACTTGCCGGAGCCGCCGCAGCTTGCCGACTTCGACCAGAGTTTGCAGGACTACAAAAAACAGATCGAGGCAGAGCTGGAACAGGAGGCCGCCGCTTCCGGGCTGACGGTGGAGGAATATGTTGCCTCTGACTATGAGGCCCCGGTGCAGCCCAACTTTTCCATCTACCAAGTGCCGCCCGGCCCGGAGGGGCGCGACTTCCGCTATCGTTCCTATGAGGAATTGCAGGCGGATGGGCTTTCGGTGGACAGGAAGAATTACCAGCTTGTCTACACTGCGCCGCTGGACAAGGACACTACGCTGGACGAGATTTACCGCCGCTTCAACATGGAACATCCCGCCGATTACAAGGGACATTCCCTCTCGATGGGGGATATTGTGGTGTTCCGGCAGGATGGAAAACAGACCGCCTACTATGTGGACGAGGGGGCCGACTACCGGCAGGTGCCGGAGTTTTTTGTCCAGCAGGAAAAGCAGCTCACGCCGGACGAGTGCATGACCGGCGAACAAATCCAGACGCCAAGGGGCCGTTTCTATCTGACCGACAGGAGCCGGGAACAGATGGAGGCCGCCGGGTATGGATTCCACCACCAGTCGGAGGACGGCAGGTATCTTATTATGGCAAACGGCACAAGGGCCTTTGCCATCCCCGTCCAGCAGGAAAGTCATATCAAGACGGTGGAAATGTCCACCGAGCAGAACTACAACATGATTGACGGCATGATGAACAACGCCCCGTCTATGGAGGAACTGGAAGTAAGGGCAAAAGCCGGAGAACAGATTTCTCTTTTGGATGTGGCCGAGGCAGCCAAGGCGGAGGCCAAAAAGCCCAAGCAGACCCGAAAGACGACGCAGAAGCAAAAGAAACCGTCCATCCAGGCGCAGCTTGCCACCGCCAAGGAGGAACAGAAAAAGAGGCCCCCGGCGCGAGAAAAATCAAAAGAAATGGAGGTATGAGGAATGTATTTCACCGTGGGAGAAGAAAACCTGATCTGTCTGTACCACAACGCTGACCGCCGCAGGACGGCGGCAAATCTCCGGGCAGCTTTGCCGGACATGGACAAGGAAATGGCGGCGCTGGCCTGCCAGACCGCCGATAAGCTGGACGCCATGAGCGACGCCGACTTTACGGCGCAGCGGTTCCACTTCACAGACGAGTGATCCAAGTATAGCAAAAGCGCCGGGAGCAGGGACTGTATGGCCTCTGCTCCTGGCGCTTTTATGATTTGACTATTAGCCTATTATATCAAATGAAAGAGTTCCTACTGCTGGATTTATATTATCGTTAATCTCAAAATTGCTTTGAAAGACTATATTACAAAATTGCTTTGCTGTATGTGTATATGAATATAAATTCCCGCCATCTTCAGTAGCTGAACCAATACCAATTCCAGCAAATATTAACCAGCCTGTAGCCAATAGATTCTCTGTTTCAACAGATGTGATCTTTATTTCACCATCACAAATATTATCCCTGAGAAACAAAATATCAGAAAACATTGTGCGATCAACTTGCAACATCATTCTGCGGTATGTTTGATCGTCAATTTCTTCATCCATTTTTGCTTCAAATAATCTAATAAGAATATCAATTTTTGATAGCTCTTCAATTTTATTTAGAACTCCAAGGATAAATACAGAATCTTTATTAAGAGCTTCTTTTCCAACCCTTTTCACATATTTTTCCCGTTTTGAAGCTGGAATTGATACAAGCCCGGCGCAATACCGTTCCATTTTACGCATGAACAATTTGTCGGGAATACTTGCACTTTTACGAATTACTTTTACAACTTTGAGCGCATTTGATAGTTCTGTTCCCAGTTCTTTTATCTCATCCAGTATATCCGAAACTTCATCTGAACTAAAAAAAGTCACAATATCCTCTGCACCCTGTTCAATCCAAGTTGATAGAGAATCTACAATAGAATCCACCTCAACTAATTCTAAATCCGTTTGTCCCTCAATAAAATCTTGATTCATTATAATTTCTCCTTTTAATTGATTATTCATTGTGTGTTGTATTGAGATAGACTGATAAAATAAAATCTGCCATTGCGATTGCAGAATTGACAAAAAGCCGCGTATGATAATCCGCTATACCAATGCGCTTGCTACCAACACCATGCGAATCACTCTCTTTATTTCGCATTTCTGCGATTGCAGAAATTATTTTTTCCAAGCCGGAAAGTAAGGTGTTTATACGCCTATCCAAATCTTTGTGTGCGTGCATATTGTATAGAGATTTTACTTGACCGTAAAGTTTTCCAATATCACCGCTATCTGATGGCACTTCTCCCTTTTGCTCAATGACATAGCAGAATGTTTCTTCAAGTATTGTGCGAGCTTTTGTTATTGCACTATCAAAATTTCCATCATCAATATCTTTGTTAGCTCTTTCAGCCAAATCTTTTATATAAGCGCGGTCTATAACCTTTACTGTTGGTGCAGCAATAGTAATAACCTTACCAATTTGCCCAATTTGATATGACTTGCCAACCACACGGAGTTCATTGCCGCCGAAATATAGAATACTGTTAATCTGCTCTAAGATTTTCTGCACAATAGTACAATACGCTTCCTCAATATCTTCTGGCGATAAACCCTTTAACGATTCAACAAATTTATCTTTGGAAAATATGTAGGCAAGAAAATCGGACATTCTATTTTGCTTAATACAAAAATCCATGACTTGATCGAAATATTGCCAGCGACTTAATGCGCCACCAGACCATGAATAAGTTGAGGGTAGCCCAAAAAGGGAGGAAATTTCGCATATAGCTGGCCCACTAAGATATGGCATGGCAATTTTGATGTTTTTTTCATTGCCGTATTTATCTTCAAAGGTCATATCACCAAATTCCTTATCCCCGTCTAAAATTGCTATTATTTCTTTGGAACGAAGTAAAGAAAATTCATTCTTCTTCATAATTATATCTCCCCAATTAAATTGTGTTTTTATTTATTGTAGCAGAAAACCGCAATATGTGCCACCATATTAAAACGCCGGGCGCGGGGGCTGTCAAAGCCTCTGCGTCCGGCGCTTCTTTTTTGTCCATTTTCCCGCATTTAGAACCCCGTTTTGAGGGGAACAGGATAACTTTATCCACCTGCCTGCCGACCATGCGGAAAAACCCTTGATTTCCGTGGACTTTTACCGCCCTAAATGCGTAGATAGGAGGTATCTTTTCCGCTGGCGTTCCGCCTCTTTCTTCCGGCGCACCTGCACCGCGCAATCCGGGCAGTATTTGGCCCGGTTGGAGTTGGGCGTAAACGCCGCCCCGCAGACGGCGCAGCGTTTGATTTCGTCCCGGCCTTTGGTGATCTCGGCGCACAGTGCCGCGTCCAGCGGCAGGACGGCTACCTTGAACCACCGGCACAGCAGCGAATAGGAAATACTCTGCACACAGACACATTCCTCCCCATCGTCCAGCAGGAGGCAGTTTCTGTTACAGTAGTTGCAGCACGCATGGGTGAGCCTGCGGGCCTTGCGGTATTGGGGGTAACTCATTCTCGGTATGTTCATCGTTCCTGCGTATGCTCCTTTCCCGGCGCTGTCCGCAAAATGCTGTCTACATTCTGTTTGACAATGCCGTATTCTTTCAATTTCTGTTTCGCTTCGCTGTACTGTGCGGACAGCCGTTCTCGTTCTGCGTCCAGCTTTTTATACTCGGTTTTGAGGGCGTACAGGTTGGGAAGCTTTGTGACCCCGGCCTCTTTGAGCGCCTTTGCCGCCGCCTCATACAAGATCAGTTGGCTTTCATGCTGCCGCCGGAACGCGGCCTTGTCTTTGGCGTTTTGCAGTTCCAGCGCCACAGGCCGGAGCTGCTTGTAGGCGGAGAGGTTTTTTATCAGCAGCGCCATATCCCCAAGGCGGCGTTCTGCGTCTTTCAGGGCGGAGGCCGCCGCGTCGTTGGCCGCGCTGATCTCGGCCAGCCTGCTTTCCAAGCCCTCGTAGCTGTCGATCTGGTGTTCTGTGATGAAGTTTAAGGAATTGGCGGCCTGCTTCAAGTTGTGCAGCTTCGCCCACCGCGCATAGCCCGCCGACTGCTGGGCCTTGATACTGTCCTCCAAGGCAATCCGCAGGGAGATTTCCCCGGCGCTTCTTCTGCGCGGTCCCCGGTCAATGGCAATGTCCCTGATCCGCTGGGTGATCCGTTCCTCGGAGTAATCCTCCCCCAAGGTCTTGCAGCGGGTGAAGCGTTCCTGTCCGGGAGCGCGGAATGAAATAAACTTGCCCTGTTTGACTTCATAGCCCTGCGCCTCCATGAGCCGCAGGAAACTGTCAAAATCTCTGGCCTGCGGGATGGCCGCGTCAATGGCGGTTTTCAGCTTTGCTTTCCAGCTCTTGCCCTTGCGCTGGGCGTCCCATTCGGCATAGCTCTTTCCCTTGTCCTTGCCCGGCATCACCACGGACAGGCCGTGTTCCCTGCACAGCCGGTCGCTGGTGCGCCGGATAAAGGCGTAGCTCTGACGGTTGGAAATGTACTTGCGCTGGTTCGCCATATCCACGGCGCAGATAATGATGTGGTTATGCAGGTGGCCCTTGTCAATGTGGGTGGTAATCACATAGGGGTATTTGCCTTGCAGCACTTCATCGGCAAGCTGCCGCCCGATCTCGTGGGCCTGCTCCGCCGTGGTTTCCCCCGGTTCAAAGGCTTGTATCAGGTGATGTGCCAGATTGTTTCCCTTTTGGTACGCCTGATCCAGCAGCATTTGAAATTCTATATCCGCCGTTTCATAGGAACAGCCATAGGAAGAAACGAACAGCTTTTCATCGGTCTTGTCCGGGTTCTCGATGTAGTCCAGCGCCTTTTTCAGCGTTGACTTGATAGGATGGATCTTTGTAACTGCCATATCTGTGCCAGCGCCCCCTTGATGTCCTCCAAGTCCTGCGCGTACACAGTCCCGGTACTGTTGATACGCCTTGCAATCTGGTTGATGTTGACGCCGATTTTTTGCAGCTCTGCGGTCTGCGCCCGGACGGGGCCGGTGTCGATATGGACGATATAGCCGTCGATCAACATTTTCCGGGCGTAGGCAGAAAAGTTCTTTGTGCCAAGCTGGGCCATCTTCTGTTGGATCAGCGCCCGTTCCTCCGGCGTCACTGGGACGCGCAGCACAAATTTCCGTTTTCGGTTTGCCATTGGTTCACCTCCGTTCATTCAGGGGTTTGGGGACTTCCCCAAGATACAAACGGGAAGCCGTTTGCCGGGAGTGTGGCTACACTCCCTATGCTTGCTGTTTTTCTTTTCCTCCACTCCTAATACTCTGAGAAGCCATCAAACTACCCGCAAAATAGCGCTTTGGAAAGAAAAATTTGCAAAAAAATAAGAGGCCCTTGGCCTCCATACAACAAATGATAAACAAATGCCGAATCCGTTTGACGCGTTCGCTTGACGGTCCGTGTCTACAGCACATCGTTAAACTTACCCGTTCTTTTGTTTTACCTTTGCAGAGAATACGGTATAAAAGATTCTGTCATACTACTTTCATACTATCAATTTAGAAGAGGTAAAACACGATGAAACAAAATTACAATGAAATCTTGCGGGAGTACCGCATCTACTTGACCGAACATGAAAAATCTCACGCAACCATACAAAAGTATGTTCGTGAGTTGGTTTGGTTTCTTTCATTTTTACAGGGGGAAGAACCTACAAAAGCAAAGGTGCTGGAATATCGAGAGCAACTGCAACAGAGCCACCATGCCCGCACCGTAAATGCCAAGCTGTCCGCCATTCATTCCTATCTGGACTACCTGGGGCTGGCGGCCTGCAAGGTGAGGTTTTTGAAAATCCAGCATACGGTATTTGTGGATGACAGCCGAGATTTGACCGAAGCGGAATACCACCGCTTGTTAGACGCTGCCAAAAGGAAAAAGGACAGCCGCCTGTATCATGTGATGCTTGCCATTTGCACCACCGGAATCCGGGTCAGTGAGCTTTCCTTTCTGACTGTGGAGGCATTGCACAAAGGAAAAGCGGAAATCCGCATGAAAGGCAAAATCCGCACCATTCTCTTGACAAAAGAGCTGTGCCGGAAATTGAACGCCTATGCCAAAGAAAAAGGCATCCGAACGGGGTATCTGTTCTGCACCCGTACCGGAAAGCCCTTAGATCGAAGCAATATCTGTCATGATATGAAAAAGCTGTGCCGGGCGGCGCGGGTAAATCCTGAAAAGGTCTTTCCCCACAATTTGCGGCACTTGTTTGCAAAATGCTATTATGCCATCAAAAAGAATCTGGCATATCTTGCGGATATTTTAGGACACGCCTCCGTGGACACCACGCGTATCTATGTAGCTATGGGCACACGGGAACATGAGCGAACCTTACAGCGGATGCATCTGATCTCATAGCACCACGGAATAATGATTCTGTGGTTCCATGGCCCCCTTGCTCAGTTACAAGTAGAACTGATTAGCTCTATTATAAGTGTATCAGAGCAGATTTTCAACCATTTATTACATATAGAACAGCAAAATAAATACGAAAAATAGACCTGCACCGCGAAATATGTGCGCAGGTCTGCTTTTTATGCCTGTCAGAACGCCCTTAGTTGATTAAAATAATAATTTTCTTCCTAGAAGCAGTAACGATTACCCCAGAATCATTATTCTGCGGTAATTGAATCGTTCAGAAAAGGAAAGTTTGTGGTTAGGATATTCCCTTTGAAATGGCAGGAGGTGAATAAAGTGGAAGAAAGATGGTCGGTAGAATTGTTGGAGTGCTTGGCCCAGAAGGCCGGATGTGGGTATCTGTCGGATTTGCGGTATCTCAGCCCATGGGAGCAATTCCATCTGTCCAGGGAGCTTTTACATGTTCCTTCGGAAGCCTTTTCGCTAAAAACGTGGAATGACGCCTTGGCTTATCTGACGGGTCTTTCCCAGCAAGCGGATGCATCCGCCGCGAAAGAAACGTTGATGAAGCATCTATCGGAACACTGCAGCGGTTTGCAACGTCATCCGAGCCGAGAATGAATTTGAATAGAAAGGTGGTTAGAATGCTATGCAAATTACTGTTGTAGGCGCAGGTTATGTGGGGTTATCTCTTGCCACTCTGTTAGGCCAAAAGCATGAAGTAATAGTGCTTGATATTGATGAAGAAAAGGTTGCGAAAGTTAATTCCCGTATTTCTCCCGTTCAGGACGTATATCTCGAAAAGTTTTTTGCCGAAAGAAAACTAAATTTGACAGCCACTGTAGATACGGCAATAGCATATAAAGATGCCGAGTATGTAATTATTACAACACCTACTAATTATGAGGATGAAACCAATAGCTTTGATACTCATGCGGTTGATTCCACCATAGAAATTTGTATGGCAAATAATGATCATTGCATTATGATCATCAAAAGTACGGTTCCTGTTGGGTATACAAGGAGTGTGCGAAAAAAATATAACACCAGCCACATTCTATTTTCCCCTGAATTTTTAAGAGAAACGAAAGCCCTATACGACAATTTGTACCCTTCCAGAATTGTTGTTGGTACAGATATTGCAGACCCTGCTATGGTTATCCATGCACAGGTTTTTTCAACCATCTTGCAAGAGTGCGCAAATAAAGAAGATATTCCCGTCTTGATTATAGGGCTTGATGAAGCAGAAGCCGCTAAACTTTTCGCTAATACTTATTTAGCCATGCGTGTTGCGTTCTTTAACGAATTGGATACCTTTGCAGAAATGAATGGGTTAAGTACAAAGAACATCATAGATGCAATTTGTCATGATCCTCGAATTGGTAAGCATTATAACAATCCATCTTTTGGCTATGGCGGATATTGCCTCCCGAAAGATACAAAGCAGTTGAAATCAAGTTTTCATGATATTCCTGAAAATTTGATTACCGCTGTGTGTCAGGCAAACCACACCAAAAAAGGCCATGTCATAAAGGGAATTCTGAATAAACATCCTGGCACAGTTGGTATTTACCGCTTAACGGCAAAGTCTAATTCTGACAATTTCCGTTCAAGTGCTGTTTGGGGTGTTATGGAGGGGCTTTCCAAAGAAAAACAAGAAATTGTAATATATGAACCCTTATTAGGCGATGCCGCAGAGTTTATGGGTTATAAGGTTGTACATTCTTTTGCGGAGTTTAAGCGTTCATGTGATGTTATTGTTGCTAATAGAGTTTCCAGTGAACTCTCGGAAGTTATGTATAAGGTTTATACAAGAGACATCTTTGGAAGAGATTGACCCGGCGAGGCGGTGATTGTAATGTACACATTTTTCTTGATGGTCGAGGATTATATCAAAACTCATAACCTTCACCTCTTTATGTTTTTCTTCGCATTCATTTTCATTCGATGGGGAATAGTATTTTTCCATGCTATTCGATATAAGCCATATGATTATGAAGATAAAGAAATAAATTATTTTACATCGGTGCTGCTCCCAGTCGTTGACGAACCATTAGATCTATTTTATAGTGTTCTGATGAAAATAGCACGCCAGAATCCGTCTGAGATTATAGTTGTCATTAATGGGCCAAAAAACGAGGGGCTTGAAAACCTGTGTGTAGATTTCAACAGGAATTTACCAATTGGCTTTACTCCTGTTCAGCATTATTATACACCTGTTGCCGGTAAGAGAAATGGGATCCGTGTGGCAATGGAGCACATTAATCCGAATTCCGATATAACAGTGCTTGTGGATAGTGATACGGTATGGACAGAGGATACTTTGTCCGAGTTGCTGAAGCCTTTTGCTTGTGATCAAAAAATTGGCGGTGTTACAACCAGACAGAAAATACTTGATCCTGACCGCAAACTCGTAACCATGTTTGCAAATTTGCTTGAAGAGATCAGAGCTGAAGGAACGATGAAAGCAATGAGCGTTACAGGCAAAGTGGGCTGCCTTCCCGGCAGGACAATTGCTTTCCGTACTCAGATTTTGATAGATGTGATGTATGACTTTATGAATGAGACATTCATGGGATTTCACAAAGAAGTATCCGATGACAGAAGCCTCACAAACCTGACGCTCCGAAAGGGGTACAAAACAGTTATGCAAGACACCTCAGTAATTTATACAGATGCGCCCACCGAATGGAAAAAATTTATCAGGCAGCAGTTAAGATGGTCGGAAGGTTCACAGTATAACAATCTGAGAATGACTCCTTGGATGTTAAAAAACGCCAAGCTGATGTGCTTTATTTACTGGTCAGATATGATTAGTCCGATGATGCTGGTTAGCGTTTATGCCAATACTATAATTTGCAAGGTGTTAAATATACTTGGCTGCGCGATTCCAACATTGGCATATACCGCTCCATGGTGGCAGATCATTCTCTTTATTCTTCTTGGTTGTATCATTAGTTTTGGTTCACGAAATATTAAGGTTATGAGAAGTGTGAAGTGGTATTATACATTACTGCTTCCAGTATTCATCCTTGTTTTAACTGTTGTCATGGTTCCTATCCGATTGCTAGGCCTTATGCTCTGCTCTGACGATATGGAATGGGGCACCCGGAAATTGGAGGAGGACAATGATAAAGTGGAAGTTCCTTAATTGCATTTGTATATTCGCGGCTGCTATATTTATATTATGGGTTGGTTGCAACGAACAGCCTGTCGATACCGAGAAGGCCGATGGCTCTGACAGCATTGCGTCTATTGAGGCTCCGAGTAATAGTCAAGCTACACTGGAAGAACCAACTACGGAATCTATTGTAACAGAATCCTCAGTTGTCGAGTCTGAATATTATCCTATTACAGAGGGACAAAGATATTTGGGCGTTTATGTTCAAGGCCCCGAAGAGACTGATGTTTTAGCTGACAGCATCAATACTTTAGCTTGGTTTGATCGTTTTGATCAGACAAGTGATTACAAGATTTCTTTATGTTTAGACGACAATAAATATATAGCGTTTATCACTTTGCAGCCTACCGACTGGGACTTAAAATTGGTTTCTGACGGGTATTATGATGATTTAATTATTGAATATTTTAAGAAACTCTCTTCGGATAACAGAGCCAATACAGAACTTTTTGTTCGATTAGCGCATGAAATGGAAATGAGGCCCTCTTACAAATCTGGTTGGTACAGTTGGCAAACAGATGATGCTCACGCATATGTAAACGCTTGGGTTCACATTGTGAACTTGGGTAGGGAATATGCTCCCAATGTTAAGTGGGTATGGTCTCCCAACAGGGCAGACGAATACACAACGAAATATTATCCAGGTGATGAGTATGTTGATTATGTCGGATTGACATTGAATAACACATTGGATTCCCGTGAGAGTTTTCAGCAATTCTATGAAAATGAAGGTCAAAGAGACTATTTGGAAGCATATAATAAGCCAATTATTTTTGGAGAGATCGCGGAGCATAGCACCAGTGATGAAGTTCGCAATGAATACATACAATCTGTTTTTGATTATCTTGGAACCTACGATAAATGCATCGGTTTTATTTTCTTAAATCAAGATCTAGAAAGTGCAAGACAATACAAGTTTACAGATTGCGAATTGATATTAGATACATTTATTGAGAATGCGAGGGATTACATTTGTGCGAAATAAGAAGTTTACAAAGTATCAGATCATGACGAGAGTTGGAACGATTATCAGCATTTTACTGTTTGTTGTCCTTGGATTTTGTATCGAAGTTATTTTCTAAAAAATGGAGAAAGTGAAAGATGGAACATCAAACCAAAGGAACGTTGCGCAATCAGGCTGTCATTACATCAGCCGGATCGCCCCGAGCAACCACACCGCGGTTCGTAAGGTATTGGATGGGAGCAATTCCCCCTAACGCTGATCCCATTGGCGGTTTCAGGAGGGAGCCGTCATGTGTAGAACGGGATATCGACCAACGGAAATGGGAGTAACACCGTTAAAAAAAACATCCCCCGGCCCGTGGGAAATGTGGCCGGAACCATGAATTTGCGTATGCAATAAAATATCATACTATTTTTTTGTTCGCCCGGAGGGTTTATGCCCTTCCGGGCGAATTTTGTTATTTCCTTCGGCCCGCTCTATCGGTCAAACACTTTTTCAAAATTTTTTTAAAAAAGTGGTGTTTGGCGGGTAGCTGGAGGCCTTTCAACAGTAACTTTGGCGGAAAGGGAGAAAACCACCGAAATCCCCCACAGAAAGGGGGTGAAAAGATGGAAACGATCCCCCGCAATGATTTTATCCTGCGGCACCGCTATGATGCTTTCTGCAAAGCGGTACTCCGCAATGAGGCTAAAAGCTACTGGTCGGAGATGGCGCATCGCCGCGAACGTGAAAAGTCGCTGGATGCTCTGACACAAGAGGAAATGGACAAGCTCTCAGTCGTGGATGATTACCCCAGCGACAGCTACGTTTTTTCGTCGTATGGGTATGACCTGCTGATCGACAACGAGCTTGTAGCCGAGGCGTTCGCCAGCCTGCCGGAACAGGAACAAAGCATTTTGATTTTGCACTGTGTTCTGGATTTGGCAGACGGAGAAATCGGCAGCCTCATGGGAATGTCCCGCAGCGCCGTACAGCGTCACAGGACAAGGACCCTGAAACAGTTGCGTATGAAATTGATGGCGTTCATGCCAGAGGGAGGTAAACGCGGATGAAGGAACCTACATTCAACGGCAGAGAGCTTCTTCCCCTTTCGGTGATGGAAGCTGCCCACGCTGGGGATGCAATGGCTATGGAGCAAGTGCTGCGGTACTATGAGGACTACATAAACAAGCTCTGCATCCGCACCTTGTATGACAGCAACGGCATCCCCTATGTGTGCGTGGACGAGTATATGAAGCACCGTTTGGAAATCAAGCTCATTCATTCCATCATCGTTGCCTTGAAGTAACGACCCGGCCACGGTAACGGAAATGTCTTATTACTCTCTTTCCGCATTTCCGCCGGCTCGGTGGCTGATGTATGTACCTTGACAAATACGCCCGCAGGACAATGGCGGCGCGTCATAGGGCATACGGACACATTCTGTCTACACCGAGCCGGACGGCGGGTGCGCCATGATGCTGGTTTCTACGAAAACAGCGGAGCGACAACCACCCAGCCGCAAAATAAGCGTAGCTGCTTATGGGCGATGACGTGCAGGCAGGACAATGATACTCCCTTACAGCCACAGTCCGAGCGTTAAAAGCGTCACAGGCAATGGGTAGGGCCGTGTGAGAACCACACGGGGGTGAAAAGCCCGTGGAGCTGGGCCGCCAGCCGTCCGTGTTTTGCCCACATTTACAAGGAACCTTTGCTTTGAACAGAAGGAGGCCATATTATGAGTAATAACGATGTGCCTATTTGGGAAAAGTATACGCTTACCATTGAGGAAGCGTCGAAATATTTTCGCATTGGAGAAAACAAACTGCGTCGGCTTGCCGAGGAAAACCCATCCGCTGGCTGGGTGATTTTGAACGGCAACCGCATCCAGATCAAACGGCAAAAATTTGAAAAAATCATTGATTCTCTTGACACAATCTAGTGAAAAAGAGCCTTGACTATGCTATAATACTCTTAAAGCGTGTCAAGGCTCTTTCCGTCATGGAAAGGAGCATGACGAAATGTCAAAAAAAGAACGAGATGAAAAAAGGCGGGACAGCAAAGGCCGCCTTTTGAAATCTGGAGAGAGCCAGCGAACAGACGGAAGATACGCCTACAAATATACGGATACCTTTGGAGAACCGAAGTTTGTGTACTCATGGAAGTTAGTCCCTACGGACAAAATCCCTGCCGGAAAACGCCCGGATATTTCTCTGCGTGAGAAAATCAAGCAGATACAAAAAGACCTTGACGATGGGATTGACACCATCGGTAAGAAAATGACCGTGTGCCAGCTATATGAAAAGTATATCCGGCAGCGGGGCAATGTGAAACGGGGAACCCATAAGAGCCGCCAGCAGTTAATGAAACTTCTGTCCGAGGATAAAATCGGAGGGGTCAGCATCGACAGCGTGAAGCTGTCTGACGCCAAAGAATGGGCCTTGCGTATGCAGGAAAAGGGCGTGGCCTATCATACCATCTGCAACGGCAAGCGTTCCCTGAAAGCCATTTTTCACATGGCCGTACAGGACGATTGCCTCCGCAAGAATCCCTTTGACTTCCAGATCAATGAGGTTATCAACGACGATACCGTACCAAAGGTGCCGCTTACCCCTGCACAGGAAAAGGAGCTTTTGGGCTTCATGCAGAGTGACCCCGTTTATGCCAAGTATTATGACGAGGTATTGATTCTGCTGGAAACCGGACTTCGCGTTTCCGAACTCTGCGGCCTGACGCCTGCCGACCTGAATTTTGACAAGCGGTTTGTGAATGTAGACCACCAGCTTTTGAGAAGCACCGAGGACGGCTACTACATCGAAGCGCCAAAGACAGACAGCGGTTATCGCCAGGTGCCTATGAGCGCAGCGGCCTACAAAGCATTTCAGCGCGTGCTGCACAGGCGAAAGGATGGCAAAGGCGTTGTGGTGGACGGATATAAGGGCTTCCTGTTCTTAAACCGGGATGGACTGCCGAAAGTGGCTGTCCACTATGATGCCATGTTTCAGTGCCTTGCTAAGAAGTTCAACAAGTTCCATAAGGAACCGCTGCCGGAGGTCATGACGCCGCACACCATGCGGCATACATTCTGTACCAGAATGGCAAACGCAGGCATGAACCCAAAGGCATTACAGTACATCATGGGGCATGCCAATATCGTTATGACGTTGAACTATTACGCTCACGCCACGTTCCATTCCGCACAGGAGGAAATGGAACGGCTGCAAGCTCAGGCACAGACCAGCGCAACCGTCAACACGCAGCCAGCGTCAGAGAGCGCCCAGGAAGCCCAAGCCGCATAGAATGCGCAGAATGTACTACTGTTTGTACTACGTTTGAGAGCGAAAACATGAAGGGTAATAAGAACGTTTGTGAGGTTCTTCCGATAGGAAAAGTGCCGGAAAAGCCCGAAGTTACGGGCTATACCGGCATATAAGAAAACCTAAAGAGATAATTGGAAATCTATTAAATGATTATTGTAATTATACAAACAGGAATACTCTATTCCGCAAAGACGCCGGTCAAACCGGTGCGCGCGACCCGCTCGGCGATCTCTCCGCCGTCCACCGAGCCGAGGCCCAATTGCCCCAGCCGCTCCCAGAGGACCGAGCCGGAAAAGGTGTATTTTTTCCGCCGGCCCTCGCCGGTGGCCATCTGCTCTCTCACATAGGCGATCGCCTCCCCCACCGCCAGGGCGCGGGGGAGGACCAGCGGTGGCCGGCCCGCCAACTGGCGGGCGGCGTTGTGCCCCGCCAGGGTGCCGGTGACGATGGCCTCGGTGTGCCCCACCAACAGACCGGCCTTTTCGCCGGCACAGTAGAGGTTCTCCACCCCCTCCACCCGCAGGGCGTCGTCCCGGGGGGCCATGGCGAAAAAGCGGAGGGAGTTCCCCTTTCCCCCGGCGTAGGGGTCCTCGTAGCGGGCGTTTTCAAACCCCGGCACCTGCCGCAGCTTTTCCAGGGGGAAGGTGGGGGTCATCAACTTGGCGTGGCCGGTGTCCAGCAGGACGAGGTTGTCGCGGTAGCTGGCCTGCGCGTACTGCTGGCAGGCCTTTTGGGCGAGGTGGTCCTCCCGCAGCGGCGGGGGCAGGGGGATCACCGCCACCCCGTCCCGCTCCAGCTTCTCCTGCAGCGGCCGACTCAAGGAGCCCTTGTGCAGCTTGCAGGAACCGCTCATGGCGCCGGGCCCGCCGCCCGCCTTCTCCCCCACCCATTCGGCCACCCCGCAGAGGCCGGTGAGGCTGACCCGCCCCCCGAAGCTGGGGCAGCGCAGAACGCACATGGCGCAGCCGTTTCCGTAGCGCTGGCAGTTGGCCATCGGCCCGGCGGTGCCGGTGGCGTCGACAAAGGCGTCGGCGGGAAAGCGGCGGCCGTCGCTGCAGAGCACCGCCTGCAGGCAGTCCCCCTCCCGCTCGACCCCACTCACCCGGGCCTGAAAGACCACCTCCACCCCCAGGGATCGCAGGTGCCGGAGCACCTCTCCCGGAACCAGCCCCACGTCGTAGAGGGTGGCGTGGGCGTGGCCGGGGAAGGAGACGTTTTGGTGCCGGGCGCAGCGGTCGGTGAGGGCGAAGAGCTCCCCCGCCCCCAGAGCCTCCATCTCCAGCGCTGCGGCGAGGCGGCCGTTGTTCTGCATGATCCCCCCCACCAGCCCGGTCCCCAGCAGCATGTCGGTGCGCTCCAACAGCACCGCCCGCGCCCCGGCCCGGCGGGCGCTGCAGGCCGCGGCGCAGCCGCCCCAACCGCCCCCGACAATCACAACTGTCTTTTCCATTTGCAGGCACCTCCCATTCCCCACCAGTATGCGCCGGCGCCCCCGCGCAATTTGCCGAAGGGGCGGTGGCCGATTTGCCCGGTTTGTCTGTGGGGGATTTGTGCCTTGTGCCAAAACTGCCGCGCCGCCGTTGACACCCCCGCAGAGGGGCCGCTATACTTGAAAAAACGGCGGCTTTTCCCCGCGTCCGGCGCGGGGAGGGCCGCCCTGGTCCGGCCCCCCGCCTGAGGGGGCCGGGCCAGAGGAAGGGGAGAGGCGGCAATGAGCCGTTACATCATGGCGCTGGACCAGGGGACCACCAGTTCCCGCTGCATTTTGTTTGACCGCGAGGGGAAGATGGTCTCCCTGGCGCAGAAGGAGTACACCCAGCACTTTCCCCGGGCGGGCTGGGTCGAGCACGACGCCATGGAGATCTGGTCCACCCAGATCGGGGTGGCGCAGGAGGCCATGTACAAAATCGGCGCCACCCACCGGGACGTGGCCGCCATCGGCATCACCAACCAGCGGGAGACCACGGTGGTCTGGGACCGGCGGACCGGCGAACCGGTCTACAACGCCATTGTCTGGCAGTGCCGCCGCACCGCCCCCTTCTGCGACGAGTTGAAGGCCCAGGGGTTGGAGGGGTGGTTTCGCGCCAAGACCGGGCTGCCCATCGACGCCTACTTCTCCGCCACCAAGGTGCGCTGGATCCTCGACACGGTGCCGGGGGCGCGGCAGAAGGCGGACGCCGGCCAGCTGGCCTTTGGCACGGTGGACAGCTGGCTGATCTACAACCTGACCAAGGGGCGCTGCCACCTGACCGATCTCTCCAACGCCTCCCGCACCATGCTCTTTAATATCCACACCCTGGACTGGGACGACGAGATTTTGGAGAAGTTGCAGATCCCCCGCTCCATGCTGCCCCGGGTCTGCCCCTCCAGCGGGGTGTTCGGGTTCACCGACCCCTCCATCTTCGGCGGGGAGATCCCCATCGCCGGGGCGGCGGGGGACCAGCAGGCGGCCCTGTTCGGGCAGACCTGCTTTGCGGCGGGCGAGGCCAAAAACACCTACGGCACCGGCTGCTTCCTCCTCCTCTGCACCGGAGAGAAGCCGGTCTCCTCCAGCCAAGGGCTGATCACCACCATCGCCTGGGGGCTGGGCGACCGGGTGACCTACGCCCTGGAGGGCTCGATCTTTGTGGGGGGTGCGGCGGTCCAGTGGCTGCGCGACGAGATGAAGTTGGTGGAGTCGGCCGGGGATAGCGAGTACATGGCCCAAAAGGTGCCCGACACCGGTGGGGTCTATGTGGTGCCCGCCTTTACCGGCCTGGGGGCCCCCCACTGGGACCCCTATGCCCGGGGCGCAGTCTTCGGGCTTACCAGGGGGTCGAGCAAATACCACTTCATCCGCGCCACATTGGAATCCATCGCCTACCAGGTGACCGATGTGCTGGGGGCCATGAAGGCGGACGCCGGACTGGAGCTACAGGCCCTGCGGGTGGACGGTGGCGCCTGCGCCAACGACTTTTTGATGCAGTTTCAGTCCGACATCATCGGTGCGCCGGTCCACCGGCCCGCCTGCATTGAGGCCACCGCCCTGGGGGCCGCCTATCTGGCCGGTCTGGCGGTGGGCTACTGGAAGAGCCAGGAGGAGATCCGCGGCAACTGGCAGCTGGCCCGCATCTTTGAGCCCGGGATGGACGAGGCTGGCCGGGCGCGCCGGCTGGAGGGCTGGTCCCGGGCGGTGGCGGCCGCGCGGGCGTTTCGGGGGGAGGAGTGAAAAACAGCCGGAGCCAATGGGCTCCGGCTGTTTTTTTACTGGGGCAAACCGCTCTTTTTCCTCTTTTGGCTGCGGTAGAGGAAATACGCAATCAGGGCTGCGGCGGTGCCTCCACTTGTGATGAGGGAGACTACCTGCACGGTGGTCTTTCCGTACCGAACGGTGATGGTGCCTTCGAGATGCTGGGGGTTTTGGACGCGCACAAGGTTGTTGTTGGGCGATCTTTCAACTGTCAGGGGCGTTTTTCCATCCTCTGTTTCAATTGAAGCGCGATACCCCAGATAGTACAGCAGAGGAACGTCAAAATAATCGGATTCGACCTGTTCTTCATTTGAGAAGGAGAGGGTGCACCCGGTCTTTTGACTTTCCGACAGGGAGATGGTCCCCCCAGAGGCAAAGACGGTGTAAGGGGTGTTGAGTGCGTCTATATCTGTTTCGACTGGGAGCCATTCCCCCATGCCGATGCTCAGCGTTCGCTCCGGCGAGGAGAAGTAGTTTCCGGGAATGACCTCCAGGTCCCCCAGCCGGCTGTTGAGGGTGACGATGGAGAACGCGGCGTTGACGGTCAAAACCAAAATCAGGGCGATGGTGCGCTCTCTTCGGCGAAACAGTTGGTGGCAGACGATCCCGCAGCCGATGGACAGGAAGAGGGTGGCAAAGCCCAACAGCCGCCAGGGGAATTGGAGAAGGCTAAAGGGGGTCTCCTCCAACCGACCCCAGGGGAAGAGCCCGGTGCTCATTCCCAGAAGGACGATGCCCGCGATGAAACAGCCGTCCGCAATTTTGAGAGATCGGCTGTTCGAGGGCTTTCGCCGCAGGAACAGGCGCAGAAAGGGGAAGAAGAGAAGGGGAAAGCCGATCCCCTTGTAGTAAAAATCAAATAGGCGGGTGACGGAAAGGGCGGAGGCATTCAAGTAGTTTTCTGTGGTGGAGACGAGAAATTTGCCAGAGGCAAACTGCTCCAGCATGGGAAGCCAGAAAAAGCTGGTGACAGCCAGCACGCAGACGGCCGTGACGGCGAGTTTGAGAAAGTATCCCTTGTTTTTAAAGAGGGTCGGCAGGTGGAAGAGGAGGATGACAAAGGTGATGACCAGCATCGCCGCCAGGGAAATGGAATGGGTGAGCATGAGCCCCGCAAAGCCCAAGCCCAGCAGCCAGGGGCGGTGAAATCCGCAGTAGAGGAGATCGATGATCCCGCAGAGGACGATGGGGAAGAAGATCATCGCCAAAAATTCCCCGGCCGCCCCTCTGGTGTAGATGTTGATGAGACGGTACTGTGCCAACATGTAAAAGGCAGAGGCGACCAGAGCGGCATATCTGCTTTTGCAGATGTATTTGGAGCAGAAGTAGATGGACAGACAGGTCGCGATATTGACCAGGATGAGGAAGAGCTTGTAAGAGGCCATCACGCTAAAGCCGAGAATGCGAAATAGGGCGGGGATATAGAGAAAGAAATTGGGGTAAAAGAGTCCCGCCCCGTACCCGTAGCCGCGCAGGGTGGTCTCGTGGATGTAGACGGGAAACTGGTGGTGGAGAAGGCCGTCTTTGATGGCCTCGATGCGGGTCAGGTGAAAGGTCTGGTCGTGGCAGTAGAGCAGGTCGGACTGCAAAATCGGGTAGAGCGAAAGGGCGATCATTGCGGCCAAAGCAAAGAAAATAAACAACCTGGACGGTCGGATGGTTCGCAAAAGGCGGTTCTTTTTCATTCTCGTACTCCTTTGATGCACCTAGCTGGCATGTCCATTTGACAGGCCAGTATTTTACACGATTTCTATATTACCAGTTTTGGTGCCAAAAATCCACTGTATTTTGGGAGAGCGAGCGGGGAACGCTCCCCCTTTAGAGCCGGCAAATTGTCTGGAAAACATCCTTGCGGGAGGAGGGAGGGAATGGTATCATAAAAGCAAAAAGTTGAAAATTTATTTGCAAAAGGAGTGCTTTCCCTGTGAATATCGTGTTGCTGGAATCCCTGGGCGTCTCTGACGAGACCCTGAACGCCTGCGCCAAACCCCTGGTGGAGGCGGGCCACACCTTTGCCGCCTACCCCAAAGACACCGATCCCGCGGTGATGATCCAGCGGGCCAAGGACGCCGACATCGTCATGATGGCCAACATGCCCCTGCCCGGCGAGGTGATCGCCGCCTGCGACAAGTTGAAGTTCATCGACGTGGCCTTCACCGGCGTCGACCACGTGGATCTGGAGGCCGCCCGCGCCAAGGGGATCGCGGTGAGCAACGCCGCCGGCTACTCCACCCAGGCGGTGGCCGAGCTCTGCGTCTGCATGGCCCTCTCCCTGCTGCGCAACCTGCCCCAGGTGTCCCAGCGGTGCCGGACCGGCGGCACCAAAGACGGCCTGGTGGGCAGCGAGCTGGGCGGCAAGACCGTCGGCATTGTGGGCACGGGGGCCATCGGCCTGCGCACCGCCCAGCTGTTTGCCGCCTTCGGCTGCAAGATCCTGGCCTACGCCCCCCGCCCCAAGGAAAACGCCAAGGGGATCGTGGAGTACGTCTCCCTTGAGACCCTCCTGCGGGAGTCGGACATCGTCTCCCTGCACTGCCCCCTCAACGACTCCTCCCGCGGCCTGATCGACGCCCAGAAACTGGGGCTGATGAAGTCCAGCGCCCTTCTCCTCAACGCCGCCCGCGGCCCGGTGGTGGATTCGCAGGCCCTGGCGGAAGCCCTCGACAGCGGCGCCATCGCCGGCGCGGGGATCGACGTCTTTGAGGTGGAGCCCCCCCTGCCCACCGACCACCCCCTGCTGCACTGCAAAAACATCCTGGTCACCCCCCACGTGGCCTTTGCCTCCCGCGAGTCGATGGAGGCCCGGTGCAAGATCGTCTTTGAAAACATCGAGAAATGGCTGGCCGGAGAGCAGGTCAACACCATTTTATAGCGGCAAAAAAGCGCCGTCCCGTCTGGGGCGGCGCTTTTTTGCGCGGTGGGGGCGAAGGGAGCGCTTTCAAGTCAGGTCGGGCCCTGTCCGGCCCGCTGCCCAAATTTCGGTGGAGAGGGCGCGGTACTCCCCCAGCACCCCCCGGTAGAGGGCCAGCACAGGGGCGCTGCCGACGCGGGCGCTCTCCATGAGCTGGTCGTAGTGGCTGCAGACGAGGGCGGTCACCCGTGGGCAGATGGCCCCGTCCGCCTGCATCTGCCCCAGAATGGCCAGCACCCGCTCCCGGTCAAAGGCCTCCTTGTAGCTGCGCTTGCGCGCCAGGGCGCTGACGATGTCCGCCACCGCCACCACCCGTTCGGGCAGGCTCAACTCCTCCCCCCGCAGCCCCAGCGGGTAGCCGGAACCGTCCAGCTTTTCGTGGTGGCGCACGGCGATGCGGTAGATGTCGTCGCGGACAAACCCACCCAGGATCTCGCCGGTGACCGACGCGTGTGTTTGCATGACGGCCATCTCCTCCTCGGTGAGCCGCCCCGGTTTTTCCAGAATGGAGAGGGGGGTGGACACCTTGCCCAGGTCGTGGAGAAGGGCGCCGTAGTAGATGCGCTGCTGGGCGTCCTCGTCCAACCCCAGCAGCCGGGCGATGGCGAGGCTGATGCTGACGGTGGTGATGGTGTGCAGCACCGTGTACTCGCTGCGAAAATCGATGGAGTAGGCGAGCATCTGCAAAAAGGAGCGCTTCTCCCCCTCGTCAAAGGAGAGGCGGGAGGCAGCCACCCAGAGGGGGGCGCAGAGGGCGCCCTCCCCCTGGTCCAAAAGCTGCCGCTCGCCGTCGGCGCGCAAAAAGAGGTCCACCAGCAGCGGGTCAAAGAGATCGCCCCGCTCCCGCGCCAACAGGGCGGGGATCTCCGCTTTTCGCCCCGCCTGCACCAGCACGTCCACCCGGTCGCACAGGCAGATGAGGGCGGCGCCCATCTGGTGGGGGGTGTCGATCTGGCGCAGCTCCCGGTAGGGGCAGTGGTGGTAGAGGACGGCGTCGGCCACCGCCCCCAGGGGCGAGAAATTTTTGAGGAAGAGGTACCCGTAGACGGCGTGGTTCCAGCCGCCCTCCCGCTCAAAGGAGAGGAGGCCGTCGATCTCGTCGGTCTTGTAGGCCCCCACGTCGTGAAAGAGGGCCGCCAGCACCAAGTCCATCTCCTGGCGGGAGAGCGTCCCTCCCTTTTGGGTGAGGAGGAGCTGTAAAGCCAAGCTGGCGACCCGTTCCCCGTGGCCGGTGAGCCGCCGGTCGACCCGCCCGAGGGTCCGGCAGACGATATCCACCACGTGTTTGCTGCTGATAATCTCCATCTGTCGCCGCCCTTCCCCCGCCAGGCGAGGTGTTCTAAATCTATACTTTAGTTAGTATACAGCTTTCCCCCCAAATTAAAAAGGGGATGCGGGAAGAGGCGGCAGAGTTTTTGCAGGGGACCGCTATACAGCAGGGGGAATGGAGTTCCTGCGCCTGCTGAAGAGAGCGCACCTGGGTGCGCTCTCTTCGACTTTTATTCGTCTAAAATGGCATTGACGGTCTTGACCGCTCCGTTGTCGACAATGACCATCACGGTGCTGTTGCTGCCCTCGTCAAACCAGACGGAGGTGTTGGCGGAGGTGTGCGGCGCAAAGCCCATGATGGCGGTGGCCTCCGCCAGCGTCATCCCCTCTTTGAGCTGTTTTGCGTGCTCTATAAAGAATTTGCCGTAGGCGTATTGGTTTTGGTGCACCGAGGCGGAGGGGGAGTGGTACAGGGTGCCGCCGATGGCAGCGGTGTAGTCGGCCACCTGCTCCTCCGTAAAGGCGCTGTTCAGGCGGATGAGCACATTGCCCTTGACGATTTGGTACTGCAGCAGGTCCAGGGCGTTGAAGGAGTTGAGCTTGTCGGCGCGGGCCTTTGCCGCGGCCTCACTCTTGTAGATCTCCACAGAGCCGCTCTCGGGCTCGCTTTCGTCGTATGCCGTCTCCAGGCGGCTGTCGGCAAAGTTGCCCTTCTCCTTGTAATCGTGCGGCCCCTCGCCGTTGGGGTCGGTCGCGTCGTCATAGACGATGGAATAGGAGATGGGAACGCCCTTTTCCTTTAAATCCGCAATGACCGAGGCGGCGGTCTCCCCATTTTTGCCGCACCCCACGAGGGCGGCACAGACCAAACACAAGGCAATGGCTCCACACAGCAGTTTTTTCATCGCATAGACCTCCCTTTTATGACAGTGTAGCAGAAATTTGTCGAAAAAGGAAGAACGGGATGGTTCTCTCGCATGGGACGGTGATTTTACAGAGCAGTTTTGCCGGGTGGCAGATATAACCGCCGGCAAGGTCGGGGGCGTGGTTCAGTCCCATCAGGGCCTGGCACCGGCGGCGTTTGAGAAAATACAGCGAGATTTCGTTTCACCTGCGCCATCTGCCCTACGGCACTTGAATGGGGAAAGTCCCTTTTATAGAATTTATATCCGACTGCTCTTCTGCCGTTGGCGGCTCGCTTCGCCCGGTGCCTGTAGCGAAGATTTTTTCAGGGCACTTCCACTGACAGGGCCAGCGGTTTTCGCGGACAAAAAAATTACACCACCAGCGCTGTGCTGATGGTGTAAATACATGGTTGCGGAGGCAGGATTTGAACCTACGACCTTCGGGTTATGAGCCCGACGAGCTACCAGACTGCTCCACTCCGCGATATCTATTTCTTAAGTGCAAGATTCATTATACCACAGGACAAAAAAAAGTCAACACCCAAATGCGGGTGTTGACCAAAAACATTTCGACTAATATTTCTCTTCTTCGTCCTCTTCCTCTGTGGGGGCGTCGCTCTCCTCGGCCGGGGTCTCTTCGGCGGCGCATTCGTCGCAGCAGCAGTCCTCGTCCTCTTCGCCACAGCAGCAGCCGCACTCGTCGGCATACTCGTCATCCTCGCCGAACTCGTCGGTGTAGGCGTCCAGGTATTCGCAGCCGTCGTCGTCGCAGCAGCAGACACAGTGTTTTTTGAAGAACTTGTATGCCAGGTAAATGACCCCCGCGGCAGAAGCCAGCACCGCCAAGGTCGAGAGCAGCTTGCTGAATTTCATAGTCGTTCCTCCCTTTCACCTTCAGTAGGTTAAACTCATTATAGTATGTGCAGCCCAAAAAAACAATACCCGCCTGTGTACAGTTTGTTAATTTATACCATAAATTTCGCGCGCATTTTTGGCGGAGATGTCACAGACCTCCTGCGGGTCGAGCCCCTTGACCTGGGCGATCACCTCGACGATGTGGGGCAGCATGGCCGAGTCGCAGAGCTGCCCTTCCAGCACTTTGGGGGGCATGTAGGGGGCGTCGGTCTCAATGAGCAGCCGCTCCATGGGGGTGGCGGCCAACACCTTGAGGGCGGTCTCGTTGTACTCCGGCCAGGTGATGTCGCCGTTGAAGCTCACGTACATCCCCCAGTCTAGCACCTGGCGCAGCCCCTCCACATTGCCGGAAAAGCGGTGGACGATCCCCGGCAGCCTGTACTCCTCCAACACCCGGTAGGTGTCCTCGTGGGCCTCCCTGTCGTGGATGATGACCGGCAGCTTCAGCTGCTGCGCCAGATCCATCTGCCCGCGGAAGATGCGCTCCTGCAGGTCCCGGGGCTCGTCGAAGAAGTAGTCAAACCCCATCTCCCCCAGGGCTACCACCTTGGGCGAGCGGGCCAGCCGCTCCAGCTGGTCCAGGTAGTCCTCCGGCGTCTCCAGCACCCAGTGGGGATGCACCCCCACCGAGCCGTAGACAAAGTCGTACTGCTCGGTCAGCGCCACCACCAGCGGGGCCACCCCCAGGTCGGAACAGCAGTTGAGCACCCACTCGACCCCCTGGTCGGGCAGGCCGGCGAGGATGCGGTGCCGGTCCTCGCCGAACAGGGCGTCCTCGTAGTGGGCGTGCGAGTCAAACAGGTGTTGCAGTTTCACAGGAAAATCTCCTCTCCCGGGCAGCCGGGATCCCCGGTCCACCCAAAAGCGGCCGGGCGGCCCGTCCCCCTGGGGGAACAGCCGCGCCAGCCGCTGACTTGCCAAAATGCCCCTCTCTGAAAAAGGGAAATAGCTGTCTACACTATATCGGAAAAAGGGGAAAGGCGCAACCCAAACCAGGCAATTTGCAAACACTCTGGAACTTTTCACAAAAAAAGCGGTTGTCCTTACCGCATTTTCCCCGGGAAAAAGGTTTCCACACCGTTGCAAAATCGGGCACGACTTGCTAAAATACAACTTAATATGTGGCGCTCTGCGCCGGACAGGAGGGAAAAACAAAACCGGGTTTTGTTCTTCCTTTTCTTTTGTCCGCCGCCTTTCCTTTATAAAGGGCGCCCGACAGGAACGCGAGCGGCTGGTGACGGCCGCCTTTGTTGAGACAGGGCCGGTTTTGTTTGCAAAAGACCTCCGGCCCTGCCGCTGCGCAGAAAGGAAATGCCCATGCTTGCAGGAAGAAACCTCATCTCCCCGTCCGACTTCTCCCCCCGGGAGTTGGACGAGCTCTTTGCCCTGGCCGACGACATCGTCAAAGACCCGGCAGCCTACGCCCACGCCTGTGACGGCAAGCTGCTGGCCACCCTCTTTTTTGAGCCCAGCACCCGCACCCGCCTCAGCTTTGAGGCGGCCATGCTCCGCCTGGGCGGCCGTGTCTTTGGGGTGCAGAGCGCGGCGGCCTCCTCCACCTCCAAGGGGGAGACGGTGGCCGACACCGCCCGCATGGTCAGCTCCTATGCCGACGCGATCGCCATGCGGCACTTTTTAGAGGGGGCGCCCCGGGCGGCCACCCTTTACGCCGGCATTCCCGTCATCAACGCCGGGGACGGCGGGCACCAGCATCCCACCCAGACCCTCACCGACCTCTACACCATCCGCACCGCAAAAGGCCGACTGGATCACCTGACCATCGGCCTCTGCGGCGATTTGAAGTTTGGCAGAACAGTTCACTCCCTCATCGAGGCCATGTGCCGGTACGAAGGCGTCACCTTCTACTGCATCTCGCCTGAAGAACTGTCTTTGCCAAACTATATTATTGCCCAAATGGAGGCGGCGGGGGCGGCTTTCCACCAGGTGCGCACCATCGAGGAGTGCATCGGCCGGCTGGACGTCCTCTACATGACCCGGGTGCAGGGGGAGCGCTTTGCCGACCGGGCCGAGTACGAGCGGCTGCGCGACTGCTACATCCTCGACGCGGCCAAGATGGCCGGGGCGGGGGCCGACACCATCGTCCTGCACCCCCTGCCGCGGGTAAGCGAGATCGCCACCGAGGTGGACGCCGACCCCCGCGCCTGGTACTTCAAGCAGGCCCAGTACGGGATGTTCGCCCGGATGGCCCTTCTCTGCAAGGTGCTGGGGGTCACCGACGGCCACCCGGTCACCGGGGCCAAAAACCACCTGGAGCCCACCCGCACCCCGGCGGGGGACCACCCCGGCCACCGCTGTCAAAACCCCAAGTGCGTGGCCTGTGCCGAGCCCACCCAGCCCCCCCGCTTTGTGGAGGAGGGCGGCCGGCTGCGCTGCTGGTACTGCGACCAACTGGCCGATTGAGAGAGGAGAGACCGATGGACCTGCTGGTGAAAAACGGCGTCCTCTGCGACGCGAACGGGCGGCTGCGCGCCGACCTCTACATCCGCGGCGGCCTGATCGAGGCCGTCGGCCGGGAGCTGGCCGTCCCCGCCGGCTGCCCGGTGCTGGACGCGGGGGGGAAGACGGTGCTGCCCGCCTTTGTGGACCTGCACTGCCACTTCCGCGACCCGGGCTACACCCAGAAGGAGGACATCGCCACCGGCAGCCGGGCCGCCGCCGCCGGGGGATACACCGCCGTCAACTGCATGGCCAACACCGACCCGGTCTGCTCCTCCATGGAGGGGGTCCGCTACGCGGTGGAGCGGGCCCGGGCCATGGGACTGGTGGACCTGCACCAGTGCGTCAGCGTCACCGAGCACTTTGACGGCGAGACCACCGAGCACCTGAAGGCCCTCACCGACGAGGTGCGCTGCATCAGCGAGGACGGCCGGGGGGTCGCCCGCGCCGCGGTGATGGAGCGGGCCATGCGCATTGCCCGGGAAAAGGGGATGGCCGTCCTCTCCCACGCCGAGGAGATGGAGATCTCCCCCTACGACTACCGGCTGGCGGAGAACCTGGCCACCGTGCGGGACATCGCCCTCGCCGCCCACACCGGCGCCCACCTGCACCTGTGCCACGTCAGCACCCGGGAGGCCATGGCCGCCATCGCCGCCGCCAAGGGCGCCGGGGTCTGGGTGACCTGCGAGGTGGCCCCCCACCACCTCTATTTCAAAGACAGCGGCTACCGGGTCAATCCCCCCATCCGCCAGGGGGCCGATGTGGAGGCCCTCATCCAGGCCTGCCTGAAGGGGGAGGTGGACGCCATCGCCACCGACCACGCCCCCCACACCGAGGCGGACAAGGCCGCCGGGTCGCCGGGGATGGTGGGGCTGGAGACTGCCTTTTCGGTCTGCCACACCGTTCTCTGCCGGGAAAACGGGCTGCCGCTGGAGGCGCTCTCCCGGATGATGAGCCAAGCCCCCGCCCGACTGTTGGGGATGAACAAGGGCCTGCTGCGCCCCGGCTTTGACGGGGACCTGGCCCTGGTGGATGAGGCGGCCCCCCACCGGGTCGAGGCGGCCAAGCTGCACAGCAAATCCAAAAACACCCCCTTTGACGGCAAGACCTTCACCGGCCGGGTGGAGTGCACCGTCAAGGCGGGAAGGGTCACCTACACCCGGGACGAGGAATAACAAATTGAAATAAACAGATAAAATACAACGGATTGTAAAACAAGGAGGAACCTGCTGTGAACATCTGTATTGCCGACAAACTGTACGAATCGGTGGCGGCCCGCGGCCCCATCTGTGTCGGGCTGGACACCGATATCTCCTACGTGCCCCAGTGGCTGGCCGCACAGTACCAGACCCCGGGGGAGGCGGTCTTTGCCTTCAACCGGCAGATCATCGACGCCACCGCCGATGTGGCGGGCTGCTTCAAGGTGCAGATCGCCTACTACGAGTCCCTGGGGCTTGACGGGCTGCGCGCCTACAAGGACACCCTGGCCTACCTGCGGGAGCGGGAGCTGGTCGCCATTGCCGACGTCAAGCGGGGCGACATCGCCAAGACCGCCGAGATGTACGCCAAGGCCCACTTCACCGGCGACTTCGAGGCCGACTTCGTCACCCTCAGCCCCTACATGGGGCTCGACAGCGTTACCCCCTACCTCCCCTACGTGGAGAAAAGCGGCAAGGGCCTCTTCATCCTGGTGCGCACCTCCAACCCCGGGCGGGAGGACTTTCAGTACCTGCAGAGCGAGGGGGAGCCCCTCTACGACATCGTCGGCAGAAAGGTGCAGGAGCTGGGCAAGCCCTACATCGGCACCTACGGCTACTCCCCGGTGGGGGCGGTCATCGGCGGCACCTCCTCCCTGGAGGCGGAGACCATCCGCGCCGCCCTGGACTCCACCTTCTTCCTGATCCCCGGCTACGGCGCACAGGGCGGCAAGGCCGAGGACATCGCCCGCTATCTCTGCCGGGGCAACGGCGGGGTGGTCAACTCCTCCCGCGGGGTGCTGCTGGCCTACAAGAAGGACGGGGATGAGAGACAGTTCGCCGAGGCCTCCCGCAAAGAGGTCCTCCGCGCCAGAGAGGAGATCGCCAGTGCCTGCAGCGTATACGGTAAATAAGATCCTGCAAAACGACCGGGTGACCGAGACCATCTACAAGATGAAGGTCGATCTGGGGGGCGGCCCCCAACCGGCCCCCGGCCAGTTCTACATGGTCCGCGGCTGGGAGGGGAACGACCCCCTCCTCTCCCGCCCCATCAGCGTGAACGACGCCGGCGAGGGGACGGTCACCTTCCTCTACGAGGTGCGGGGGCGGGGCACCCACCTCCTCTCCCAGCTGCCGGCGGGGGGACAGGTCTCCCTGCTGGGCCCCGCCGGCACCGGCTTCCCGGTGGGCGAGGTCAGCGGCCGGGTGGCAGTGGTCACCGGCGGCATCGGCCTGGCGCCCATGGTCTACACCGCCAAATCCCTGCAAAACTGCCAGGTGGACTTCTTCTGCGGCTTTCGCGACCAGAGCTATGAGCTGGAGAGCCTGCAGGGCGCGGTGCAGCGGGTGGCGGTGGCCACCGACAGCGGCCGCGAGGGGCAGAAGGGGTTTGTCACCGACCTCTTCTCGGTGGCCGACTACGACTGGGTGCTGACCTGCGGCCCCCAGGTGATGATGGAAAAATTGGGCCGGGCCTGCCTGGACGCCGGGGTCCGCTGCCTGCTCTCCCTGGAGCGGCACATGGCCTGCGGGGTGGGCGCCTGCCTGGGCTGCACCTGCAAGACCGCCCACGGGGCGAAGTGCGTCTGCAAAGAGGGCCCGGTCTTTCGGGCCGAGGAGGTGATCCTGTGAGCGATCTGCGAACCGACCTCTGCGGGGTGGAGCTGAAAAACCCGGTCATCGCCGCCTCGGGGACCTTTGGCTTTGGGCAGGAGTTCGCCCCCTTCTTCGACGTGGGCCGGCTGGGGGGCATCTCCTCCAAGGGGCTCACCATGGGGGGCAAGTACGGCAACGAGGGGCAGCGCATCTGCGAGACCCCCAGCGGGGTCATCAACTCCATCGGCCTGCAAAACCCCGGGGTCGAGGCCTTTCTCCGGGACGACCTCCCCTTCATGCGCCGCTGCGGGGCCGCGGTCATCGCCAACCTGGGCGGCAGCGACCTGCCAAGCTATCTGGACGGGGCCGCCCTCTTGAGCGAGGCGGACATCGACATCCTCGAGCTCAACATCTCCTGCCCCAACGTCAAGGCGGGGGGGATGGCCTTCGGCATCCAGTGCCAGTCGGCCCACCAGGTGGTGTCGGCGGTGCGCAAGGTCTGCAAAAAGCCGCTGATGGTCAAGCTCTCCCCCAACGCCGAGAACATCGTCGAGATGGCCCGGGCCTGCGAGGACGCCGGGGCCGACGCCCTGAGCCTGGTCAATACCTTCCAGGCCATGGCCATCGACGTGGAGCGGCGGCAGCCGGTCTTTGCCAACCTCTTTGCCGGCCTCTCCGGTCCGGCCATCCGCCCCATTGCTCTGCGGATGGTATATCAGGTCTGCGGGGCGGTCAAAATCCCGGTGGTGGGCCTGGGGGGGATCGCCTCCGCCAGCGACGCCCTGGAATTTCTGCTGGCCGGGGCCACCGCCGTGCAGGTGGGGACCGCCAACTTCGTCAAACCCGACATCTGCCTGGACATCATCGACGGCATCGACCGGTATCTGGAGCGCCACGGATTTGCCGCGGTGAGCGAGATCCGCGGCCTGGCCCGCACCGACCGGTAATATACAAATAAGAATACAAACATCGCTTTATACAGGGAGGCATCACATGCAACAGAATGAAACCAAGAGAGCCTGGCTGGTCCTGCAGGACGGCTCGGTCTACCCCGGCGTCTCCTTTGGGGCCGAGGGGACCACGGTGGGCGAGACGGTCTTCAACACCGGCATGACCGGCTATCAGGAGGTGCTCACCGACCCCTCCTACTACGGGCAGATCGTCACCCAGACCTACCCCCTCATCGGCAACTACGGCATCAACAACGACGACATGGAGTCGGGCCGCAGCTGGGTCAAGGGCTACATTGTCAGCGAGTGGTGCGAGACCCCCTCTAACTTCCGGGTGGCCATGGACCTGGACGCCTTTCTCAAATCGCAAAACGTCATCGCCATCGCCGGCATCGACACCCGGGCCCTCACCAAGAAACTGCGGGAGTCCGGGGTGATGAACGGGGCCATCACCACCGAATACGACGAGTCGAAGAAGGACGCCCTCCTCGAGCAGATCCGCGCCTACACCATCGCCGACGCGGTGGCTGCCGTCTCCTGCACCGCGCCCGCCTCCTTCCCCAAGGCCGAGGGGACCGAGGGGGACTACCACGTGGTCCTCTGCGATTACGGCTACAAGCGCAACATCGTCCGCTCCCTGCAAAACCGGGGCTGCCGCGTGACCGTGGTGCCCGGCCACACCTCGGCCGAGGAGATCTTGGCCCTGCGGCCCGACGGCATCATGCTCTCCAACGGCCCCGGCGACCCGGCGGAAAACACCGCCATCATCGCCGAGATCGCCAAGCTTCTGCCCTCTGGGGTGCCCATCTTCGGCATCTGCCTTGGCCACCAGCTCACCGCCCTGGCCACCGGCGCCGCCACCTGCAAGCTGAAATACGGCCACCGCGGCTCCAACCAGCCGGTCAAGGACCGGGATCTGGACCGCACCTTCATCACCTCCCAAAACCACGGCTACGCCGTGGAGGGGGACAGCTTTGACACCAACCTGGGGCGCATCAGCCACGTCAACGCCAACGACGGCACGGTGGAGGGCATTCGCTACGAGCGCTACAACTGCTTCACCGTGCAGTTTCACCCCGAGGCCAGCGCCGGGCCCAAGGACACCGCCTATCTCTTCGACGAATTCATCGACCGCATCAAAGACGCGAAAGGGGACAGATAAGCCATGCCAAAGAGAAGCGACATCAAGCGGGTTTTAGTCATCGGCTCCGGCCCCATCGTCATCGGCCAGGCGGCCGAGTTCGACTACGCCGGCACCCAGGCCTGCCGGGCCCTCAAGGAGGAGGGGCTGGAGGTGATCTTGGTCAACTCCAACCCGGCCACCATCATGACCGACAAGGCCATGGCCGACAAGATCTACATCGAGCCCCTGCGCCCCGAGATCATCAAGAAGATCATCCGCAAGGAGCGGCCCGACTCCATCCTCCCCACCCTGGGGGGGCAGACCGGGCTCAACCTGGCCATGGAGCTGGCCGAAGAGGGCTTTTTGGAGGAGGAGGGCGTCAAGCTGCTGGGCGCCAACCCCGAGACCATCAAAAAGGCCGAGGACCGGCAGGCCTTTAAGGACACCATGCTCTCTATCGGCGAGCCCTGCATCCCCTCCCAGGTGGAGACCACCGTCGAGGGGTCCCTGGCCTTTGCCGCCGAGATCGGCTACCCGGTCATCGTCCGCCCCGCCTACACCCTGGGCGGCTCGGGCGGCGGCATTGCCCAGAACGAGGAGGAGCTGCGGGAGATCGCCGGGAACGGCCTGCGCCTCTCCCCCATCACCCAGGTGCTCATCGAGAAGTGCATCTCCGGCTGGAAGGAGATCGAGTACGAGGTGGTGCGCGACGGCAAGGGCAACGTCATCACCGTCTGCAACATGGAGAACATCGACCCGGTGGGGGTCCACACCGGCGACAGCGTGGTGGTCGCCCCCTCCCAGACCCTGACCGACAAAGAGTACCAGATGCTGCGCTCCTCGGCCATCAACATCATCTCCACCCTGGGTATCGAGGGGGGCTGCAACGTCCAGTACGCCCTCTACCCCAACAGCTTTGAGTACGCGGTCATCGAGGTCAACCCCCGGGTCTCCCGCTCCTCCGCCCTGGCCTCCAAGGCCACCGGCTACCCCATCGCCAAGGTGGCGGCCAAGATCGCCATCGGCTACAGCCTGGACGAGATCCCCAACGCCGTCACCGGCAAGACCTGCGCCTGCTTTGAGCCCACCCTGGACTACTGCGTGGTCAAGTTCCCCCGCTGGCCCTTTGACAAGTTCGTCTACGCCGAAAAGACCCTGGGCACCCAGATGAAGGCCACCGGCGAGGTGATGGCCATCGCCCGCAGCTTTGAGCAGGCCATGATGAAGGCGGTGGTCTCCATCGAGTTGGGGATGGAGACCCTCACCCTCCCCCAGCTGGAGGAGCAAAGCGACGAGGAGATCGTCCGCCTCCTCTCGGTCACCGACGACGAGCGCCTCTTCGTGGTCTACGAGGCCATCAAGCGGGGGGTCTCCTTCGACCAGATTTTTGAGATCACCAAGATCGACAAGTGGTTTTTGGCCAAGTTTGCAAACCTGGCCCGGATGGAGCTGGCCCTGAAGGCCGGCCAGCTGGACGCCGAGAGCTACCGCCGCGCCAAGAAGCTGGGCTTTTTGGACGCGACCATCGCCCGCCTCTCCGGCAAAGAGCTGCCGGAGCAGTGGCTCCCCGGCTACCAGATGGTGGACACCTGCGCCGCCGAGTTCACCGCCGAGACCCCCTATTTCTACTCCTCCTACGGCGACGAGAACGAGGCCGCCGAGCACATTGCCCGGGAGCAGAGCGGCAAGAAGAAGGTGGTGGTCTTCGGCTCGGGGCCCATCCGCATCGGCCAGGGGATCGAGTTTGACTACTGCTGCGTCCACTGCGCCTGGGCCCTGAAGGAGAAGGGGTACGAGGCCATCATTGCCAACAACAACCCCGAGACGGTCTCCACCGACTTCGACACCGGCGACCGGCTCTACTTCGACCCCCTCAACCCCGAGTACGTGAAGGCCCTGCTGCAGACCGAGAAGCCCGACGGGGTGGTGGTGCAGTTCGGCGGGCAGACCGCCATCAAGCTGACCAAATCCCTCAAGGAGATGGGGGTCCCCATCCTCGGCACCTCTCCCGACGCCATCGACGAGGCCGAGGACAGAGAGCGCTTTGACGCCCTGTTGGAGCGCTGCGGCATCCCCCGGCCCCAGGGGCACACCGTCTTCACCACCGAAGAGGCGGTGGCTGCCGCCGGGGAGCTGGGCTACCCGGTGCTGCTGCGCCCCTCCTACGTGCTGGGCGGGCAGAACATGATCATCGCCCACTCCGAGGCCGACGTGGTGGAGTACATGCGCATCATCACCGCCCACGAGCTGGAGAACCCGGTCCTCATCGACAAGTATCTCATGGGGACCGAGACCGAGGTGGACGCCATCTGCGACGGCAGGGACTACCTGATCCCCGGCATCATGCAGCACGTGGAGCGGGCGGGCGTCCACTCGGGCGACTCCATCTCGGTCTACCCCAGCCAGACCCTCTCCCCCTCCATCAAGGAGACCATCGTCGACTACACCGGCCGCCTGGCGCGGGAGCTCGGGGTGGTGGGGCTGATGAACATCCAGTACGTGGTGCACGAGGGACAGGTCTATGTCATCGAGGTAAACCCCCGCTCCTCCCGCACCGTCCCCTACATCAGCAAGGTCACCGGGGTCCCCATGGTCGACCTGGCCACCCGCTGCATGCTGGGCGAGTCCCTGGCGGAGATGGGGTACGGCACCGGCCTCTTCCCCGAAAAGGACTTTGTGGCCGTCAAGGTGCCGGTCTTCAGCTTTGAAAAGCTGCATGACGTGGACACCCAGCTCGGCCCCGAGATGAAGTCCACCGGCGAGGTGCTGGGGGTGGCAAAGACCTACGAGGAGGCCCTCTTCAAGGGGCTCTGCGCCGCCGGTTACCAGTTCAAGCACCACGGCGGGGTGCTCATCACCGTGCGCGACCAGGACAAGCACGAGGTGGTGCCCATCGCCGACCGCTTCAGCCAGATGGGCTTTGACCTCTACGCCACCGGCGGCACCGCCCTGCGGCTGAACAAGAACATGGTCCCCACCACCGCCGTGAAGAAGATCGGCGAGGGCTCGCCCGACGTGCTGGACCTGCTGGAGAGCGGCAAGATCGACTACGTCATCTCCACCTCGGCCAAGGGCCGTACCCCCGAGCGCGACGGGGTGCGCATCCGCCGCAAGGCGGTGGAGCGGCAGATCCCCTGTCTCACCGCCATCGACACCGCCGAGGTCCTCTCCAAGATGCTGGCCAGCGGCCGCACCGTCGAGGGCATCGAGGTGGTGGACATCACCAAGATCTAGCGGGTTTCCCGCAGAAATCAAAAACCAGCCGGGCGGAGGAGTCATTCCTCCGCCCGGCTGGTTTTTTGCCTCTACCGCTCCGCCGGGGGCGAAGCGAGGGACAGGGGGGTCTCGGACCGGTTGCCCAGCCGGTCGGTGAGCACCAGCAGGTAGTCGCCACTGGGCGGGGTCTGCTCCAACACCAGCCGTTCCCCCTCCGGCTGCAGGGGGTAGCGCGCCTCCCCCCGGCAGAGGTAGCAGCCCTCCGCGTCAAGCCCTGCCGGGTCCTCCTCCAGGGCCACCGACAAGTGCCCCTCCTGCAGGGCGGCGCTGCGGGGGACCGGCCCCTCCCGGTCGATGCAGCCCACCGTCACCGCTGCCGAGCAGACCGCCCTTTCACCGGCAAAGGCCGTGAGGGTGTAGCGCCCGTTCTCCCCCACCGGGAGGGTATAGCGCCCGCCTTCCGGCCCGACCATCCAGGCGCTCTCGCCCCCTGGGCCTTCGGCCAACACCCCATCCACCGGCCCTCCGCGGATCACGGCCTCCAACATGGCAGTGCGCGCGGGCGTCTCTCCCGGCGCGACAGCGGTGAGGCCGGGCGCTGCCAGCAGCTGGGCGGCCAACAGGGTGACAGCGGCGGTCAGGGTGGCGCCGCCCCCCACCGCCCAGCCCGATATCCGCCCCTGGACAGGGGCAGGGGGGAGGGCTGCCCGGCTGCCCAGGGTGTGGGCGGCCGTCTGCAGCTGGCGGGGCAGGGCCAACCCCAGCGGCACCACTGCCAACTGGCCCAGCCCCCGGCGCAGCCGGGCCTTTGCCTGCCGCAGTTGGCGCTTGACGGTGGAGAGGGACATCCCCATCTCGGCGGCGATGTCGGCGAGCCGTTCCCCCAGGTAGTAGTGGCGGATGACGATCAGCCGCTGCTCCTCCGGCAGCCGCGCCAGCTCCTGCTGCAGGGCGAGGGCGGTCTCCCGCCGACCCAGCTCCTCCGTGCTGGCGCGCTGGGGCAACTGCTCCAGCGCCTCCTCCCCCACCGGGACCACCCGCCCCGCCTTTCGCTGCAGCCGCCGGCAGCACTGAAAGGTGCAGCGGTTGAGATAGGCCACCACCGCCTGCGGCTTTTCAATGTCCGGCAGGGCGTGGTGCAGGGCCAGGTAGCTCTCCTGCACTGCGTCCATGGCCAGGTGTTCGTCCCGCAACAGGGCGACCGCCTGAAAGTACTGCGCCTCCGCAGTGGCCCGGTAGAGCGCCTCAAAAGCCGCCCTGTCCCCCTCGGCGGCCTGGCGCGCCAGCTCCCCCAGAGAGCGGTGGTCTTGTTTGACCACTGGCATGATCCCCTTTCTCCCCCTCTTTTTTCGACAAAATCTGCTATTCAGTATACCACAAGGCGGGGTAAATGGCGCACTGGAAAAATTTTTTGCGAAGATTTTGAAAAAGTTGACCCCTTTTTCTCTGTTTCGACCTTCTTATTGAGAATCGAGCTGCAAAAGAATGCAAGGGAGCGTGAAATAGAGATGAAACGGGAAAACAGAGGTTGGCGACAGGGGGCGCGCAGGGTGGCGGCCACGGCGCTGGCAGTCTGCCTTGCCACCTCCGCCCTCCCGACGACGGGGCTGGCGGAAGGGCCGGCAAAAGAGGCCAGCGATGTGCTGGTGCAGGGCTTTCACCAAAACATCAGCATGGATAAAATGGCCCAAACATTCGAGGCGTCCGGGAGTGCCCTGTCACCGGTAGGAGGAACGTTTGACCTTATCTCTGGCACAAGGAGTGCCTATGACCAGGACTACCAGGGAAACTATGGGGAAGAGACTTCCGGCAAAGGGTGCTCTGGCAATATCACCTCAAAGTGGAGAGTTCCGCTGACAGCCAGTTGGAAGATGGCCATCTCCTATTCCATCTCACCGATGGCCGCTTTGGACGGCGACAGACTGGATGCGAATAACCTTTTCTACCTGCTGGAGGACCAAACTGGCGCAACACGGCTTTTGGCGCTGGTTTCCACTCACGATGTTAAGCTCAATGGAATTTGGTCAGGTCTTGGCATTACTGCCGTAGGCGGCGATTTGAACTACGGCACCACCGGACCGGGCGTAGCGAGTGGATATGCCTGGCACAATGGTGGGGCGAACGCGTATGGCAGCAATAAAAGCAGTGTCCTTGCCTGGGATGTCCAAAGTCAAGTCATGTCCGCCCAGTTTGCGGGGGAAACAACATCTTCCAGCAATCAAAACAAATCTGCGGACGGATACCCACCTTTGGGACTTGACATCAATCAGCGCTTCAGCATCTTGTTGTCAAACTGGAACTTTACCCGAAAGAGCAAGGTGGATAGCGTTCTTAGCAAGAGTCAGTCGAGCGTCACACTCAACTCCATCGGCTACGACCACTTTGCCCCCGAATTTGTAAAGGTGGAATACCTCGACCCCAAGGACCAGACCCGGATCATCACCGGCGGCATCGGCCGGGGACAGGAGGCGGTGGTCCGGGTCACCCTCAAAAACAGCGATTTGGCCGCCGCCGGCGAGACCATCCCCGCCTTCCTCTCCCTCGGCGACCAGGCGGGCTTTGTCAGCGAGGGGTTCGAGACCACCCAAATCAGCGGCACCAAGAAGATCGCCCTCAACTTTGTGGGCAACGACGAGGTCTCCACCACCTTTAAAATCAAGGTCACCGGCGACCCCGAGACCCAGTTCAAGCTGGGGCTCAAGGTGGAGGACGACCCCTTTGGCAGCTACCGGTCGGCGTATGTCCTGCACGACATCGGCCCTGACATGGTGAAGGGCGGCGTCTTCCCCGGCGATGTCAACTACACCCTCACCGGCACCGCGGGCAACAACAGCTGGTACACCAGCAATGTGGATTTGAACATCCAGACAAACGACTACGACCTGGCCTACTTCGACGGCGTTCTCGCCGACAGGATGGGCAAGACCTTCACCAAAGAGGGCAAAACCACCACCAGCTTCTACGTCCAACAGGACGGCAGCCGCTTCTCTTCCAAGTGGGGGACCACCGGCATCATGAGCGAGAGCGTGGGGATCGACAAAACCGCCCCCACCCTGGCCCTCACCGACCGCTCCACCCTGGCCCTGCGGGCGCAGGACGGGGTCTCGGGCGTCTGGAAGATCCAGGTCAAGCGCCCTGGCGCCACAAGTTGGGAGGACATGACCACCTACACCCTGACCCCGGGGGGGACCAAGCCGGGGGACACCGGCGCCTCCTCCCGCGACTACCAAGCGCTAAACGACTGCGACGCCCTGGGTACCTACCAGTTCCGGGCGGTGGACGCGGCCGGCAACGCCACGCCGGACGACAAGGTGCTCACCGTCACCCGCACCGACGTGGCCCCTGTCATCGTGGCCGACGACAGCCTCGTCTTTTACGGGGAGAAGCTGCCCAGCGGCTTTGTCCCGCGGACGGCCTTTGACATGATCGCGGGGGACGACGCCCCCATCACCCACCTCTCCACAAACGGCGTCAAGACCCCGGCTGTCCACAACGCCCTGCCCCAGTACACCGATTTGAGCGGGCGGCTGCAAGATCGGGTGCAGCTGCCGGACGACCAGATCAGCTGGAAGTTGGAGCGCCTGGGCCTCACCGCCTCCTCCTTCCCGGTGCAGCGCGGCAACCGTTCCACCCAGCCGGTGGCGGTGGAGCTGCCGGCGGGCAGCTACAAGCTGACCTTCTCCCTCAAGGGGGTGGACGACGACGGCAACGCCGCTCTGCCCAAGGAGTGCTTCCTCTACATCCTCCGCGGCGGATCCCCCGACGTGGGCGGCCCCACCCCCTCGGGCGAGGGGGAACCGGGCTATCACCCCGACGTCCCCAACGACCAGCTGCCCGACGAGCAGCCGGACCCCTCCGTTGACGACGAGGGGAAGATGCACCGGGACATCTACGACGAGATCACCGAGCTGATCACCACCCCGGCCGCCGGCGGCGGCAGCTACGGAAAGGCGGAGATGGAGGCCCTCTTTGCCCGCCGGTACCAGGTCACCTCCACCCTGCCCGCTCCGGACGACGCCTTGAGTTGGGGTGAGCTGACCATCTCCAAGGGCGGGGTGCCCACCGACACCATGGACACCGCCCGCCAGGGCACCTATCTGGTGGAGCGCACCGCCACCGACAAAGCGGGGAACACCACCACCATCCATCTGACCTACCACTTTGTCTACGACAGCGGCATCGAGCCGCCGGTGGTGACCCCCGGCGGCGGGGAGGGGAACGGGTTCCCCCCTCTCCCGGATGAGCTGCCCGACGGCACCCTCAAACCCGACGAGACAGACCCCAACCGCCTGCACCGGGACATCTACGACGAGGTGGTGGAGTATGTCCGCCCCAACCCCTCCTTTGGGGGGCTGCTGACAGAGGAGAAGGCGGAGGCCTGGCTGGCACAGCGCTACCAGATCACCTCCTCCCTCCCCTGGCCCGCCGACGCCCTTTCCCGGGGGCCGGTCTCCATGAGCGGTGACCTGCGGGGCGGGTCCTTCCCCACCGGAGAGGTGGGCAGCTGTGTGATCGCCCAAACGGTGACCGACGAGGCGGGGAACACTACCACCATCCACCTGACCTACCGCATCATTGAGGCGGCGCAGCCGCCGGTGGTGATCGTGCCCGACCGCCCGGACGGCGGCTCGGGCGGCGGTTCCGGCGGTGGCTCGGGCGGCCAGGGGGAGAACGGCGGCGACAACTCCTCCGGCGGCGGCCAGGGGGAAAACGGCGGCGAGAATTCCTCCGGCGGCGATCAGGGCGAGAACGGCCGCCCCGCCCCGGACGGGTGGCCCGACACCGACTCCCCCGACGGCGGGGAAGGGGGGCTCTACCCCCTGCCGCCCACCGTTGAGACCGACGAGGAGGGGCTGCGGCACGCCCTCATCCGGGACAAAATCACCGTCCTCATCGGCCAGGAGCCGCCCTATGGCGGCAGTCTTGCCAGCGAAGAGGCCAGGGAGCTGATGGAGGGGCGCTATCAAATCGTCAGCGGCCTGCCGGCGCCCGACGACGGCCTCACCTATTTCCCGGTGGAGATGAGCGACCTCTCGGGCCGCCCCATCGCCGCCATCGACACCGCGCACCCGGGGGATTACCTCATCCGCTGGGGGGCGGCGGACGCCCAGGGGAACACCACCACCATCCTCCTCTGGTACCAACTGGTGGAAGAGGACGAGGGGGACACCCCTGCGCCCCCGCCCTCTCCCACCCCCGGCGAGGGGGAAGGGGGCGACGCCCCCGGCCCGGATGGCGGCGGGCAGACAGTCGACCTGGGAGAGACCACCCAGGCGGGCAGCGCCCCCTACACCGGGGAGCAGTTGCCCTTTGGCGGCGGTGCTCACGCCGGGCATGCGCCCGGCAGCTGCATCGTCCACTGGTTGGCCCTGCTGGGCGCCGCCATCACCGGCGTCTATGTTGCCCTGCGGCTGGTGTGGGAGCGCAGAGAAGAGGAGGAAGAGCATGAAGTGGTGTGACCTGCTGTTTTTCTCCGCTGGGGCCGGCCTGGCCGCCGTCCTCTGGTGGATGCGGGGCTGCCCTCTGGACAGCCTGCTGATCCTGGCCCTCCTGGCGGCCCTGGCCGCCGGCGCCCTCGCCATTGCCCTGCGCGGGCGCAAAAAAGAGCGGGAGAGCGACCGCCCCTAGATTTGAGCGCCCCGCAAAAGCGAACCCCCTGTGCCGCAGATACAGCGGTGCAGGGGGTTCGTGTACTTGAAAGAAAGCGCTTTCGGCAAACGCTTGCGAAATCGTTTTCATCAAAGTGACGGGAATTTTCCTTTTTCTTTGGCCCTTTCGTGCATTTACTTTGTTGGAAGGGGACAGGTATACTGAACTTGTATTTCTTTTATGGGTCAAGAAACCAAAGGAGAAGAAAAAGGAGTGTGTAGCATGAACAAGAAGCCCAAGGTGTATATTGCTGGGCCAGAGTGCTTTTTCCCCAACAGCGAGGAGATTTTTGCCGCCAACAAGGCCATCTGCGAAGAGCTGGGGTTTGAGCCGTCGGTGGCGGCCGACTACGATTTCAGCAGCTGCAAGACCAAGCGGGACACCGCCAAGGTGATTTTTGAAAAGAACATCGAATCCATCAAAAACTGCGACTTGATCGTGGCCGATATGAACAATTTCCGCGGGTGGGAGCCCGATTCCGGCACCTCCTTTGAAATTGGCGCGGGCTATATCTGGGGCAAGAAGATCTATGTCTACCTGGACGACCTGCGCGGCTGCGGCGAGAAGTTCACCGAGGAGACCTACCTCGACGAGCAGGGCCGCCGCCGCGACAAGGACGGCCTCACCCTGGAGGGCGGCCCCCTGAACCTGATGATCTCCGGCCACGCCACCATGGTGGAGGGGACCTTCCGCGACGCACTGCTCCGGGCCAAAGAGGACATGGAAAAGGAGGGCTGCTAGATGTTTATCGACAAAAACGGCGTTGTCCGCCGCCCGGTGGCCTACCTGGCCGGCCCCGACATGTTCTGGCCCAACGGGGATGAGATCGGCGCCCACTATGTGGAGTTGAGCCACAAGTACGGCATCGACGGCATCTTCCCCCCCGACCCCGCCCGGGAGGACGAGTTCAAAGAGTACGAGCCCAAGGACGACAGCTCGGAGGAGATGGAGAAGAAGATATTCATCCACGACATCAACCACGTCCGCCGCTCGGACATGATCATCGCCAACCTCAACGACTTCCGCCGCGGGCAGGAGCCCGATTCCGGCACCTGTGTCGAGTGCGGGGCCGCCTATGCCCTGGGCCAGCGCTGCTACGCCTTCATCGACGACGCCCGCCCCATGATCGAGCGCTTCTCCGGCGCCAAGCACCAGAACGAAGAGGGCAAGTGGGTGGACGAGAACGGCTGCACCATCGAGGACTTCGACTCCCCCCTCAACCTGATGTTCGGGGTGCCCTTCACCATTGTCGAGGGCACTATGGAGGACGCCATGAAGCGCGCTCGGGCCGACTTTGACGCCGAGCTCATCGCCGCCGGCTACGAGCCCTTCCAGGTCGAGGAGTAATTGCACCGGGCCCTTCACTGGGCCCTCTGGAGGGGTCGGTCGACAGCCGGCCCCTTTCCCTCCCCGGCCGGCGCGGCTGCGCGCGGCCGACCGGAAAAACCCCGAAAAAGGAGGCGTGTTTGCCTTGTTTATCGACAAAAACGGCGTTGTCCGCCGCCCGGTGGCCTACCTGGCCGGGCCGGACATGTTCTGGCCCAACGGGGATGAGATCGGCGCCCACTATGTGGAACTGAGCCACAAGTACGGCATCGATGGCATCTACCCCCCCAACCCCGCCCGGGACGACGAGTTCAAGGACTATGTCCCCAAGGACGACTCCCGCGAGGAGAAGGAGAAGCGCGGCTTCATCCACGACATCAACCACGTCCGCCGCTCGGACATGATCATCGCCAACCTCAACGACTTCCGCCGCGGACAGGAGCCCGATTCCGGCACCTGTGTCGAGTGCGGGGCCGCCTACGCCCTAGGCCAGCGCTGCTACGCCTTCATCGACGACGCCCGCCCCATGGTCGAGCGGTTCACCGGCGCCAAGCGCCAGAACGAAGAGGGCAAGTGGGTGGACGAGAACGGCTGCACCATCGAGGATTTTGACTACCCCCTCAACCTGATGTTCAGCGTGCCCTTCACCATCGTCGAGGGCACTATGGAGGACGCCATGAAGCGCGCCCGGGCCGACTTTGACGCCGAGCTCATCGCCGCCGGCTACGAGCCCTTCCAGGTCGAGGAGTGACCGGCGCTGCCCGACCTGCGGGCCCGCTGCGAGACGCACCCAAAAAGGCCGCCGGTTCTTGACCGGCGGCCTTTTGTCGATGGCTGTCAAAAGCGGCCCTGTACCCGCATGAAGTGCACGGTGTCCCGCAGGGTCTCCTCCATGGGGCGGGTGTGGTAGCCCAATTCGTCGGCCGCCTTCTGCCAGGAGAAGACGGCGTTTGTCTCCAGCGTGTAGAGGGAGTAGCGGGTGTAGAGGGGCGGGGCCTTGCGGATCTTGTAGTAGAGTTCCGACAGGGGGGCGGTGGCCCGGGCAAACCAGAGGGGCAGGGTGTGGCGGATGGGCTTGCAGCCGGTGGCCAGGTGGCAGCGCTCCAAAAATTCCGGCACGGTGAAATAGCGGTTGGCGAGGATGTAGCACTCCCCCACCCGCCCTCTGTCGGCGGCGGCGACCACCCCGGCGGCCACGTCCCGCACGTCCACGAAGTCGTAGCCGCCCTCCACGCCGGCCAGCAGCTTGCCCCGGGCGCAGTCGGCCACCAGGGCGTTGAGGTGGCCGTGGCCAAAGTCCCAGGGCCCCACGATCCCCGAGGGCTGCACCACCACCGCCGGCAAGCCGTCCTTGGCGGCTTCCAGCACCAGGGAGGTGGCCTCTGCCTTGGTCTTGGCGTAGAGCCCCTCCACCAAGTCGGGGTCGAAGTGGTCGGTCTCCACCACCACCTGCCCCTCCGGCCGCTCGGGGATGGCGTGGACAGAGCTGACATAGACCATCTTCTCCACCCCGTACTGGCGGCAGAAGGCCAGCAGGTTGGCGGTGCCGCCCACGTTGACGTCCCACACCTTCTGCTGGTATTTGGAGGCGATGCTCACGATCCCCGCCGTGTGGATCACCACCCGGCGGCAGGGGCTCTCGGTCTCAAAGAGGGGGTGGAGGCTGGCCGGGCAACAGACGTCGCCGCGGACGATCTCGACCCCGTCGGGCAGGGGAATAGCCGGGTCGTCCGGCAGGGCCAACCCCCGCACCCACTCGCCCCGTTTGGCCAGCAGCCGCACCACCACGTTGCCCAGGTGGCCATAGGCGCCGGTTACAATGTACAGTGTTTTCATCGCAAGCACCCCTTTCATCTGCTGTTAGTATAGTCCGTCTTTGTGATTAATAGATGGACAATTTGTAAAACGCCCGCCCCTCGGCCGGAGAATCTGGCTGCCGGCTTTTGTGCGTTTTGGCTGTTTTTTTCAGCGTATCTTCTACGCTTCCATCCCCTATACGCGCCCCCGATTCTAAAGTATAATGATTTGGTAAAGCCATATGCCAAGAAATGGAGGAGTCTGCACAATGAGCAAAAAAGTGTTATTTGACTGCGACACCGGCGGAGACGACGCCTGCGCGGTCGCCCTGGCCGTCGCCAGCCCCGAACTGGAGGTGTTGGGCATCACCACCTGCATGGGCAACCAGCCCATCGAAAACACCACCCAGAACACCTTAGAGCTGGTGCGCTACCTGAAAGCCGACATCCCGGTGGCCCGGGGCTCGCAAAACCCCCTGGTCCGCCAGCGCTGGGTCGGCAACCCCGAGGGGCACCGGCTGCCCATCCCCGATTTGAGCGAGGAGGTAGGCCCCCTGCAGGAGAAATCCGCCGTCGAGTTCATGGTGGACGTGCTCCGCTCCAGCGAGGAGAAGGTGACCCTCATCCCCCTGGCCCCCCTCACCAACATCGCCAAGCTGATGCTCCAACACCCCGACTTGGTGCGGGAGAAGGTGGAGGAGATCGTCCTCATGGGCGGCGGCATGTATTTCGGCAACACCACCGGCGCAGCCGAGCTCAACTTCTACGCCGACCCCGAGGCGGCCCAGGCCGTCTTCTCCTTTGGGCTGCCGGTGGCTATGTGCGGGCTGGATGTCTGCACAAATGCCTATATCACCCCCGCCGACAACGACAGCTGGAAGGGCTTTGACAACCCCTGTGCCAAGGCGTTTTACAGCATCACCCACCACTCCCTGAACGACGGCTGGGGTGAGTTCCCCGGCGAGCGCACCCTCATCTTCGACACGGTGCCGGTGATCTACCTGTTAAAGCCCGAGCTCTTCACCGCCGTCAAAGCGGACATCCAGATCGAGTGCGCCTCCGACCTCTGCGACGGGATGAGCGTCTGCGACGCCCGCACCGGGCTGCACCAGAGCGACCGCCCCCACATCCACACCGTGGTGTTGGACGTGGACCGCCAGGGCTATGTGGACGCGGTGCGCGAACTGCTGAAAAACGCCTGAGAAAGGGAGGAGAGAAGAGAATGGAACAGAACAAACGCCCCATTATTCTGGACTGCGACCCGGGCACCGACGACGCCATCTGCCTGTTTATGCTGCTGGGGGACGACCGCTTTGACATCAAGGGGATCACCCCGGTCTGCGGCAACAAGCCCCTGTCCTTCTGCGAGAAAAACGCCCTGCAGCTGTGCGAGCTCACCGGCAGGGAGGACATCCCCGTCCTCAAAGGGGCCAGCCAGTCCCTCTTCTGCGGGGAGCGCACCGCCGGCAACGTCCACGGCGCGGGCGGTTTGGGCTCGGTCACCCTGCCGGAGCCCCACAAGCAGGTGGAGGACCAGTACGCCTGGGACTTCATCTACCAGCAGGCGGTGGCCTGCAAGGGCGAGCTGGAGATCGTGGCCATCGGCCCCCTGACCAACGTGGCCAATGCCCTGTTGAAATACCCCAACTTAAAAGACTATGTCAAGCGCATCTCCATCATGGGCGGGGCCAAGGGCCTGGGCAACTGGACGGCCGCGGCCGAGTTCAACATCTGGGCCGACCCCCACGCCGCCAAGATCGTCTTTGCCAGCGGCATCCCCATGGCGATGATGGGGCTGGACATCTGCTTTAAAGCCTATGTCACCGCCGACGATTTGGCGCGCATCCGCGCCGCCGGCGGCCCGGTGGCAGAGGTGGCGGCCGAGCTCATCGGCGAGCGGGTCGGCTACGCCGAGAAGAACGGTCGCCCCGGCGGCATCCTCTGCGACGCAGTGACCGCAGCCTACGTGATGGACGAATCGGTGGTGCAGACGGTGGATGTCCACGTGGATGTGGAGACCCGCGGCATCCTCACCGAGGGCAAGACGGTCATCACCTACAAGCACACCGAGGACCGCCACTTCCCCCCCAACACCAAGATGGGCGAGGATGTGGACCGCCCCCGCTTCATCGATCTGATCGTCAACAGCCTGGCCAATTTAAACCGCTGACATCGAGGGCGGACCCCGGCATGGCGCCGGGGCCCGCCCTTTTTCTCCCCTTGCAACCCGGGGGGATGTCTGGTATACTCGTACTCGAAGAAACGAAGAAAGGCGAGGTAACCACACCGCGAATGAGACTGTTTTGACCTTTGCGCGCAACCACTGAAAACGGACAAAACGCCCTCTCTCAATAGGGGGGCCGTTTGGTCACCTGCGCGGCAAAGGGGAAAATAGCACGGTGTGCGGTGGACGCAAGTCCCCCTTTTTTCGCGCGCCCTCTGTCTTTTCCCTCCCTTGCAGGTGACCCTGCAAGGGAGGTTTTTCACTTGTCTGAACGAAACGTGCTGGTCTCGATCCGCGGGCTGGTCTATTTTATCGGGGAGCGGCGGCTTCTCGACATCCCCGAACTGACGGTTTTGGCGGGGGACCACATCGGGATCGTGGGGGAGAACGGGTGTGGCAAGACTACCCTCCTCGACCTCATCGCCGGTGTCCGCCAGCCGGAATCCGGCCGGGTGGAGCGGCGGTGCCCCCTGGCCTACTGCCGGCAGTTGGAGGCGGCCGACCCCGCGCAGATGGCCGGCCCGCTGGCCGCCCTGGGGGCGGGGCCCCTGGCCCGCCAGGCAGGCCGCAGCGGCGGCGAGGAGACCCGCGTCAAGCTGGCCGCCGCCCTGGAGGAGGGCGCCCCCCTCCTCCTCTGCGACGAGCCCACCGCCAACCTGGACGAGCGGGGGCAGGCGGAGATCCGCCGCCGGTTGGCAGAGGTGGAGTCGCTGCTGTTGGTCAGCCACGACAGGGCCCTGCTGGACGCCCTCTGCGACACCATTTGGGAGGTTCGGGACGGCCAGGTGAGGGCCTATCCCGGCAACTACGCCGCTTACCGCAGCCAGCGGGCCCGGGAGGAGGAGCGGGCCCAGCAGCAGTGGGAGGAGTACACCGGCGAGCGGGCCCGGCTGCTGGCCGCCGCCCGCCAGGTCTCCCGCCGGGCCGACGGCGTGAGGAAGGCCCCCAGCCGGATGGGCAATTCCGAGGCTCGCCTCCACAAGCGGGAGGCCACCCAGAAGTCGGCCAAGATCGCCCGCCGCAAAAAGGTGTTGGAGGGCCGCATCGAGCGGATGGAGCGGGTGGAGAAGCCCTTTGAGGCGGACGGCATCGCCCTGCGCATCGACCCGGCCCCGCTGCGGGCCCGCACCGCCCTCACCGCCGCGAATTTGGCGGTGGGTCACGCCGGCGTCCCCCTCTTTGAGGGGGCTGCCTTCACCCTTCCGACCGGCAGCAAAACCGCCCTCATCGGCCCCAACGGGGCGGGCAAGACCACCCTGCTGCGCACCCTGGCGGGGGAGATGGCCCCCCTGGCCGGCGAGTACCATCTCTCCCCTCAGGCCAAGCTGGGATTTCTTCGCCAGGGGTTTGAACAGCTGGACGAGGGGCGCACCGTCCTCGAAAACGCCCTTGAGGGGGCCCTCCAGTCCCCCACCCTGGTGCGCACGGTGCTGGGGCGGCTCCTCTTTCGGGGGGAGGCGGTCAACAAGCCCCTGGCGGTGCTCAGTGGCGGGGAGCGGATGAAGGTCGCCCTCTGCAAGCTGTTGGTGGGCGGCTGCAACCTCCTCTTTCTGGACGAGCCCACCAACTACCTGGACCTCCCCGCGGTGGAGGCCCTGCAATCCCTGCTCCAGGGCTACACCGGGACCCTGTTGCTGGTCAGCCACGACGAGGCGTTTGTGGAGAGGGTGGCCGACCGGCTGCTCTATATCGGCGGGGGCGGCCTCACCGCCTTTGCGGGCGGGCTGGCCGACTGGCGCCGTCAGCAGGAGAGGCCCGCCCGCAGGGCAGGGCAGAGCGCCGCCCTGCGCAAAACGGTGCTGGAGATGCGGTTGAGCCAGCTGGCAGTGGAGATTTCCGCCGCGCCGCTGGAGAAAAAAGCCGCCCTGGAAGAGGCCTACCGGGAGGCGGCGGAGGAACTGCGCGCCCTCAGGGAGGGGGATTGACCCCCCCCCTTTTGCAAAAAGCCATCCCCCGGCAGAACATTCTGCCGGGGGATGGCTTGCAGTTTGTCAGGAGAGGGAGAAGACAAAGGGATCGAAGTCTGCGGCGCAGTCTTCAGACAGGATCTGAAGATAGATCTGCAGTGCTCCAGGATCCTTTAGGGCGGGAAAAACCACTACCCTGATGGCGGTGACGCCGGGCAAAATGTCGCCGGGAAGGACCTCGTAGCGGGCCTCGGCGTTGTGTGTTTCGGCGTACTGGGTCCCCCCTGCACCAGATAGCCGTTCCAGTAGGAGATGCTGGCGCCGCCCGTGTTTTGAATGCGCAGGTAGAGCCGCGTCTCCTCTTTTGCAAATTCGACCTTTTCGACGGTGACCGAACAGCCCTCCTGTACCTGGGTGAGGGCGAGGCTGATTTCTTTGAGGGTAGGGCGGAAGGCGTCTTTGTAGGCGGAGTGGGTCAGATCGGCCGCTGCGAGGTGGGGCAGGTCGGTGCCGGTGTTTTTGGTGGACCAAAACTTCCCGTCAACCAGGAGGATGTCCCCCTCCTCTATCTGCAGGGAGGAGTCGGCGGAGTGGACGGCAATGGGGGAGCTGTACCCTTCGGGGATAAAGAGAAAGGACGATTCGCCGGTATGGCGCTCCAGCATGCTGATGGCGCGGCCGACCAGCTTGACGTGTTTCCCCCGGTAGCCGGCCGGGTCGGCATAGACGCGGGGGAGCTCTGCCGTGTCGATATACTCTCTCCCCTCTTCGGGAAAAGAAAAGGCCTCGCTCTTTTCCCCACAGCCGGTCACCAAAAGGGCCAGGGTGAGACACAACAGGGCGATCAGGTGTTTTTTCACAGGGTTTTCTTCTCTCTGACAAGGGCGCTGTCCCGCCGGATCCGGCGGCACCGCGCGGCGCGCTATTTCTGCAAGTTCAGCTCAAAGCGCTCGAAGTACCCCAGCAGCTCCCCCTCCTCGTTTCGCACCGGGTTGATGTAGTAGCGCTGGTTGTCTGGGGTCACCCCCAGGTGGATTTCGTTGCCGTGGTGGCGCAGCTTTTCCACCGCCGCCTCGATGCGCTCCCGCGAGAGCTCCTGGTGGCAGTCAAACAGGGAGCGGCCAATCAGATCCCGGTACCCCCGCACCTGGTAGTAGTGGTATTTGGCGGCCCGGTTCAGGTAGCGGATGACGTGGTCGCAGTCCACAAATACCACCCGGTAGGGGTAGCTGTCGAGAATGGCTTCTAACATTTCCAATTTTTCCATCGTGTGTTCCTCCTTGGATTACAGTGTGGTCACTCCCCGTCCAGCAGTTCCCGCAGCATCCGCTCCGGCGCCTCCAAGAAGGCGCGGGTGACCTGGTAGTGGCTGGTCTCCCGATAGGCCGTGGGGCGGATGGCGCCCCCCTCTTCAAAGGAGAGGACGGCGGCGCCGGGCAGGGCCATCAGGATGGGGGAATGGGTGGCGATGATGAACTGGCTGCCCCCTTCGGCCAGCAGGTGGATCTGCCGCAAGAGGGCCAGCTGCCGGGAGGGGGAGAGGGCTGCCTCCGGCTCGTCGAGGAGGTAGAGCCCGCGCGGGGGAAAGCGCCCCAGCACCAGGGAGAGAAAGGCCTCGCCGTGGGACTGGCTGTGCAGGGAGCGCCCCCCGTAGCTGTCAAAGAGGCCGGGGGCACCGATTCCCTCCAGCCGGTCCACCTCGGAGGCCAGGTTGTAAAAGCTCTCCGCCCGCAGAAAGTAGCTGGTTTGGGGGCGGTAGGGTCCTTTGGTCACCGTCAGGCAGCGGTGCAGGGGGGAGTGGGTCTCCTTAGAGGCAAAGTGAAAGTTGCGCCCGCCCCCTTCCGGGTTGAGGCCCAGGGCCACGGCCAGCCCTTCTAGTAGGGTGGACTTCCCGGTTCCATTCTCCCCCACAAAATAGGTGACCGGGCGGTGAAAGGCCAGCGCCTCCAGCTCCCGCAGGCAGGGCAGGTCGTTCAAATAGCCGCCCGTCTGTCGCAGAGCGGCCCGGTCCAGCGCCACCTCGGTGACAAACAGTTCGTTCACAGCCCTTCCCCCCTTGGGCCCATTATACCCCCTGTCCGCCCTGTTGCGCAATCGCGGCGGGCGGGGCGAAGGGGGTGGAGGGGGTGCAGGCAAAAAAAGAGGGCCCCGTACGGGGCCCTCTTTTCCGATTCGTCCGATTTCAGAAATCAGGCTGCCAAACTTGACCACCCCTTTGGGGGAATGGCCCTGAGCAGTTCCAAACGGCGGTCCTGCTCTTTCTTACGCACACCTGCAAACTCCTTTTTGCATCTGTTGGCAAAGACAAGCTATGGGCGGAGTTTGAAATCAACTGGGGTTGCCTGTCTTTCAGATTTGAGACCTACCCATTGGACAATACCTCCTGTGCGCACTGCACATTTGCCTTGAACGGTGGATAAGGCTCCGTCTTGAAGGGCCTTGGTACACGAATTTCCTCACCTATTATCTGTTTTGGTATACAACCAAAGGAGGTTTGGTACGAAACCCTTTTCTTACCTATAATATATAATTTGACTGCACGAAAATCAATATTTTTATTGAACAATCCTTCTGCCTGTTTTTTGTGCAAAAAGCAAAAGGGCCCCAAAGAGGCCCTTTTACAGCTGTTTTTTCGTCTAGTCGTCGTAGCCGTTGGGGTTTTGGCTCTGCCACCGCCAGGAGTCGACGCACATCCGCTGGATGTCGTACTCCGCCTCCCACCCCAGCTCGGCCTTGGCCTTGGAGGCGTCGGCCCAGCACTCGGCGATGTCGCCGGCCCGGGGCGGGGCGATCTTGTAGGGGACCTTCTGGCCGCTGGCCTTTTCAAAGGCGTCCACCACCTGCAGCACCGAATAGCCGTTGCCGGTGCCCAGGTTGTAGACGTGCACCCCGGCCTTGCCCGCCAGCTTCTCCACCGCCTTGATGTGGCCCTTGGCCAGGTCCACCACGTGGATGTAGTCGCGCACCCCGGTGCCATCCACCGTGGGGTAGTTCTCCCCGTACACGTTCAGGTACTGCAGTTTGCCCACCGCCACCTGGGTGATGTAGGGGATCAGGTTGTTGGGGATGCCCTTGGGGTTCTCCCCGATGCGGCCGCTCTCGTGGGCGCCGATGGGGTTGAAGTAGCGGAGGATCACCAGGGAGAAGCGGGGGTCGGCCCGGTAGAGGTCCCGCAAAATCTCCTCGGTCATCAACTTGGTGGCGCCGTAGGGGTTGGTCACCGAGAGGGGGAAATCCTCAGTGATGGGGACGGTGGCCGGCGAGCCGTACACCGTGGCGGAGGAGGAGAACACCAGGGTAAAGACCTGGTACTTTTTCATCAGCTTGAGCAGGTGCAGGGTGCCGGTCAGGTTGTTGTGGTAGTATTCCAGCGGTTTCTCCACCGACTCCCCCACCGCCTTGAGCCCGGCGAAGTGGATGACCCCGTCGAACTGGTGGGCGCGAAAGACCGCCTCGGTGGCGGCGTAGTCCAACAAGTCGACCTGGCAGAACGTCACCTGTTTGCCGGTGATCTCCTGAATGCGCTCCACCACTTTGGGGCTGGCGTTGCAGAGGTTGTCCAGGATCACCACCTCGTGTCCCGCGTTCAGCAGTTCCACGCAGGTGTGGCTTCCGATGTAACCGGCGCCGCCGGTGATCAGCAGTTTCATAAGATGTCCTTCTTTCCCTTTCATCCGGTTTTGGCAGATGGAAAACTGCCTATATTATAATGGGAGAGCAGCGGTTTGTCCAGCCGCCAAAAATGTGAAGAAACCCTGAATAAACGGGCATCCAGAGGGGAAAGCGGGCCTGTCCTATTGAATTTGAGGGGGGCTTAGAGTATAATTGATAAATAAATTTGCCCTTTTTCGTGTAAAAAGACAGTTTGTGGAGGAAAACCATGACAGACCTGACCGAGCAGAGAGAGACAGGATCTCAGGCAGACCCTGCCATTGAGGTTTCTGTGGTCGTCCCCATCTTAAATGAGGAGGCCTACATCGGCCCCTGCATAGAGTCTATTCTGAAGCAGGACTTCCCCCGTGAGCGGATGGAAGTCTTGTTTGTTGATGGCGACTCGGAGGACAAGACCACCGCCATCATCGCCCAGTACCAGGAGAAGTACCCCTTTATCCACTGCCTGCGCAATCCGGGCAGGACGGTGCAGTTGGCCCTCAACATCGGCATCCGCGCCGCTGTGGGGGAGTATATCGTCCGCCTGGACGCCCACTCGGAATACGCCGACGACTACATCTCCCAGTCCATCGCCACCCTCAAAAAGACCGGCGCCGACAACGTGGGCGGCCCGATGATCGCCTGTGGCAAAAACGCAGTGCAGAAGGTGGTGGCGGCCGCCTACCACTCCCCCTTTGCCCTAGGCGGCGGGAAATTTCACATTGCGGACTACGAGGGCTATGTGGACACCGTCTTTCTCGGCGCCTACAAGCGCCAGACCATCCTCGATTTGGGCCTCTACGACGAGGACTTCCCCCGCAGCGAGGACGACGAGTTCAACATGCGGCTGCACGCCCACGGGGGCAAGGTGTACATGACCCCCTCCATCAAGAGCCGCTACTACCCCCGCGACAGCTACCGCAAGGTCTTCAAGCAGTACTACGAGTACGGTGTCTGGAAGGTGGCGGTCATCAAAAAGCACAAAAAACCCGCCCGTCTCTCCCATCTGGTACCCATCAGCTTTGTGCTGTTTATCGCCCTGTTCGGGCTCCTCTCCCTCTTTTTCTCGCCGGCCCGCTGGGTTTTTGGCGGGGTGATGGGCCTCTATCTGCTGCTGGACATCTACTTTTCCTTCTCCAACAAGCGGGTGAAGGGCTTTGTCAACAAGCTGCGGCTGATGTGGGTGCACTTCATCCTCCACATCTCCTATGGGCTCGGCTTTTTGCAGGGGATCTTTCAGTTCGCCGGCAAGACCTTTCAGCCGGTCTAGAGGAAATTTGAGGCGGCCAATATAGAGAGGAAGGCGAGAGGATGGGCGAAAGCTATACCTTCACCCCGGAAAAATTGCGGGAGCTCCAGCTAAAGGGGCTGGAGATGGCCCTCTACTTCAAAAAGATATGCGATGAAAACGGGCTGCTCTTTTACTTCTGCGGCGGCTGCTGCATTGGGGCGCTGCGCCACCAGGGGTTCATCCCCTGGGACGACGACGTGGACGTCTTTATGCCCCGTCCCGACTACGAGCGGCTCAAGGAGGTCTGGCCCCAGAAGGCCGACACCCGCCGGTACAGCATCTGCTACCCCACCCGGGAGCGGGTGGACGGCAACCTCTTCATCACCATCAAGGACAACGAGACCACCTATATCAAGCCCTACCAAAAGCAGATGGACATCCCCCACGGGGTGGTGCTGGATATCCTTCCCCTGGACGGCTGTCCCGGCGACCCTGGAAAGCGCAAGCGGCAGAAGTTTTGGGCCCTGCTCTACTCCCTCTACTGCGCCCAGCAGGTGCCCACCAACCATGGCAAGAAGGTGGCGGCGCTGGCGAAGATCGCCCTGACCTGCGTCCCCTTTAAAGGACTTCGCTACAAGCTCTGGAAGCTGGCCGAGCGGAAGATGACCCAGTACCCCATCGCCCAGTGTGAAAAGATCACCGAGCTCTGCGCCGGGCCCCACTACATGCAAAACGAGTACCCCCGGGCGGCCTTTGACAGCGCCGTCTACCGGGAGTTTGAGGGGCACCCCATGCCCCTGCCGGTGGGGTATGACCAGTACCTGACGATCGCCTTTGGCGACTACATGCAGCTGCCCCCCAAAGAAAAACAGGTGGCCCACCACGACTGCCTCTTCTGCGATTTGGAGCACGGCTACCAGCAGTACAAGGGAATTTACTACTGCACGGAGGATTGAATCATGATTTTTGGCGCGATTTTGGCCGGCGGCACCGGCTCCCGGATGAACATTGCGGACATGCCCAAGCAGTTTCTCCCCCTGGGGGACAAGCCCATCATCCTGCACACCCTGGAGAAATTCCTCCTCTGTGACAAGATGGATCGGGTCTACGTGGGGGTCCACCCCGACTGGGTGGGCCACATGCAGGACCTGTTGGAGCGCCAGGTGCCCCAGAGAGAGCGGGTCATCCTGGTCCCCGGCGGGGGAGACCGCAACAGCACCATCTTCAACATCGTCGACAAGATCGAGGCGGACTGGGGCGAGTCGGACGATCACCTCATCATCACCCATGACGCTGTGCGCCCCTTTGTCACCCTGCGCATCCTCGAGGAGAACATCGAGGCCGCCCGCGCCTTTGGCGCCTGCGACACGGTGGTCTCTGCGGTGGACACCATCGTCGTCTCCGAAAACGGCGAGACCATCTCCCAGATCCCCGACCGGCGGCTGATGTATCAGGGGCAGACCCCCCAGAGCTTCCGTATCTCCCTGCTCAAAAAGCTCTACCAGAGCCTCGACGAGGAGGAGAAGGCGGTCCTCACCGACGCCTGCAAGATCTGCGTGGTGCGCCAGACCCCGGTGCGGCTGGTGGAGGGGGATGTCTCCAACCTGAAGATCACCACGGTCAGCGACTACAAGATCGCCCAGGCCATGGTGGGGGGACAGGTCGTTGATTAACCACATCTACCAGCTGGTCAGCCCGGGGGTGTTCTCCATCGAGTACGCCTCCACCGACCTGGCGGACAAGGTGATCCTCCGCCCCCAATTCATGGCCCTCTGCCATGCCGATCAGCGGTATTTTCTGGGGCAGCGCAGCCAGGACGTGCTCCGCAAAAAGCTGCCCATGGCCCTGATCCACGAGTGCTGCGGGCGGGTGCTGCAAGACCCCACCGGGACCTTTGCGCCGGGGGCGCGGGTGGTGGCCATCCCCAACAGCCCCCAGAGCCCTGACCCCATCATCTCTGAAAACTACCGGCGGGACAGCCGGTTCCTCTCCAGCGGGTACGACGGCTTTATGCGGGAGTATATCGACCTGCCGGCGGACCGGCTGGTCTCCTGCGACGGGGTGCCCGACCATATTGCCGCCATCACCGAGTTTGTCAGCGTCACCGTCCAGGCGGCCCGCCGGTTTGACCGGCTGGCCCACGCCCGGCGGGACCGCGTCGGCATCTGGGGGGACGGCAGCATGGCCTTTGTGTTGGCCTGTACCCTCCGCTCCATCTTCCCACAAATCGAGCTGCACGTGGTGGGGAAGAACGCCCGCAAACTGTCCATGTTCTCATTCGTGGGGGCCATCCACTTCGCTGACGACCTGCCACAGGGCTTTTCGGTGGATCACGCCTTTGAGTGCGCGGGGGGCGAGGGCAGCTACTACGCCATCGACGACATCATCCGCACCATCGAGCCCCAGGGGTCGGTCATCCTGCTGGGTGTCAGCGAGAACAAGGTGGCCATCAACACCCGGGACGTGCTGGAAAAGGGACTCACTCTGGCCGGCAGCAGCCGCTCCGGGCGGGAGGACTTTGTCGAGGCCATCCGCCTGATGGGCGACCCCGCCGTGCAAAACCGCCTCAACCGCATCATCAGCATCGACGACCCGGTCTGCCAGATGGGAGACATCGAGCGGGTCTTTCGCACCGACCTGAACACCCCCTTCAAAACGGTGTTCGAGTGGAGGATGTAAGAGAAACCCGTCCAGGGGAAAGGAGCGTTTGCCAATGGAAGAGGCCACCCCCACCATCAGCGTTATCGTACCCGTCTACAAGGTGGAGGCCTATTTGGACCGGTGTGTGCAGTCCATTCTCAACCAGACTTTTTCCGACTTTGAACTGATTTTGGTGGATGACGGTTCGCCGGACCGCTGCGGTCAGATGTGTGACGCCTACGCGCAGGGAGACCGGCGGGTGCGGGTGATCCACAAAAAAAATGGCGGCTTGAGCGATGCGCGCAACGCGGGGATCGACGCCGCCCGGGGCGAGTATCTGGGCTTTGTGGACAGCGACGACGAGATTGCCCCGGACATGTACGAGAGCCTTCTGCAAGATCTTGTTCAGGCCAAAGCCGATATGGCGGTCTGTGGTCTCTACGACTGCTATGGAGACGTCAAGGTGCCGCAGGACATTCAGCAAGGGCACTTTCTCTACACGGCGGAGGAGGCGGTGGAATACCTTCTCTCCGGACGGAGTGTAGGGCTTTTTGCCGTCAACAAGCTGTATAAGCGCGCCCTGTTTGGCGAAGTCCGCTATCCGGTTGGGCGACTTTATGAGGACGCCTTTGTCATTGTGGACTTGCTGGTTCGGACAGACAGGGTAGTGGTGGACACCGCCCCAAAGTATCTCTATCAGCGGCGCCAGGACAGCATCACTATCGGCGCCTTTCAGCCAAAGGTATATGATGTGGTTGCCGCACATGAGCACAATCTGCAGTTGATACGGGAGCACTTCCCCGCGCTGGAAGCGGTGGGGCAGTTTCGCCTCTGGTGGGCGAAAAAGCAGGTGCTAGAGCGCATTTCGCAAGTTGACCCTGCGCACTGGGACGACTACCGCCGGGAGGTGGGAGAAATCGCCGGCCAAGTGCGCAAAAATCTCCTTTCCATCCTGAAAAATCCTTACAATTCCCGCAATCAGAAAATCGCCTATTTGATGATTGCCGTCGATCCCCGGCTGTTTTTGCGACAGATTGCAAAGAAACGCCGCCAGACGGCGAGGGGATGAGGAGGCGTGTGTTCTCAAATGAAATCCATCTGCCTGGTAAAAGATGATCTGTCGATCTTCGGCGGGAGGGAAAAAATCCTCTCTGTCATGGCCAACGCCCTCTGCAAGGACTACTGTGTTCATGTGGTGGGACTGTGGAATTCCCTGCAGACGCCCCCCTATTTCCCTTTTGACGAGCGGGTGCGCTGCTTTCAAATTTTGGATCACAATGCCCGTGTGCGGGAGGCGCTGACCAAGACCATCTCCCCCCTGCACCGCTATTTGAAGGAACAAAAAATTGACGTGGCCCTCTCGGTTGGGGTCAATACCAATGCCTATTTGTTGGCAGCAGCGGTGGGGACGAAGGTCAAGACTGTCTGCTGCGAGCACTCCAATTTGCAAAACAGCTATTACGGTTGGTTCGGCCATCTCAACCAGTGGTTGTCGGCGCGCTTTGCCGATAAGATAGTGACCCTCACCAAGCAAGATCAGGCGGCCTATCGCAAAAAGTTTCACCTGGGGGAAGAGCGGGTCGACTACAACTACAACTGTATTGACCCCGCCTGGCTGAAAGGAAAAAAGCCCTATGACATGGCATCGAAGAAGCTTCTCTCTGTGGGGCGATTTGACCCGGTGAAAGGGTACCCTCTGCTCGTAGATGTGGCCAAACGGGTACTGCCTGACCACCCTGACTGGCAGTGGCACATCTATGGCGATGGGGAGGAATTCTCCACTGTACAGGAAAAAATTAGAGATCAGGGGTTGGAGAAGCAGTTGATCTTAAAGGGGTCAGTCAAGTCGATGGAGGAGATCTACTCCCAATATGCCGCCGCCGTTCTCACCTCCTATCACGAGGGCCTGCCCATGGTTTTGCTGGAGGCAAAGGCAAACAGCCTCCCCATTGTCAGCTTCGACTGCGCGACCGGGCCGAGGGAGATCGTGCGCGACGGCGTAGACGGCTACCTGGTCCCAGTGGGGGACGTGGAGGGGATGGCAGAGCGGATCGAGCGCCTGGTTGGAGATGAAGAACTTCGCCGTTCTTTTTCAGAGAACAGTCTGCAGAATATAGCTCCATTTTCTCAGGAAGTCGTGATTGAGAAATGGAAGGATATACTGGAGTCTGTGTAGAAATTCCAGTCGATCCAATTGGGAAGGGGGGATCATTTGAAAAAGTATCTTCAGTACAGCAGCTTTATAGCCTCTCTGGCGGTATTTGGAATTGGCCATGTGATTGACCGCTACAACATCATTTTAGTGGGCGTATTGCTCATGCTGTTGAGCAACCTCATCTACGGATTCGCCAGCGCCAAAAAACGGGTGTTCTTCCTGGTATTCAACTTTACCTTTTTTGTCTTTTTGCTGGGCAGACCGACAGTCTCTATGTTTAGGGGAAATGAATGGTGGTACTTTGAGAGCAGCGCTGTGCACTTTGCCCTCAATGCCTGTTTCCTGTCTCTGATGGCCTTACAGATTGGCACGGCAATGTTTGAAAGGCTGCACAGACCTATTAAAAGGCCGCCCTCCAACCCCCGCTGGGAGGAGAGCAAGAACGAGTCGGTTCAGGTGGTGTCCCTCTGCCTCTTCTATCTGGCAATGTTTTTTTATCTCGTGATGGAGCTGGAGAAGCTCCTCTTTATGCGCGGGAAGGAGTACACAGACTTTTACATTGCGTTTGCCTCGCAGATGCCCTTTTTGGTCCGCTTTTTGTCGGGGCTGATGAAACCGGCCCTCTGCATCTTCCTCAGCACGCTGCCCAAAAAGAGCCGCACAGTGTTCCCCCTGGTCCTGTATGTGCTCTCTGCGGTGCCGATGCTCATCATCGGCGCGAGAAACCCCATTGTCCTCAACCTGCTCTTTGCCCTGCTCTATTACTATATCCGGGATGTGCTGCAAAAGTATCCCCGGGAGAAGTGGATTGGGCGGTTTGAGAAGACGGCCATCGTATTGGCCATCCCCGCGGCCATTATCTTTTTGGCCATGTACAATTTTATCCGGGCCGACGTGCAGGTAGAGCGGATGGGACTGTTTTCCGCCCTGGTCGAACTCATCTACCGGCAAGGGGTGTCCTTTGATGTGCTCTGTATGGCCTTTTTGGCTCTCCCCAATTTGCCGAATGTGGTCCCCAAGTGCTATACTTTTGGCGGGTTTATTGACGAGTTTCAGCATGGCACCATTGCACAGGCCCTATTTGGCGCCACCCCGTTGGGGGAGAGCAACAGTGTCTACAAGGCCGTGTACGGAAACAGTTTTGCCCACAGTATGTCCTATGTGGCCAAAGACACCTATCTAGAGGGCGAGGGTTGGGGCTCCTCTTATATTCTAGAGACCTATGCCGACTTTGGCTACGTTGGAATGTTCTTGTTTGGCATTCTGCTCGGCGTTGCCCTGGGATATCTGGTGTACCTCATCTACCAGGGTGGCTTTCGCTCTGTCTTGGGCTGGATGGCCGCCACAACTTTGTTTTTGGTCCCCCGCGATTCTGCCACGGGCTGGATAGAGTTTATCATCACTCCGCGGTTTTGGGTAGCGGTGGTATTTTGCTATATTGTAGGAAGTTTATGTGCGAAGTCGTATCGCCAGCTGCCATATATGCAGGCAGAGTATTTGACAAATAGGAGGAAAGACACGAGATGTTTGAGAGATTCGGCTTGAAAGATGCGTTTTATACCATCTGGAAGCACAAGCTTCTGATTATTGCGATCGCCCTAGTGACTGGACTGCTGGGCGGCCTGGCCCTATCCGGCAACCCCAAGCGGGTCACGGGGCAGACAGTGCCCGGCCAGTACAACGAGACCATCACCTATTACGTAAAGCTCAGCGATAGGGCCTACCAGAGCAAGGGCTTGTCGACCTCCTCCCTAAGCGCAATGCAATTGGACTATACCAAGAGCTATACTGCCATTCTGACTTCTGATGTCTGTCTTGATTACGTGGTTACCTCTGCCGAGGAAATTGTGGGCAAAGAGAAGATGGAAAAGCAGCTTCGCGCTGTCAACCCCGACGGGGCGGTAGAGAAACACCAGGCCCTGAAAAACCTGGTGAAAGTCGAGCAGGTCAAAGACAGCTATCTGATCACCGTTTCCATCACTTCGGTGGACACCGATTTTGTCAAGGCGGTTTCTCAGGGGTATTACAACTATGTCAACCAGGCGAACAACGACTTTGACTTTGCCCAGCTGCAGCACATCAAAACGGTAAAATCGGATAGCGAGACGCTGCAACTTCGCGAAAAGAGCAACGCCTTTAGCAAGACGGGGTTTGTTAAATATACCGTGGTCTTTGGCATTGCCGGTGCCGCAGTTGCAATCATTGCCGTGATGGGCATCGCCCTGTTCTTCCCGACAATCAACCGCAAAAGCGATTTTCAGATGTATGACGTGCCTGTCTTGGGAGAATTGCCCAAGTTGAAGGGCGACAGAGGAGGGGTTTGAGATGGTACAGAGACGCGTCCGTCTGACCAGAGAGGAAAAACTGGCAGAGAGCAGGCAGTTTGCCGCCAACCAGATTTTGCAGTTTTACCGGGAGAAGGAGGCGCGCTGTCTAGCGGTCACCACCAGCACCCGGCTGCAAAGCGAGAAAGAGCAGGTTTTCCTCGACCTGGGAGAGCGGTTGGAGAGTCAGGGTGTTCGCCTGATTCGATTCACCGACGGGAAGGAGTCGCTGGCTCAACCCGTTCCCGGTGTCGAGCAGATCGCCGATTTGGCGGGATTAAAGCAGTTCTTGGCAGAGAATGCGGAGACCTGCTATCTGTTGGATGTCCCACCCCTCGCCCTCTTTGCCAATGCGGTGGAGGCTGCCCGCCTGACAGACGGGGTCGTCTTCATCGAAAAGTACGGTTCGACCAAGCACGATTCGTTCGAGCGCTGCCTGGCCCTGCTGAAACAGGAAGCCGTTCAGGTGTGTGGAGTCGTCACCTACCGATGACCGTTTTGGTACAGAGAGAAGGCGGTGCAGTGTGAGATCAAAAAATTCATTTGTCAATATTCTTGTCAGTTGCTTTTCCTATGTCTTTTTAATGCTCAACTCATTTCTCACCCGGGCGGTGTTTTCCCGCCAGCTGGGATTGAGCATTGCAGGCATTGAGGGGATGTTTCTAAACGTCGTCTCCATGTTGGGCATTGTCGAAATGGGGATCGGAACCGGCATTGTCTACAAGCTGTACAAACCCATTGCGGAAAAGAACTATTCCCAGATTGCCGTTTTGCTGAAGTTTTATAAAAAGGCATACAGCATCATCGCCTCGGTGGTTTTGGGCTGTGGGTTTGTCGCCGCCTTTATCGTCCCCTTCCTGGTGACCGAGGACTACTCGAAGCCCTGGCTGGGCGCCATGTTCATGATGTACGTTTTTGACGTACTGGCGTCCTATCTCTTCGCTCACAAGCGGGCCATGTTCATTGCCGATCAGAAAAACTATGTCAACACCCTGGCGCACACAGGGGGCCAGCTGGTCTCCTGTATCCTTCAAGTGACCAGTTTGACCCTGTTTCACTCCTATTTCCTCTATCTGATCATTAAGGTGACCTGCACGGCTCTAGAGAACGTCTTCATTGCCCTCTGGTACCGCAAACACTACCCGCACATCGACCTCAAGACCACAGTGGAGATGGATGAGAGAGAGCGCAAAGGGCTTTTCAAAAACATCAAGGCGCTTCTCTTCCACAAAATTGGCGGATTCAGTCTCAACTCCACCTCCAGTATGATCATCATCAATGGCGCCGGCAGTCTTGCCAGCGGCCTGTACAGCAACTACATGATGATTGTCAATGGGCTGTTTCGCATCTCCGATCAGGTGTTCACCGGCATCATCGCCAGCTTTGGCAACCTGATGAATACTACCTCAACAGAAAAGTCCTATAAAAACTTTAAATCCCTCTACTTTATGAATTATCTCATCTACTCCTTCTTCACCGTCTCCTTCTTTACCCTGGCGACTCCCTTTGTCCGCCTTTGGATCGGGGAGAACGGCGTCTTTCCCCTCGACACGTTGGCCCTGCTCACTCTGTATTTTTACATTATGGGAATGCGGCAGTCGGTGCAGATGGTCCGCACCAGTGCGGGGATTTACCGGCCCGATCAGTACCTGCCCCTGGTCGAGGCGGCCATCAACGTCATTATGGGTATCATCCTGGTCAAGCCCTTTGGGGTCAACGGGGTGCTGATGGCAAACCTCATCGAGATGTTCATCATCCCTTTCTGGACTCATCCCTATATCATCTACAAAAATGTCTTTTTCCAAAGTGTCAAGACCTATTATCAGAGATATGTGCTCTATGCGGGCATTACCTTTGGCTCGCTGTTGGCGACACAGGGCCTTTGCTCCCTCCTGCCTGTCATGGGACGATTTGCGACCCTAGTCGTCTATGCAGTTATCTGTCTGCTCGTCCCCAATGTTATCAACCTGGCTTTGTTTTATAGGACAGACGAGTTCCAGTATCTGTTCCGCACGACCACAGGGTTGCTCTCCCAGTTCAAAGAGGCGCTGAAAAAGAGAAAGCAGTCTGCTTAAGAGTGGACTTTCCCCAAAATAAAAAACTGGCCGTCGCCATGGCGACGGCCAGTTTTTTATTTGAAAGGATTTACAGAATGATGCTCTCCCCGGTCATCTCTTCGGGCTGGGGCAGCTCCAAAATCTTTAACATGGTGGGGGCGATGTCCGCCAGGCGGCCGCCCTCCCGCAGCTTGCAGTCGCCGCAGCCGATCACCGCAAAGGGCACCGGGTTGGTGGTGTGGGCGGTGAAGGGGGACCCGTCGGTGTCGTAGAGCTTGTCGGCATTGCCGTGATCGGCAGTCAGCAGCACCGCGCCGCCCTTTTGCAGGATGGCGTCCACCAGCTGGCCCACGCCGTCGTCCACCGCCTCGACCGCCTTGACGGCCGCGTCGAAGACACCGGTGTGGCCGACCATGTCGCAGTTGGCGTAGTTGAGGATGATCACGTCGTACTTGTCCGAGGCGATCCGGGCCAGGGCCTCTTTAGTGACCTCCGGCTCACTCATCTCGGGCTGCAGGTCGTAGGTGGCGACCTTGGGCGAGTTGATCAGGGCCCGGTCCTCCCCTTCACAGACCTTTTCCACTCCACCGTTGAAGAAGAAGGTGACGTGGGCGTACTTCTCGGTCTCGGCGATCCGCAGCTGGGTCAGCCCCTTCTGGGAGATGTACTCGCCAAAGGTGTTGGCCAGAGACTGGGGCTTAAAGGCCACATGGACCCCGGGCATGGTGGCGTCGTACTGGGTCATGCAGACGTAGTAGAGGGGGAAGCAGCCCTTGGCGCGGGCAAAGCCGTCAAATTTCTCGTCCACCAGGGTGCGGGTGATCTCCCGCGCCCGGTCGGGGCGGAAGTTGAAGAAGATCACCGAGTCGCCGGCGTTCATCCCGGTGTAGCCGGTGCAGACGGCGGGCACCACGAACTCGTCGGTCACCTCGTCCTTGTAGGAGTTGGGCATCACTTCCAGGGCGTCGGCAGCGACCCCTTTGGCGTCCACCATGGCCTGGTAGGCCTTCTCCACCCGCTCCCAGCGGTTGTCGCGGTCCATGGCGTAGTAGCGGCCCATGATGGTGGCGATCTTGCCCACGCCGATTTCCCGCAGCTTCTCGTCCAGGGCCTTCACGTAGTCAGCGCCGGAGGAGGGGGGCACGTCCCGCCCGTCCATGAAGCAGTGGACCCAGACCTCTTTGAGGCCCTTCTTCTTGGCCAGCTCGATGATGGCGTAGAGGTGCTCGTTGTGGCTGTGGACCCCGCCGTCCGAGAGCAGCCCCATCACGTGCAGGGCGCTGCCCTTTTGCAGGCAGTTGTCCATGGCGCCCACCAGGGCCTCGTTTTCAAAGAAGTCGCCGTCGGCGATGGACTTGGTGATCCGGGTCAGCTCCTGGTAGACGATCCGCCCGGCGCCGATGTTGGTGTGTCCCACCTCGCTGTTGCCCATCTGCCCGTCCGGCAGGCCCACGTCCATGCCGGAGGCGCCGATCTCGGTGGTGGGGTAAGTGGAGAAGATCTTGTCCAGGTTGGGGGTCTTGGCGGCTTTGATGGCGTTGCCGTAATCGCTGCCGTTGATGCCAAAGCCGTCCATGATGATGAGGGCCAGAGGTTTTTTCATAGTTGCGCTCCTTTTCAATGGATTGCGGCCGCGCCGTCGGCGTGGCCGCAATCCGCGGGTTGTTGCTTTCCCTGTGGGGGATCTATTTGCTGGCGGCCTCCACGATCTGGCTGAAGGCGTCGGCCTTCAGGGAGGCGCCGCCGATCAGGCCGCCGTCCACGTCGGGCTGGGCCAGCAATTCAGCGGCGTTGCCGGCGTTCATCGAGCCGCCGTACTGCACCACCAGGTGGCTGGCGGCCTCTTCGCCGTAGAGCCCGGCCACGGTGGCGCGGATGACGGCGCAGACCTCGCCGGCCTGCTCGGCAGTGGCGGTCTTGCCGGTGCCGATGGCCCAGACCGGCTCGTAGGCGATGATGATGGACCGCAGGCCATCGGCGTCGATCCCCTGCAGGGCGATTTTGGTCTGCAGCGCCACCACCTCGGCGGTGATGCCCTGCTCCCTTTGGGCCAGCAGCTCGCCCACGCAGACGATGGGCTTTAGCCCGGCGGCCAGGGCGGCCTTGGTGCGCAGGTTGACCGTCTCGTCGGTCTCGGCAAAGTACTGGCGGCGCTCGCTGTGACCCAGCACTACGTACTCGACCCCCATCTCGGCGAGCATGTCCGCGGCGATTTCGCCGGTGAAGGCGCCGGACTTCTCAAAGTGGCAGTTCTGGGCGCCCACCTTGACGTTGGTGCCGGCGGTGGCGGCCAGGGCGGTCTCCAAATCGGTGAAGGGCACGCAGACCACCACGCCGCAGTCGGCGCCTTTCACCAGGGGGCAGAGCTCCTCCAACAGGGCCTTGGCCTCGGCGCGGTTTTTGTTCATCTTCCAGTTCCCGGCGATGACCGGGGTGCGCAGGTTCTTATTCATACAGCAAATTCCTTTCTGGCGGTTTTCCTCTGTGAAAATGGCACGAAGGAAACCCCTCGTGCCATCTCTTCGCACAGCACAAGCCGGCCGGTTGGGCCGCGGTGCTCCCCCGCCGCAGCGAGCGGCGGGCTACTCGTCGATTTATTTGTCGTTGAGGCAGGCGATGCCCGGCAGCTCTTTGCCCTCCAGGAACTCGAGGGAGGCGCCGCCGCCGGTGGAGATGTGGCTCATCTTGTCGGCAAAGCCCAACTTGGTGACAGCCGCCACCGAGTCGCCGCCGCCGATGATGGAGATGGCGCCGCTGTCGGCCACGGCCTTGGCGATCTCCAGGGTGCCGTCGGCGAACGGGGCAAACTCAAACACGCCCATGGGCCCGTTCCAAATCACGGTGCCGGCGTCTTTCACGGCGTCGCAGAAGAGGGCGATGCTCTTGGGGCCGATGTCCATGCCCATCCAGCCGTCGGGGATGTTGTCGGAGTCCACCAGCTTCTTGCCGCAGTCCTCGGCAAAGTGGTCGCCCACCTGGTTGTCGATGGGCAGCAGGAACTTGACGCCCTTGGCCTCGGCTTTGGCCATCATCTCTTTGGCCAGCTCGACCTTGTCGTCCTCGCAGAGGGAGTCGCCGATGGTGAAGCCCTTGGCCTTGAAGAAGGTGTAGGCCATGCCGCCGCCCACGATCAGGGTGTCGACCTTTTCGAGGAGGTTGTTGATGACGCCAATCTTGTCAGAGACCTTGGCGCCGCCCAGGATGGCGACCAGCGGGCGCTTGGGGTTCTCCAGGGCGCCGCCCATGAAGTTGATCTCCTTCTGGATCAGGTAGCCGCAGACGGCGGGCAGGTACTCGGCCACGCCGGCGGTGGAGGCGTGGGCCCGGTGGGCCGCGCCGAAGGCGTCGTTGACGTAGACGTCGGCCAGAGAGGCCAGCTCTTTGGCGAAGGCGGGGTCGTTCTTCTTCTCCTCTTTGTGGTAGCGCACGTTTTCAAGCAGCATCACGTCGCCGTCTTTCAGCTCGGAGGCCAGTTTCTTGGCGTCGTCGCCGATGACGTCTTTGGCCATCTTGACCTCTTTGCCCAGCAGCTCGCTGAGGCGGGCGGCCACCGGGGCCAGGGAGAACTCGGGCTCCCAGCCCTCTTTGGGACGGCCCAGATGGGAGCAGAGGATCACCTTGGCGCCCTGGTCCACCAGGTATTTGATGGTGGGGAGCGCGGCGACGATCCGCTTGTCATTGGTGATGACGCCGTCTTTCAGGGGAACGTTGAAGTCGCAGCGGGCGAGAACCTTCTTGCCGGCTACATCGATGTCTTCAATGGTCTTTTTGTTCAGAGAGGTCATGTGTTTGCCACCCTTTCGTCTTTTCTTTTTATTGTGAATAAAAAAACAAACCGAGATACAGGGCTGCCCGCCGGGGCAGGCTGGTCCTTTTCTATTTTACACGATATCAGTGGGCTTTTCAAGGCGGTTTTCCCCTCGAAAGAGGGGCTTTTTTCGGGGATCCCGGGAGCCCGGACTCACCGCTTTTTGGCGCCCTTGACCAGCACTCCTACCACCTTGGGCCCCGCGTTGATGGCGATGCTGGCCCCGGCCTTGTAGCGGCCGGAGCAGCTGTAGCGGAATTTCTTCTCCAACTGCTCGGTCAGCTCGTCCCCGGGGGCGTCCAGCTCCCCGCTGATGACCACAAAGGGGCTGCGCTCGGCCATCCGCTTCTCGGCCCAGCGGCAGAGGCCGGGGATGATGTTGGCGTCCCCCCGCACCTTCTCCACGATGTTCATCTCCCCCTGGGAGATCTGGAGGATGGGCCGCAGCCCCAGCAGCTCGCCCACAAAGGCGGCCGCGCAGCTGATGCGCCCCGACTTTTTGGCAAATTGGAGGGTGTAGACCGAAAAGTAGACCTCGGCGGTGTCAAACCAGTCCAACAGGTAGTCCCGCACCGCGGCGTAGCCCACCCCTTTTTGCACCATCCGCGCCGCCTCGGTCACCGGGAAGCCGTAGCCCAGGGAGTAGGTCTTGGAGTCGATGACCTTGATCTTCATCTGCGGCGCGTCGGGCTCCTCTTTGAACATGGCCTTGGCCTGCAGGGCCGCCTGGTACATGTTCGAGCCCTTGGAGTTGATGGTCACGTGGATCACGTGGGTGTACCCCTCCTGGGCGGCCCGCTCGTACTCTTCCAAAAACTGGTGGGCGGGGATGTGGCTGGTGGTGGGGATCTTGACGCAGCGGTCGAGCACGCCGTAGAACTCCTCCTTGGTGAAGTCCACTCCCTCCAAATACCCCATCCCGTCCACCTCGAGGGGGATGGGGAGGATGCGGATGCCCAGCTCCTCGGCAGTCTCCTGGGGGATGTCGCAAGCGGTGTCGGTGAGGATCAGCAGTTTTTCCATTTGGCACAACCTTTCGCAATCGGTTCTTGTGGTGAGGAGGGGGCCTAGCGGGCGTCCTCCCAGTTGTAGCGGGTCAGCTTTCCCTGCGAGTGCAGGGTGGGATAGCCCCACTGGCGCAGGACTTCGTACACCCCGATGGCCACCGTGTTTGACAGGTTCAGGCTCCGCGCCGCCGCCAGCATCGGCAGCCGGACGCAGGTGTCGGGGTGGGCGAAGAGCAGCTCTTCGGGCAGCCCGGCGTCCTCCCGGCCAAAGACCAGGTAGCAGCCGTCCGGGTAGGCCACGTCGCTGTGGACGGCCTGCCCCTTGGTGGTGAAGTAGTAAAAGGGGCCCTCGTTCTGGGCGGCGAAGTCCGCCCAGCCGTCGTAGTGGCGGATGTCCAGCAGATGCCAATAGTCCAACCCTGCCCGCTTGAGTTTTTTGTCGTCGATCTGAAAGCCCAGCGGCCCCACCAGGTGGAGCCGGGCGTTGGTCGCCGCGCAGGTGCGGGCGATGTTTCCGGTGTTTTGTGGGATCTGCGGTTCCACCAGCACGATGTTCAGCTCAGCCATGGCCGGCCCTCCTCTCCTCTCGGCAAATCAGTCGCCCGTCTTCCCCAGCCGTTCAAAGATGCCGGCCTTTTTGAGGATGGGCTCCAGCAGCGAGTAGAGCAGCAGCGAGACCACCACCGCGATGATCGCGTTGACCCCCGAGGTGAGGGCCTTGGTCCCCGCGGCCACCAGCACTGAGTCGAGCATCTTGCCCTGGAGCAGGGTCCCCATGAGGATATTTTTGACGGTGTAGAGGACCACGTACAGCCCGGCGCCGACAACGGCCCCGGCGGCGCGGCTGCCCTTGCCGCCCCGCTTGGCGATGGCGCCGCAGGTGGCGCCCATGGCGAATTTCATCAAAAAGGTGATGGGCGACTCGGCGATGTAGGCCGGGTCGAACAGGTCGTAGACCGCCGAGCCCAAGCCGGCCGAGAGGCCGCCCTTCAGGGGGCCGAGGATCATCCCCGACAGCAGGCACATCACGTTGCCCAGGTGGATCATGGTCTTGCCCAGCGGGGTGGGGATGTCGATGTGCAAAAAGGTGGCCACAAAGCACATGGCCCCCATCAGCCCCACCAGGGTCACGGTGTAGATCGAACTCTTGCGCTTCATTTTTACTCCTTCTTTTCGTGCAGAGATAGGGTTTGGCCGCCCCGCGGCCGGGAATGCTAAAAGGGTTCGGCCCGAGAGGGGCCCAGCGGCTCCAGCAGCTTGGGGAGGGCGGCTTCCACCAGCACCCCGTGCCGGGGGTCGGTGCCCGCGGCGGCGGTGAGGGAGATGGCCTCCTCCACAAACTGGGTGGCCCGCTGGGCGGCCTCGGCCAGGCTCTGCCCCGCCAGCAGCCCGCCGGTGAGCACGGCGGTGAAGATGTCGCCGGTGCCCGGGTAGGAGCCGGAGGCATACCGCCCGCGGATGCGGAAAAAAGTCTCCCCGTCAAAGAGCAGGTTGTAGCGGCCGCCGTCCATCTCGGCGCTGGTGATCACCGCCCGGCCCGCCCCCTGGGCGCAGAGGGTGCGCAGCCACTTCTTGGCGCTGAGGGGGGTGAAGCGGACCGGCCGGGTAAAGTCCATCCCCAGCAGCATGGCCGCCTCGGTGGCGTTGGGGGTGATCACGTCCCCCGCCCGGGCCAAACTCTTCATCTTGGCCCGCAGCGGCGGGGTGCAGGTGCGGTAGGGCTTTTGGTGGTCCCCCATCACCGGGTCCACCACCTTGAGCGCCTTGGGGTAGGCGTCAAAAAAGGCCTTGCAGCACTCGATCTGGCGGCTGTCCCCCAGAAAGCCCGAGTAGATGCAGTCGAAGTCCAGCCCCAGGGACTGGTAGTGGCGCAGGGCCGGCAGCAGGGAGTCGGTCAGGTCGGTGATGACCGGGTCCCCCAGCCCCCCTGTGTGGGTCGAGAGGATGGCGGTCGGCACCGGGCAGACCTGTACCCCCATCACCGAGAGCACCGGGGTGATGGCGGTCAGAGAACAGCGCCCAAACCCCGACAAATCGTGAATGGCCAGCACCCGCTTGGGCGGGGAAACCAGGTGTTCCATAGGGCGCCTCCTTCCTTTTGTTCCAAAATTTACCTGCCCTTGACGGGCGGCGAGACTCTTTCATACACAGCCAGTATATCACAAAAGGGGTGGGCAATACTAGTTGTATCTCGACCTCGGCCGGCTCCGCCGGCGCGGGGCCGCAGGTACAAATGAAGGAACGTGGGGAGGCATTTTCTATGAAACACAGCGGACACACCGCCCGCAACGTGGCCATCGGTATGGCGCTGGGCGCCGTGGCGGCCACCGTTGGCACCGAGCTGATGCACACCAACAAGCGGCAGCTGAAAAAAACGGCCGGTCGCGCCATGAAGACCATGGGCAACGTGGTGGGGGAAATCTCCACCATGATGCGGTAGCTACACTGCCGAGAGACGGGCGAGGGAGAGGGGCGGGTGACATGACACCCGGCCCTCTTTTTTTGCTAAGGCGAAAAGGCCCGCGCCGGTCAGCCCTCCAGCGCTTCTCTCAAGGGGCGGTAGGCGGCGATCAGCCGCTCCAGGGTGAAGCGGGCGTTGGCAGGACTGGTGGAGGGGAGGGGGATGTCCTCCACCCCGGTCTGGGGCAGGCAGTGGCGCTGGTAGAGGGCGTGCGCCTTGGCCCCGGTGGTGAAGACGGTGCGCACCCGGGTCTTTTGGAGCAGTCCGGCGATGTCGTTGGCCCGGGGGCGGCGGATGGTGGCGTCCGCCGCCCCTTCTATCTCGCAGGCGGCCAGCACGTCCCAGAGGGCGATGTGCCGGCGCAGGCAGAGCTGCTCCTTCGCCGCGTTCCCCTTGGGGACGGGCTCCCCCAGCACCCCGGCCACCACCCGCCAAAAGCGATTTTGGGGGTGGCCGTAGTAAAAGCTGTTTTCCCTCGATTTGGGCGAGGGGATGGTCCCCAGGATCAGCACCTCGCTCTCGGGTGACCAGACCGGCAAAAAGGTGTGTTCCACCAACTGTCCCACAAAAAAACCTCCCTCTGCCGGGGCTGTCTATTCGCCCCGGCCCTCACATAGAAGTAGTATACCCCCCTTTCTGTCCCCGCGCAATCGGCGCAGGGCGATTGTGCAAACCGTCTCGCCGGGGTATAATGGGGAAAACGCCATGGGAGGGGATCGGATGAGCGAGCACAATGAGAGAGACGGGGTCGAGCGGCTGCGCCGCTGGGTCGACAGCTGTGACAACATCGTCTTTTTTGGGGGAGCGGGGGTCTCGACCGAGAGCGGCATCCCCGATTTTCGCAGCGAGGACGGCCTCTACCGCCAGCACTATGACTGGCCCCCCGAGACCATCCTCAGCGCCGGGTTCTTCGCCGCCCACCCGGAGGAGTTCTACCGCTTTTACCGGGAGAAGATGCTGGTCACCGGCGCCCAGCCCGGCCCGGCCCACCTGGCGCTGGCCGAGTTGGAGCGGTGGGGCAAGCTGCGGGCGGTGATCACCCAGAACATCGACGGGCTGCACCAAAAGGCCGGCAGCCGCCGGGTGTACGAGCTGCACGGCACCATCTACCAAAACCGCTGTCTCTCCTGCGGGGCCCTCTGCGGGCCGGAGGGGCTGGGGGAGAGCGGCCTGCCCCGCTGCCGCTGCGGGGGCCTCATCAAACCGGAGGTGGTCCTCTACGGCGAGTCGCTGGACGGGGCGACCCTGCAGGGGGCGGTGGACGCCATCTCCCGCTGTGAGATGCTGATCGTGGGGGGTACCTCCCTGGCGGTCTACCCGGCGGCGGGGCTGCTGCAGTACTACCGGGGTCGCCGGCTGGTGCTCATCAACAGGAGCCCCACCCCCCAGGACGGGCGGGCAGACCTGCTCCTGCGGGGCTCCATCGGCCCGATCCTCACCGAGGCCATCCGCCCCCTGGGCGGGGAGGCGGCCCTGTGAGCGGGCAGCGCCGGGCCGACATCCGCGTCGGGGCCCTGGTGGACATCGTCCTCAAAAAGGACCAGCGCACCGGCCGCCTGACCAGGGGACACGTCAAGCGGATATTGACGGGCAGCGCCACCCACCCCCACGGCATCAAGGTGATGCTGCGGGAGGGCGACCAGGTGGGCCGGGTGCAGGCGATTTTGGAGGAGAGCGATGAATAAGCTGCAGGGATTTTACAGGTTGCGCCAGGGCGGGCTGCCCGCCGTGCCCTGGCAGACCTTCTCCCCCGACACCCGGCTGGAGGAGGGCATCCTCTGGACGGTGCGCAGCGCCGTCGAGCGGGGGGACGACCAGAACCTGCCCCGGCTGGTGGGGGCCCCCGCCGCCGAGGCGGAGGCCTTTGCCCAGGGGCTCTTGGGGGAGTTGGGCCCCGGCGGGCTGGTGGTCTACTACCCCTATTTTGTGGCGGAGAAGAGCGGGGTGATCGAGCTCTCCCCCTTTCGCACCGTCATCGAGGCGGTGCGGGGCGATCTCTGGAACCTGGCCACCGGCGGGGAGCACGACGAGACGGTGGTCATCACCGACGAGGACGTGGAGGTGATGGGGGACGAGGGCTTTCTCTCCCCCGCCGAACTCGACGAGTTGGCCGACTGCGCCCTGCGGGCCCGCCGCCGCTTTCGGGGGGAGCTGGGTCGGGCCAGCGCCCTTTATCTGGAGTGGAGTTACGCCTGCAAGAGCGACCTGCAGAAGCGGCCTGCCGGACCAGCCCAGCTGGTTTTTTACGAGTTGCGGGCGGTCTGACCCCGCCGCTTTGGGAAAGTGTCTGTCAAATTTCTGACAAAGGTTTGTCGAAAGCGGGAATATTGTTGCGAAAAAGCCCTTCCTTGTGTATAATAGGGGTATTCTGAAGCGGGTTTGGCGGCGATCGCCCCCGCTTTGGGGAAAAGGAGGTCGATTTTTTGACTTGCCCGAATTGCGGCGTCGACAACGCCGAAAACAGCGCCTTTTGCAAGGCCTGCGGCGCCTCCCTCACCGGGGAGCAGCCCGCATCGCAGGCGGCATGCCAGGGCGAGGCGATGCCCTCTCCCTACCAGCCGCCGGTCTACTCGATGTACGCCCCCTACCTGCCCGCCCCCCGGCGGGAGTACACCTGGAAAGACATCTGCACCATTGTCGGGTTCATCAGCTCCATTGCGGGGCTGTTCACCTTCTGGGTGGTGCTCTGCCCCATGGGGCTGCTCACCAGCTGCCTGGGGTACCGGGGCAACCGCACCAGGGGTCTGGCTGTGGCGGGCATCATCATCTCGCTGCTGGCCATCGCCATCAAGATCGGCTTTATCCTCTACCACCTGGACGTTCTCCCCTCCTGGCTCACCGACGGAGCTCTGTAGGGGGATTGACTGTCAGACACCCGCCGCCAATGGGGCGGTGGCTTTTGAAAGGAGAAAATGCAGATGAAATGTAACAAATGCGGCAGTGAGCTGGAGAGCGGCGCCAAGTTCTGCGCCGTCTGCGGCGAACCGGTCCCCCAGGCCCCCGAGGGCGACGGCGCGGCCCAGCAGCCCTACCAGAGTGCCCCCCAGCAGCAGCCCACCTACAACTACGGCGCCCCCCAGCAGGACGCGAGCTACAGCTACGGCGCGGCCCAGCCCCAGGCATCCCCGGTCTACGCCAACGTCCCGCCGGTCAGCGGCACCGCCTACCTGGTGTGGTCCATCATCGTGACCATCTTCTGCTGCCTGCCCCTGGGCATCCCCGGCATCGTCTTCGCCTCGAAGATCGACAAGCTGGCCGCCATGGGCGACCTGGCCGGCGCGCAGGACGCGGCCAAGAAGTCTAAGATGTTCTCCATCATCGGCGCCGTCGTGGGCGCGGTGGTCATCATCGTCTCGATCATCTTCTACGTGGCCGTCATCAGCGCTGCGGTCAGCGGCAGCTATTACTACTACTAAACACCCGGGGCCGTCGGGCCCCTCGGCAGGTGCCGCGGTGGCTTTCCGCCGCGGCATTTTTGCGCCCGTTTGCCCCTGGAGGGGTGGGGCGGTTGCCAAAACGGCGCACTTTCGGGTATACTAACACGGTATGTTCTTTGGCCCGGCAGCCGGTTTTGCCGGGCGGAAAGGGAGTGTTTGCAGTGACAGGAGAGACTGCGCGGCTGCGGCTGCGCCCCCTGACCGAGTCGGATGCCGACGCGGTGTTCTCTCTGACCAACGACGCCGAGGTGGCCCGCTTCATGCGCTTTTCGAGACAGCGGGAGCGGGGCGAGGCGGTCCAGCTCATCCGGGGCTACCTCTCCTCGGGCGGCTGGGCCTTCGCCATCGAGCGAAAGGCGGACGGGCGGTTTGTGGGGGTCTACGCCGTCCGCCCCAGCGAGGGCGACCCCGCCCGCTGGGACATGAGCACCTTCACCGCCAAGGACTGCTGGAACCAGGGCTATTCCAGCGAGGTGCTGGGCGAGATCGTCCGCCTGGCAAGGGAGGAGCTGCCGGGGATCACCCTGGTGGGCCACGTGGTGGCCGAAAACCGGGGGTCGCGCCGGGTACTTGAAAAAAACGGTTTCTCCCACATCGAGACCCTCCATTTCCCCGACATGGAGGGGGAGGGGCTCTGCATCTACCAGCTCGCCCTCTGACCCCCGCCCGAACCATCTTGCAAAGGAGTTTTCTATGAGCGCCTTCTTCGCCTTTTTTGACGCCGTCTCCCAGGCCTTTCGCAGCTTCCTGGGGGCTGCCAACGACTTTTTGTACAGCTTTATCCTGATTTTCTTGCTGGTCATCGCCGGGCTCTACTTCACCGTTCGCACCCGGTTTGCCCAGTTTCGGCTGCTGCCCGACGCCATACGCTCCATGACCGAGCGCCGGGAGAAGGGGACGGTCTCCTCCTTTCAGGCGCTGATGATCTCCACCGCCTCTCGGGTGGGCACCGGCAACATCGCCGGGGTGGCCACCGCCATCGCCCTGGGGGGTGCGGGGGCCGTCTTCTGGATGTGGGTCATGGCCCTGGTGGGGGCCGCCTCCGCCTTTGCCGAGAGCACCCTCGCCCAGATCTACAAGGTGCGGCGGGACGGCGAGTACCGGGGCGGCCCGGCCTACTACATCCAAAAGGCCCTGGGCAAGCGCTGGCTGGGGGTCCTGTTTGCCGTCCTCCTCATCGCCTGCTTTGCCTTTGGCTTCAACGGGCTGCAATCCTACACCATCACCTCGGCCTTCGCCCCCTACTTCGGGGCCTCGCTGGCCCCCTACGCCCCGGCTATCATCGGCCTGGTGCTGGCGGCGGGCACCGCCCTGGTCATCTTCGGCGGCACCCAGCGCATCGGCTTCATCACCTCCTTCATCGTCCCGGTGATGGCCATCATCTACATGGCCCTGGGCTTTGTCATCATCGGCCTGAACATCCAAAAGCTGCCCCAGGTCCTCTCCCTCATCCTCTCCCAGGCCTTTGACCTGCGGGCCATCGCCGGCGGTTTTGCCGGCTCGGCCATCGTCATCGGCATCAAGCGGGGGCTCTTCTCCAACGAGGCGGGGATGGGCAGCGCCCCCAACGCCGCCGCCACCGCCCAGGTCTCCCACCCGGTGAAACAGGGCACGGTGCAGGTTTTGAGCGTCTTTATCGACACCCTGCTCATCTGCACCACCACCGCCTTCATCCTCCTCTTCTCCGGGGTGCAGGGGTCGGAGAGTCTCAACGCCCTCCCCTTCGTGCAGGCGGCGGTGGGCAGCCAGGTGGGGCAGTGGGGCGTCGGCTTCATCGCCTTTTCGGTGCTGGCCTTTGCCTTTAGCTCCATTGTGGGCAACTACTGCTATGCGGAGGGGAACCTCCTCTTCATCCGGGACAACAAGGCCCTCCTCACCGCCTTTCGCTGGGTGGCGGTGGCCGCCGTCTTCTTCGGCGCCCAGGCCGACTTTGCCACTGTCTGGGACCTGGCCGACGTCCTCATGGGACTGATGGCCATCGTCAACATCGTCTCCCTCTTCGCCCTGTCGAAGACCGTCTCCCTGGCCGAGCGGGACTACACCCGCCAGAAGAGGGAGGGCAAGGGCAAAGACCCGGTCTTTCGCCCCGCCCAGATCGGCATCACCGGCGCCGACTGCTGGGAGGATGGCACTCAGCAATGACCCGCTTTGCAAAAAAAGGGGGGCCGCTCATCGCGAGCGGCCCCTCTCTTTTTGTTTTAGGCGTGGCGGATTCCTGCGTGGCGGGCGATCTCCTCGTCCAGGGTGCAGAGGTCGTCGACCGACAGCTCGTCCACCCGGCGGTGGCCGCAGATGCGGCAGAAGGTCTTGATCTCCTCGCAGCTGCCCCGCAAAAACCGCTCCACCCGCCGGGTGCCCTCCTCCCCATCCAGCCGCTTGCGGAGGACGGGGTCCTGGGTAGCGATCCCCATGGGGCAGCAGCCGCTGCCGCAGATGCGGTACTGGCGGCACCCCAGGGCCATCAGCGCCGAGGAGGCGATGGCCACCGCGTCGGCCCCCATGGCCAGGGCCTTGGCGAAGTCGGGGCCGGTCCGCAGCCCCCCGGTGATCACCAGCTCCATCTCCAGCCGGTGGATGTCCAAAAACCGGCGGGCCCGGTGCAGGGCGTAGATGGTGGGCAGGCTGGTGCTGTCCCGCAGAAAGCGGGGGCTGGCGCCGGTGGCCCCGCCCCGGCCGTCAATGGTGATGAAATCCGCCCCCGACTGGGCGATGAAGGCCAGGTCCTCCTCCAGGTGGCCGGCGGCGATCTTCACCCCGATGGGCCGCCCCTGCGAGCGGTCGCGCAGCCGGCTCACCAGGGCCCGCAGGTCGCCGGGGGTCTCGATGCCGGGGAAGCGGGAGGGGCTGTGGATGTCCTCCCCCACGGGCTTGCCCCGCAGGGCGGCGATCTCGGCGGTCACCTTCTCCCCCGGCAGGTGGCCCCCCATCCCCGGCTTGGTCCCCTGGCCGATCTTGATTTCGATGGCGGCGGCCCGGCGCAGGTTCTCGTCGATGGCGCTGTACCCGTTGGGGGGGTACTCGTAGAGGTAGGTGGCGGCGGCCGCCTGCTCCTCGGGCAGGATGCCCCCCTCCCCCGAACAGGCGGCGGTGCCGGCGGCAGTGGCCCCCTTGGCCAGGGCGACCTTGGCCTCCCGCGACAGGGCGCCGAAGGACATGTGGGAGATGTAGAGGGGCATGGAGAGGGCCATCGGCTTTTGGGCGTGCCGCCCGATCACCGTCTCGGTCGCCACCGGCTCCTCGTCGAGCAGGGGCAGCCGCGCCAGCTGCCCGCCCAGGAAGAGGATGTCCTCCCACCGGGGCAGGGGCAGGGTGGTGGCCATGGCCGCCGTCTCGCTCACCCCGGTGCGGGCCAGGCGGTCGATTTCCGCCAGGTGGGGGTCGGCGTCGGGGCTCCCCGGCGCCGACCCCTCCTCTCCGCCCGCCGGCGGGGGCGCTTCCTCCACCCGCTCAAACAGCGCCTTGGGGGCGGTGCAGCGGGGGCAGCGCCACCCCTCCTCCAGCTGGACAAAGGGGCGGCCCTCCTCCCCCTCGTCATAGATATATCCGCAGACGGAACACCGGTATTTGGCCATGGGGACATCCCTCCTTTTGTCCATTGTACCCCGCCCCCGCCCAAAGCGCCAGGGCGCCGGCCGCACCTTGTGGAGAAGGGCGAAAAGCGCCCCCTCTTTTTGGGCAGAACGCGCTGATTGGGCGTTTGTCCCCTTTTTTTGCAAAGGCCGATTGCGCCCCGGCGTTTTTCCGTGCTATCATAGAACCGGCAATACCCCAACCGGAAAAAAGGACAGGAGGAAATAGGCAGAAATGAGCACCCTCTACATTGTCGCCGGGCTGCCCGGAACCGGCAAGACCACCCTTTCCGAGTACCTGCAAAGGGAGCTGGGCGTCCCCCTCTTTTGCAAGGACAAGATGAAGGAGATCCTCTTTGACGTGGTGGGCTTTCAGTCCCCCCAGGGCAAGGAGCAGCTGGACCGCGCCAGCACCGAGATCCTCTACTACGACGCCCGCCGCTGCCTGGAAGCCGGGGGCGACGCCATGATCGAGAGCAACTTCAAGGCCTGCGATCTCCCCGACGTGGAGAAGTTGGCCGCCGAGTTTGGCTGCCGCTGCGTCACCCTCTACCTCACCGGCGACCTGCGGGTCATCTTTGACCGGCTCTGCGCCCGCAACCACGCCCCCGACCGCCACCCGGCCCACGCCATCGACGACCACTACCCCCTCCTCCCCGGCGAGAGCGACCCCGCCACCATCTTGGAGGACTGGGACGAGTTTGAGGCCATGGTGACGAGCTGGGAGGTGGAGAAATTCCACCTGGGCCCGGTGGTCACGGTGGACACCACCGACTTTTCCAAAGTCGACTTCCCGTCCGTGCTGGCAGAGCTGCGGGCCTGCCTGCAATAACCGCACAGAGAAAAAGGAGGAACCAGACCAATGGCAATCAACTACCGCCCCTTCCCCAAGGACTTCATGTGGGGGGCCTCCACCAGCGCCTACCAGGTGGAGGGCGCCGCCGAGGAGGACGGCAAGGCCCTCTCCCAGCAGGACGTCATCAACCGCCGCCCCGGCGTGGCCGACGCCTCCCTGGCCAGCGACCACTACCACCGCTTTAAGGAGGACGTGGCCCTGATGAAAGAGCTGGGGATGACCTCCTACCGCTTCTCCATCTCCTGGTCGCGGGTCTTCCCCCAGGGAAATGGGGAGCCCAACCCCAAAGGGGTGCAGTTCTACCGCGACCTCATCGACGAGCTGCTGGCAAACGGCATCACCCCCATCCCCACCCTCTACCACTACGACATGCCCCTGGCCCTGGTCGAAAAGTACGACGGCTGGATCAGCAGGGAGAGCGTGAAGGACTTTGCCCACTACGCCCGCTTCATCATCAACGAGTTCAAGGACAAGGTCAAGTACTGGACCACCATCAACGAGCAGAGCATCATCGTTCAGTTCTGGACCCAGAAGTGCCTGATCCCCGAGAAGTACCTGGACGACCCCCAGATCCGCTACCAGATCAACCACCACCTCAACCTGGCCCACGCCACCGCCTGCAAGCTGGTGCACGAGCTGGTCCCCGGCGGCATGGTGGGCGCGGCCATCAACACCGCCCCCATCTACGCCCTGACCTCCAAGCCCGAGGACGCGCTGGGGATGCTCAACGCGGTGGACTTCCGCACCCTCTTCTACTTAGACGTCTACTTCAAGGGGGAGTACAGCAAGGCCTCCATGATCTACCTGGAGGAGCACAACATGGCCCCGGTGATCGAGGAGGGGGATCTGGACCTCTTTAAAGAGGGGTACTCCGACTTCCTGGCCTTCAACTACTATTCCAGCGACTGCGCCCGCAGCGCCGGCGATGCCACCGAGCGCACCGAGCAGGGGGTCAACTGGACCGGCAAGAAGGGGGAGATCGAGTCCTACGAGACCGAGCCCGACTTCTTCCAGATCGTCCGAAACCCCGCCTGCGACACCACCGATTGGGATTGGGCCATCGACCCCGTCGGCCTGGAGTTCATCCTCCGTGACATCTACGCCCGCTACGGCAAGCCGCTGATGATCACCGAAAACGGGATGGGCGCCTACGACACCCTCACCGACGACAAAAAGGTGCACGACAGCTACCGCATCGACTACCTGCGCGCCCACATCCAGGCCATCCAGCGGGCCATGCACTACGGCGTCGAGGTGCTGGCCTACAACCCCTGGTCGTTCATGGACCTGCTCTCCACCTCCAACGGCTACAAAAAGCGCTACGGCTTTGTCTATGTGGACCGGGACGAGGAGGGCGGCAGCTGCGAGCGCATCAAGAAAGACAGCTACTACTGGTACCAAAAGGTTATCGCCACCAACGGCGCCGACCTGGACTAAAAGCCCCGCCCCTGGCGGCGGGGCCGAGAGAGGAGGGGACAGCTGTGCCCAAGCGCTGCGTCATCTGGGACTGGAACGGCACCCTCTTTGACGACCTGGACGTCTGTATCCAGGTGGAAAATGAGCTGTTGGCGGAGCGGGGGCTCCCCCCAATCCCCAGCCGGGAGGCCTACCTGCAGGTGTTCACCTTTCCGGTGCGGGACTACTATCAGCGGCTGGGGTTTGATTTTTCCGCCGAACCCTACGAGGCGGTGGCGGCCGACTACATCCGCCGCTACGAGGCCGCCTGTTCCGCCTGCGCCCTCTGCCCGGGGGCGGAGGAGGCGCTGGCCGCCTTAGAGGAGCGGGGGCTCTGCCAGGTGCTGATCTCCGCCTCCGGGCGGCGGAGTCTGGCCCACCAGATGGCTCCCTTCTCCATCGCCTCCCGCTTTTCGGCCATCCTCGGGGTGGAGCACGACCTGGCCCACGGCAAGCGCGGCCTGGCGGAGGGCTGGCTGGCCCAGAGCGGTTTTTCGCCCGACCAGCTGGTGGCTGTGGGGGACACCCTTCACGACCTGGAGGTGGCCCGCGCCCTGGGCTGCGACTGCATCCTGGTAGAGGGCGGCCACCAGAGCCCCGCGGCGCTGCGGGCCTCGGGGGCGCCGGTCATCCCCACCCTCGCCCAGCTGCCCGTTCTGATCGACAGCCTGGGAAAATAGCGGCCCTTTGCCCAAAAATAAAGAGAGAGCCGGCGGTCAAACGACCGCCGGCTCTCCTATTGCAGCGTTCGCGCCCCGCTTCTCCGTTTTTGTCGGGGGAGACAAATGGCCTTGGCACACGGGTTGCGTGAAGGGGAGGGCGCCGAAGGCGCAAAGAAGGAAACTCTTTGGGCTGGGGCGGCGCGAACCGCGCTCCCGGATCGCTGGGCTGCCGGTGTCAGCGGGTGCAGCGCGCTCCCGAAATTTCGGTGCCCCTTGCGGCGCAGAGGCGGTACGAGCCCCTTTTGAACTCGTGCCGGCCAGCCGTTTTACCGGCGACTTTGTTTTTTGCAGACAAAAACCTCTTCACTCCACCCGGATTTCGATGCGGGTCAGGTAGCGCTCGGGGTCCCTGGTCGAGTCCGCCGACAGCAGCCGCGACTCGTAGCTGCCGCTGGTGATTTGCAGCCCCTTCCGGGCGATGTAGGACAGCAGCAGGCCGTAGCTCTCCCAGGCCGAGTCGTAGTACCCCCGGTGGTGGATGATGGCCCAGCGACCCGCCGGTTCCAGGTGCTCCTTCTCGTCGCCGGTGGGGGCGGGGTGCTCCATGGCGTAGTAGCTGGCGCTGAAATAGTCCCCCGCCTCCAGCCGCTCCCGCGAGACCCCGGCCCCCGACGAGTTGCCCTGCCCGTACTGGTGGGCCCGGCAGTAGCGGGAGAGGACGGCGGCGGTCTGGGCGTAGCTGGCCGGGGTGATGGGGGCGGAAAAGGGCTCCAGCAAAAAATGGCGCGGTCCCCGCCGCTCCACCCAGGGGGAGAAGGGCGGGTGGCTCTGGGCCAAGAGGGCCAGCTGTCGCTTCCGCCGCACCGATTCCCGCAGGTACTCCAGCCGCGCGATCTCCCGGTCCAGGTGGCGCTCCTCCTCTTCCAGCAGGGGGAGGAGACCGCCCTCCTCCCCCTCCAGCAGGCGGCTGCGGATCTCCGCCAGGGGGGCCCCCAGGTCCCACATGGTGAGGATGGTCTCCAGCTCGTCGTACTGCAGGTGGGAGTAGTAGCGGTAGCCGTTTTCGCCCACCACCTGGGGGGAGAAGATGCCCTCTCTGTCGTAATAGATCAAAGTTTGGCGGGAGACCCCGCACATCTGGGCGAACTGGCTGACGGTAAAGAGGGAGCGCCTGCCTTTTTCCACAAAATCCCCTCCGATTCTTTGTGCAAAAAATATTCGCAAATCCGATTGACTGTATAGTTCCTATATAGTTTATCATACATTCAGGGAAAGAAAAAGGAGGATGCTCGATGAAATCGATTCCCGCCGTTTTGTTGGTGGACACTGGGGTGGACGACGCCTTTGCCATCGCCCTGGCGGCCCGCAGCCCGCAGATCGACCTGCTGGGGCTGGTGGCCTCGTTTGGCAACAGCAAGCTGGAAAACACCCTGCAAAACACCCTCTGGCTCACCCAGCTGCTGGGGGTGCAGACGCCGGTCTGCAAGGGGTCGGCCCACGCCTTTTGCGAGCCCGACTGGGTGCCGGAGGAGGGGGTCGTCAACTGCCACGGCGACCGGGGACTGGGCCCGGTGGTGGCCCCCGCCACCCTTGCCGCCACCCCCGCCAGCGAGGACGCGGTGGCCTTTTTGGCCGGTATCCTGGAGAGGAGCGAGGAGCCGGTGGCCCTCATCCCGGTGGGCCCCCTCACCGACGTGGCCCGCTTTGTGGTGGCCCGCCCCGACCTCATCCCCAAGATCCGGGTGATCTCCCTCATGGGGGGCGCGGGCCGGGGCGGCAACGTCACCCCCTTTGTCGAGGCCAACATCTCCAGTGATCCGGAGGCGGCCGCCACCGTCTTTGGCTGCGGGGCACCCATCGTCATGTGCGGCCTCGACTGCACCCGGGACTGCGTGGTCACCGCCGCCATGGTCGAGGAGCTGCGTGCCGAAGGCGAGGGCGAACTGGCCCAGGTCCTCTGCGACAGCGGGGCCTTCTACCTCTCCATCGACGAACTGCTCCACGACCCCCTGGCCGTGGCCTGCCTCATCGACGAGGGGGTGCTGCGGACGGAGGAGCACTACGTGGACATCTGCCTGACCCCCGGCGAGCACCGGGGTCAGACGGTGGTGGACTGGGAGGACCGGCTGGGCCGCCCTGCCAACGTGCAGGTGGGGGTCGCCGCCGACCCCCAGCGCTTTTGGCAGCTGGTCTCGGCCGCGGTCAAGGGCACCCTCTAGACGGGCGCACCGCCTGTTTTGCGGCGGGCAGCCGCCGGAAAGGAATGTGAAAAGATGAAACCGATCCCCGTTATTTTGGACGTGGACACCGGGGTGGACGACGCCGTCGCCATCACCCTGGCCGCCCGCTGCCGATCCATCAAGCTGCTGGGGCTGGTGGCCTCCTTCGGCAACCGCCCCCTGCACTACACCCTGCGCAATACCCTCTGGCTCAAGGAGCTATTGGCCCTGGATGTGCCGGTCTGCAAGGGGGCGGCTGTCCCCCTCTGCCAGCCCGACCGCCCCGAACTCGAGGACAGCGAGCACATCTTCCACGGCAAGGAGGGGATGGGGAACGCCGTTCCCCCGCCGTCCCTCGCCGCCGCCCCCGACAGCGACGACCCGGTGGCCTTTCTGGCCGACTTGCTGGAAAAAAGCGAGGAGCCGGTGGCCCTGGTGCCGGTGGGCCCCCTCACCAACCTGGCCCGCCTGGTCACCGCCCGCCCCGACTTGATCGAGAAGATCCGGGTGATCTCCCTCATGGGGGGCGCGGCCAAGGGGGGCAACGTCACCCCCTATTCCGAGGTCAACATCTACAACGATCCCGAGGCGGCCGCCACCGTCTTTGCCTGCGGGGCCCCCATCATCATGTGCGGGTTGGATTGCACCAGAGACTGTTACCTCACCGACGGGGAGCGGGCGCAGCTGCGCCAGGCCCACCGGGACCCCCTCTCCCAGGTCCTCTGCGACGGGCTGGAGTGGTACGCCGCCTCCAACGCCCGCTTTGGCGAGAACTGCGTCATCCACGACGCCCTGGCGGTGGGCTGCCTGGCCTACCCCGAACTGCTGCACACCAGCCCTTACTATGTGGACATCTGCCTGACCCCCGGCGAGCACCGGGGCCAGACGGTGGTCGACTGGGAGGGCGCCACCGGCCGGGCGGCCAACGTCCAGGTGGGTCTGCGGGCCGACCGCGACCTCTTCGTCCAGCTGGTGCAAAAGAGCTTTGAAGGCGCCTTCTAGCGCCCTTCAAATACACAATCACCTCTCCCATATCAGGGGGCGGGGCCTGCCAGCCCCGCCCCCTCTCGCGTTTGCTGAAAAAGGGACAAAAAAGGGGGGCGCGACAGCAGTTGTCGCGCCCCCCTTTACAGGTGGCAATTTGACCGGTGGCTTACTTGCCGGCGGCCTGGTCCATCTCGTAGAGCTTTTTGATGGTCTCGCAGCCCATCAGGGACAGGGTCTTGATGTTGTCCTCGCTGTGGTCGAGGGCCTGCTCGGGCTCGTACTCGCCCTCGTCCTCCTGGGAGTCGATGATGTTGTCCAGGGTCACGGCCATGGCGCCGCCGCGCAGCCCCCAGATGCGGGTGAGCACCAGCACGATGCTGGTCTCCATCTCGCCGCCCATGACGTTGAGTCTCTTCAGGTCGGGGTAGAAGTTCTCCCAGCGGGACTGCCAGAAGCCGTTAAAGGCGCTGCCCGGCTTCGGGTAGTTGGCGTAGAAGGTGTCCTGGGTGCGGGTGGTGCCCACGTGGTAGGGCAGGCCCAGCTCCTTGGCGGCCCGGACGGCGGCCTCGACGGTATCGTGGTCGGCCACGGCGGGGAAGGGGCCGGGGGCGTAGTGGTAGGAAGTTCCGTCGTAGCGGCAGGCGGAGTCAAAAATCTGCATGTCGCCCTTCTTCACGTAGTCCTGGAAGGTGCCGCAGGTGCCGATGCGGATGAAGTTCTTCACCCCGCAGCGGGCCAGCTCTTCCATGGCGATGGCGGTGGAGGGGCAGCCCATACCGGTGCTGGTGCAGGAGATGGGGACGCCCTTGTAGACGCCGGTGTAGGTCACGTGCTCCCGGTTGTCGGCCACGAAGTGGGCCTCATCCCAGTAGCTGGCGACGATGGGCACCCGCTTGGGGTCGCCGGGCAGCAGCACGTAAGGGGCCACATCTCCCTCTTTGATTTTCAGGTGGTATTGAAGAGACATTGAATCTTCCTCCTAGACGTTTTATTCCAGGCGGTCGCCCGCCCGTTTTACAAAGTGAGACGCCATCTTCGCAAGCGTTTTCTCCACCTCCATCATAGCCGGAGAAGGGGCGTTTGTAAAGACGAAAAAAGAGACTTTTTGTTTTTGAAGGGAGAATTTGCCGGGCCGTCTAGGCCTCGGCTCCCGCCTCTTCGGGGGCCTCTTCCCCGCTGTCGGAGACAATGGCCTTCTCCTTCCAGCCGCCCTGGAAATACCGCCAGAAGGCGATGATCACCTCGGTGAGGGAACCGAGGGCGATGGAGAACCAGATGGCGGCAAAGCCCACCTTGGGGGCCAGGGCGAAGACGCAGATGGTGCGCAGCACCATCCCCGTGAGGGTGCAAAAGACCAGCAAATTCATATCTCCCGCGCCCTTGAGCATCCCCTCGCCGGTGAACATCAGCCCCTGGATGAAGAGGATGAAGGCCATGTGCACCAGGTGATAGGTGCCCCAGTTGATGACCTCGGCGGCGCCCTCCACCTCGCGGTTGACGAAGATGCCCACCAGGTTGGGCCCGAAGAGGAGCAGCAGCACACAGGAGGCGGCGGCGAAGATCAGCACCATGATGAGGGCGCTCTTGAAGCCCTTTTTCACCCGCTCCATCTTCCCAGCGCCGATGTTCTGCGCCACAAAGGTGGAGACGGCCATCCCCAGGTTCATGATGGGCATGCCAGCGATGGACTCGATCTTGTTGGCAGCGGTGTAGCCGCTCACCAGCATCGGCCCAAAGCCGTTGATCACCGTCTGGCAGAGGACCGAGCTGATGGAGACCGAGAGCTGCTGCAGCATGGAGGGGATGGCCAGCCGCACGATGGTGCGCAGCATCTCGGTGCTGAAGACCCGGTGGTCCGCCCGCTTTTCAAACTGCCCCAAGCGGTTCATCAGGTGGATAAAGGAGAAGACCGCGCAGATGCCCTGGGCGATCATGGTGGCCCAGGCCACCCCGGCGACCCCCATCCCGAACTGGATGACAAAGAGCAGGTCCAGCCCGATGTTCAGGAAGGAGGAGAGGATCAGGTAGTACAGCGGGGTCTTGGAGTCCCCCAGCGCCCGAAAGGTGCCGGCGATGGTGTTGTACATGAACATGAAGGTCAGGCCGAGAAAGTAGATGAACAGGTACTCGGTGGCCATGTCGATGGTCTCGGGGGAGGTGCGCATCCATTTGAGCACCGTCCCCGAGGCGGCCATCCCCAAAATCGAGAGGGCGATGGAGACCACCAGGTTGAAGATCAGCGAGGTGGTCACCGACATCCGCACCGAGCCGTAGTCCTTGGCCCCCAGGTATTGGCTGGTGACCACCGAACAGCCCATCCCCAGGCCGCTGGCCACCGCGATGGCCACAAAGACGATGGGGAAGGTGCAGCCCACGGCCCCCAGGGCGCTGGGGCCCACAAAGTTGCCCACCACGATGGAGTCGACCATGTTGTACAGCTGCTGGAACAGGTTGCCCAGGAACATGGGCAGGGTAAAGAAAAACAGGGTTTTGGCAATCGGCCCCTTGGTCATGTCGGTATGCCGTTTTTTGGGCCGGGCAATCGCTTCTGCCATTTCACATCCTCCTCTTTTTTCCGCCTGTCGGCGCACAGACCGCCCTTCCCCAAAGGGGTCTTTCCACAAAAAGGGGGCGGGCGCCCGGGCGCAGCTGCGCCAGATGCCCGCCACCATACCGTCTGCGATCGCGCCGCCCTCTGCGGGCGGAAATTGCGTTGTTTTTACGTTCTCTTCTATGATATCAAGTTGGACAAACCCTGTCAACGGCAAAACCCCAGACTTGTGCTTTCGCCAAAAACTGGTACAATGATTTTATCCAACTGTACAAAAAATTGCCCTGCTTAAAAGAGGGGAGAGGGGGAAGAGCGCCGTGAGGAGAAGGGGGGAGCGCGCCCGGCTGCTGTGCGAGGGGGCCCGCCGCCGCTACCAGCTGGTGGGGGCGGCGCTGTTGGGCTACGCCCTCCTCCCCCTGGCGCTGGGGTTCCTCTCCCTCCTCGGCTGGGAGATCACCTCCCTCCTGGGGGGGAACACGGCCCCCGGCGACCCCAGTCCCACCTGGCAGGGGGCGGCCGGGCTGCTCTCGGCCCTCCTTTCGGGCGCATTGCCCTTTTGGTGGCTGCGCCGGCAGTTGGGGCTGGCCCCCGTCTGGCGCCGGACCCCACTGCCGGCGGGGACGTGGCGGTGCTTTGGGGGGCGCTGTCTGGTGCTCTTGGGGCTCAACACCCTCGCCACCGCTGCGGCCGAGGCGCTGGCCGGGCTGCTTCGGGGGTGGGGACTGGCCCCCGTCAGCCCCGACTTCTCCCTCACCGGGGGTGCGCCCGCCCTCTTTTTGCTGCTGACGGCGGTGGCGGCGGCCCCCCTGGTGGAGGAGTACGCCTTTCGCGGGGTGCTGCTGCGGGCCCTCGCCCCCTGCGGCCGCCGCTTTGCCATTGTCGTCTCCGCCCTCCTCTTCGCCCTGGCTCACGGCAACCTGCCCCAGGGACTGCCCGCCTTTGTCATCGGGCTCTATCTGGGGTATCTGGCCGACCAGACCGGCTCCCCCCTCTACACCGCCGCCCTCCACCTGCTCAACAACGCCGTGGCCCTGGCCCTCCCCCTGCTGGAGGGGGGCTGGGCCCTCCTCTATCTGTTGGTCACGGCCGGGGCGGCGGCGGTGGCAGCCGTCCTCTACGGCGGCAGGCTCTTCTGCCGGGAGGTCGCCCTCCCCCCAAACGACCCCGCTGTCCCGCGGGAGTGGCGGTGGCCCGCCCTGCTGCGCAGCCCGGCGATCTGGCTGGCCCTGGGCTACTACCTGCTGGGCTTCATCCTCTCCACCCTGCCGTGAGAGAAAGACAAAAAAGGGGGACGCCTGCAGGCGCCCCCCTTTTTTGTCGTTTTTTTCTCTATTCCGGCATCTCCGGCACCTTGCCGGCGGCAAATTCCTTGACCATGATCCCCTTGATCAGCTCGGTGGCGCGCTCTTTTTTGCAGGAGCAGAGGTAGCGCACCCCCTGCAACAGGTACATCAGCCGGGTGTCCGGGTCGTCGGGGAAGTAGGTGCGGCTGTCGCGGTAGGCGGCCATCAGCCGGTGGCAGTTGGGGTCGCCCATGCCGATGTCCTCGATGGACATGATGACCATCCGCTTGAAGAAGTACTCCTCAAAGTCCCGCCCGGAGAGGAAGCCGTCGCAGGCCACCATCAGGGCCTCGTGCTCCATGGCCCGGCGGATGCACTTTTGGAAGGCGGCCAGGATCAGGTCGGCGGAGACCCCGCTGCGGGCGTTGAAGTGCTCCCAGGCAATGTAGCCGGGGGCCTTGTACTTTTCGCCGTGGCCGTATTCGGGGGTCAGGATCTCCCGCAGCCGGGCGATGTAGGGCTCGGCCACCCCCTCCAGGGCGGGCACCACCTTGGAGCCGCCGTCGGGGTCGAGGAAGTCCAGCGGGGTGCGACCCCACTCCACCCCCAGACGGGTGTGGTGGTCGTAGCAGAAGTCGGGGATCACCGGCTGCGCGCCCCCGTCCAGGGCGCCGCGGATCTCTTTCGCCACCGCCTCCAGCGAGTCGTCCCGCCCGCAGGCGCAGAGGTAGCGGATGGCCTGCACAAAGCAGAGGCAGTGCATCCCGCCGCCGGCGGGGTTGTAGATCTCGGTGGTCTCCTTGATTTTGCGCAGGCTGTGCACCTGCTCCACCGCGTAGGGGTCTGCCAGCCCCACCTCCCGCAGGGCGATCTGCATCAGCTCGTCCCAGATGCGGCCCTCCCAGTCCTCGCTGGTGCGGTACATGTCAAAGGCCACGTCGCAGGCGCGATCCACATCCCCCGCCACCACGTAGTGGCGCAGGGCTTGCAGGGCCTTGGGGCCGGGGATGCCGGCGCGCGTCAGGGTGTGGGCGAGCATATCGTAGGCTTTTACAGGCATAGGGGTTCCCTCCGTTTCAAAATCGGTGCGGCGGGCGCAAAAAAAGGGCGCCTCTGGCGCCGGTCGATCCCACTTCGCACCGCGCGGCGGCGCCCGCAAAATTGCCCGGCAGGGGGCCAGATGGGCAGCGCGCAGTCGCACTGTGTCACCTGCATGGTAACACGTCTGTTTCCCCAGCACAACCGCTCCCCCCCATTTTCAGCGCTTTGGCCGGGGCGGGAGCAGGGGTTTTGTGCAATTTGTGCAAACGTTTTTACAAAGGAGAAGCCCCCTAAAAGTGGGGCGAGTACCCCCGCAGCAGTGCCTCGGTCTGGGGATTTTGGGGGTCGAGGTGGCGCACCAGGGCCCAAAACCGCTCCCCGTGGTCGGGGTAGAGAAAGTGGGCGTACTCGTGTACCAGCACCCCACAGAGGCATTGGCGGGGCAGGTGGAGGAGAAATTTGTTGAGGGTGATCTGCCCCTTTTGGGTGTGGCAGGTGCCCCAGCGGGCGGTCATCCGCCGCCCTCGCACCTCGGCCCGGGGCACCCCCAGGGGGGCAAAGAGGGGGGCCACCTGGTCGTTGGCGTCGGCAAAGACCCGGGCGCTGCAACAGTCCACAAAGCGGGCGAAGGCGGCCTTGCGGCTCTCCTCCCGCGCGGGGTCCTCCACCTTTAAAAAGAGGATGCCCTCCCAGGCGAGGCCGGGCCCGTCGGGCTCGCTCGCCACCGGGGGCAGGGCCTGGCAGATGCGCAGGGTGTAGGGCTTGCCCAGCAGTTCCACCCGCTCGCCAGTCTGCACGTGCCGGGGCTGTTGGGCCTGGGCGGCGCGGCGGGCCATCCGCTCCTGGGCGCGGGCGATCCAGCGGGACTTCTGGCGCAAAAACGCCTCCACCGCCGACAGGGGGCAGCCCGCCGGGTAGGAGACCAGCACCTGCCCCTCCCGGTCGATGCGCACGTTGATGTTTTTGACCCGCTTGCGCTCGCAGCGGTAGCGGAGGATCCCGCTCTCGGTCTCCAGGCTGCGCTCCATCGGCGGTTCCCCCTTTCCCATTTGGCGGCCTCTGCGGGCCGCGGCAAAAACAGACTGGGTCTATTGTATAGCAAAAGCCGGTTTGACACAATATGGAATCAGAGAAACCGGCGGGAAAGGGGCGGTACAGGTGAACAAGCAGCGGCAGCAGGGGAGGGGCGGGCCCTGGGCGATCGGCGCGGCCTACGGCTTTTACTACATGGCCTACACCGCCTCTTTCTCCTTTATGGCGGTCTTTTTGAAAAGCCGCTCCATCACCGACGCCCAGGTGGGCGTCGTCTACTCGCTGATGGCGGCGGTCAGCCTGGTGGCGCAGCCCCTCTTGGGCTACCTGGCCGACAGCAAGATCCCCGTCAAGTGGATCGTCCTCGCCCTCATGGGCGGGGCCATCCCGGTGGGGTTTCTGGTGCCCCTGGCCGCCTCGTCGTTCCCCCTGGCGGCAGCGGCGGTGCTGGCGCTGGCCTTTTTCGACCAGTCCCTGGTGACCCTGCTGGACTCCTGGACCACCCAGGCGGCCGAGAAGAACGCCCGCATCGTCTACAGCGTGGCCCGGGGGATCGGGGCATTTACCTGCGCGGTGTCCGGCTTTTTGGTGGGCAGGGCCATCTCCGCCTGGGGGGAGGGGACCATCTTCTGGCTGCACGCGGCCTTTATGGCCCCGGCCCTGGTGGCGGCCTCCCTCTTTGCCTCGGTGCCCTGCAAAAACCGCGCCGGTCAGCGGCGGGGGGAGGGGCACTACACCTTTTGGCAGGCGGGCAAGGCCCTCCTCAAAAATCGGGCTTTCGCCCTGCTGCTGGGGGGGCTGCTCCTGCTCAACATCGGCAACCGGGCGGTGGTCACCTACCTGCCCATGCTCATCGGCCAGTTCGGGGGCACGGCCGGCGACCAGGGGATGGCCGTCACCATGATGTCGGTGGGGGTCTTCCCCTTCATGCTCCTCTACCCCAAACTGGAAAAGCGGTTTTCCAACAAGAAGGTGCTCTTCTTCGCCTGCGTGCTGGTGGTGGGGCGCAGCCTCTCCTTCGCCCTGGCGAACTCCCTGCAGGTGGCCATCTACATGCAGCTGTTGGAGGCGGCGGCCCTGGGGCTCTACAACCCCGCCCTCATCCGCTACACCGCCTCGGTCACCCCCCAGCGGCTGCGCTCCTCGGCCATCGCCCTCTCGGCGGCGGTGCAGGTGGCCGTCTGCGGCATTGTGGGCAACGCCCTGGCCAGCCTCTTTCTGGCCTACGCCAGTCTGCGGATCATGTTCATCGTCTACACCGCCCTGGCGGCGGCGGGGCTCTGCCTGGTGGGCTTCAGCCTGCGCCAGAAGCCGGCGTCCGACCCCGGCGAGCGCCCCGCGGGGGCTTGAAAACGGGGGCCGCAGGCGCTACAATGACCAGTGAAGGCCCGCCCCGGGCCGGGAAAGGAGCCCGCCCCAAGATGGAGAGAGAAAAAATCGAGCGGATCAACGAGTTGGCCCACCTGGCCAAAGAGCGCCCCCTCACCGCGGAGGAGAGCGCCGAGCGCCAGGCCCTGCGCCAGGAGTACCTGGCCTACTGCCGCGAAAACCTGCGCAGCCAGCTCGACCGGGTCGTCCTGGTGGACGCCCAGGGAAACCAGACCCCTTTGAAAAAGAAGGGCGAGTAAAATCGCAACACCCAAGAGGGGGCGCTGTCACAAGACAGCGCCCCCTCTTTTTGTCGCCTGCGGCCTAATGGCCCATCTCCTCGCACACCAGCTGGGCAAAGCGCCGGGCCACCGGGTCCTGCGCCCGCTCCCGCCGGCAGAGCAGGGCCATCTCGCAGCCGGCCCCCGGCAGTTCCCGGCTCACCAGGCGGTACCCCTCCAGCTGGCTGGGGTGCAGGGGGATCCCCACCAGGTACCCCACCTGTTCGGCGGCCAGCCGCAGCCGCACCTCCCGGTCCTCCACCTCGATGCGGCGGGCGGTCGCCAGGCAACAGCGGTAATCGGCGGGGAAGTACCCCTCCAACTGGCCCAGGCCGCCGTAGAGGATGCAGGGGTATTCCAGCAGCCGTTCGGGGGTCAGCGGCCCCTCTGCCAGGGGGTGTTCCCGGGCGACGGTCAGGGCGAAGGGCTGTCTTCCCAGGGGGGTGCGGGCGATCTGCCGCCGCTCCAGCAGGGCGGCCTGCCCGGCGGCGCTGTCCCTGGGGGGACAGAGGACCACCGCCGTGTCCACGGCGCCCCGTCCCAGCTGCTCCACCGCTTCGCCCCACCCGCCCCGCTTCAGCTGCAGCAGGAGGGGGTGCCGCTCCCGGCACTCCTCGCACAGGCGGGCGAAGGCCCGCTCGGCGCGCAGGCTGGCCGGCGCCATCACCGACAGACGGCAGGGCTCCTCCCCGCCGGCCAGGGCGGCGATGGCCCCGGCCTCCTCCAAAATCACCTGGCCCCGGCGCAGCAGTTCCTCCCCCCTTGCGGTCACGGCGATGCCCTGGTTGCTGCGGGCAAAGACGGCAAAGCCCACCTCCTCTTCCAGCGCGCGGATCTGCTGGCTGACGTGGGGCTGCGAGAGATAGAGCTCCCGCGCCGCCTTGGAGATGGAGCGGTTTTTGGCCACTGCCGCCGCAATGATGAGCTGTTGTGTATTCATCTGGACCCCTCCTCTGCCGGCCCGCCCCCAATGGGGGGATAAAACATCCGTATGCCCCGCCCGGCCGCGGCGGTGGTATACTTCTCCTACACCCATCGTACCACACTTTTCCCCCAAAGGGAAAGGACCAGACAGAAAGGAAGAGAGAGATGGATCTGGCACAGCAAAAACAGCGGGCCCTGGCCGCCCTTGACCTCCGCGCCCCCCAACTGGCCGCCCAGGGCGACGCCATCTGGGACCGGCCCGAAACTTCGTTTGAAGAGCACTTTGCCGCCCGCACCCTGGCCGCGGCGCTGGAGGAGGCCGGCTTTGCCCTCACCTGGGGGCTGGGGGGACTGGAGACCGCCTTCTCCGCCGCCTTTGGAGCGGGCGGGCCGGTCATCGGCATCCTGGGCGAGTACGACGCCCTCTCGGGGATGAGCCAGCGCGCCGGGGCCCTTGCCCCCGACCCCCTTGTCCCCGGCGGGGGGGGGGGGGGGGGGGGGGGGGGGGGGGGGGGGGGGGGGGGGGGGGGGGGGGGGGGGGGGGGGGGGGGGG